>CAZDDK010000030.1:0-21129 GCA_964504185.1 uncultured Rhodoferax sp. | reverse complement strand
ACGATCAAAGAAACCAAGAAGAAATAAGGAGCTGCAACATGTTGACCAAAAAAGAGCAGCGTCTTCGCAGAGCCCGTCAGACTCGCATCCGCATTGCCACGCAAGGCGTTGCGCGTTTGACTGTCAATCGCACCAATTTGCATATTTACGCCAGCGTAATTTCTGGCGATGGCGGCAAGGTGTTGGCCGCGGCCTCGACTGCGGAAGCAGAAGTTCGCAAGGCATTGGGCGCGGCGGGTAAAGGCGGCAATGTCGCCGCAGCACAGATCATTGGCAAGCGTGTGGCCGAAAAGGCGAAGGCCGCCGGTGTCGAAAAAGTCGCATTTGATCGCGCAGGTTTTGCGTACCATGGCCGCGTTAAAGCGCTGGCCGATGCGGCACGCGAAGCTGGCTTGCAGTTCTAAGCAGATCGGAATACACAATGGCTAAAGTACAAGCAAAGATGCAGGGTAAGGCTGAAGGGCCTGAGGATGGACTGCGCGAGAAGATGATTGCGATCAATCGCGTCACCAAAGTGGTGAAGGGCGGTCGAATTCTCGGTTTCGCCGCACTGACTGTGGTGGGTGATGGTGAAGGGCGCATTGGCATGGGCAAGGGGAAGTCGAAGGAAGTCCCTGCCGCTGTGCAAAAGGCAATGGAAGAAGCTCGCCGCAATATGATCAAGGTTTCGCTGAAAAACGGTTCTATTCACCACCAGGTGAAGGGACATCACGGCGCAGCCAATGTGATGATGGCACCGGCCCCCAAGGGTACTGGCATCATTGCCGGCGGCCCAATGCGTGCGGTGTTTGAAGTGGTTGGTATTACGGACATCGTGGCAAAGAGCCATGGTTCTACAAATCCCTACAACATGGTTCGCGCTACCCTGGATGCGCTATCCGTGTCGACGACGCCATCGGAAGTCGCTGCTAAGCGCGGTAAGACCGTCGAAGAGCTCTTTGTCTAAAGGCGGACCTCACAATGACAACACAACAAACTGTAAAGATCCAGTTGGTGCGTAGCCCGATTGGTACCAAGGTGTCGCACCGTGCCACGGTGCGTGGTTTGGGTTTACGAAAACTCAACAGCACCAGTGAATTGGTGGATACACCCGCAGTTCGCGGAATGATTAACAAGATCAGTTATCTGGTCCGTGTGCTTTAAAAGGCAAGATGATGGAACTCAATAGCATTAAGCCGGCAGAGGGTGCCAAACACGCCAAACGTCGTGTTGGCCGTGGTATCGGTTCAGGTTTGGGTAAGACTGCGGGTCGTGGCCACAAGGGACAGAAATCTCGTGCGGGCGGTTATCACAAAGTTGGCTTTGAAGGTGGCCAAATGCCTATGCATCGCCGTCTGCCGAAGCGTGGATTTAAATCTCATTTGCTGCAGTTCAATGCCGAGATTACGCTGTCCATGCTGGATGCCCTGAACCTCACTGAGGTAGATTTGTTGACACTCAAGCAGGAAAAGCTGGTGGGACAGTTGACCAAAGTGGTCAAAGTTATCAACACGGGCGCACTGTCAAAGGCGGTCAAGCTCAATGGCATCGGTGCCACAGCCGGAGCCAAGGCTGCCATTGAAGCAGCTGGCGGAAGCATTGCCTGACGTTTGACGCGAAAAGAGGATTAAGTGGCAACTACCGCGGCTCAAATGGCGAAAACGGACAAGTTCGGCGACTTGCGTCGGCGACTAGTGTTTCTGTTGTTGGCATTGGTTGTTTATCGTCTCGGCGCTCATATTCCAGTGCCCGGCATTGATCCAACACAGCTGCAGCAATTATTCAAGGGCCAGCAAGGTGGCATATTGAGCCTTTTCAATATGTTCTCAGGTGGAGCCCTGTCCCGTTTTACGATTTTTGCATTGGGGATCATGCCGTACATTTCGGCTTCGATCGTTATGCAGTTGTTGACCTATGTCCTTCCTACCTTCGAACAAATGAAGAAGGAAGGGGAGGCTGGTCGTCGCAAAATCACGCAATACACGCGATACGGCACGGTAGGGTTGGCGCTGTTTCAGTCGTTGGGTATCGCTTTGGCCTTGGAGTCTTCTGCGGGGCTGGTGATTTCTCCGGGGTTCGGTTTTCGCCTCACTTCTGTCGTAACACTGACTGCGGGGACCATGTTCCTGATGTGGTTGGGTGAACAAATCACGGAGCGCGGCCTCGGTAACGGGATTTCCATCCTTATCTTTGGTGGCATTGCAGCCGGACTACCCAGTGCAATCGGTGGCTTGTTGGAGCTTGTTCGGACGGGTGCAATGAGTATCATCGTTGCGTTGTTGGTTGTCGTTCTGGTCGCGCTTGTCACGTATTTCGTGGTGTTCGTTGAACGGGGACAGCGCAAAATTCTGGTCAACTACGCAAGGCGTCAGGTGGGAAACAAGGTGTACGGTGGACAATCTTCTCACCTGCCACTGAAGCTGAATATGGCTGGAGTGATTCCCCCGATTTTCGCGTCGTCCATCATCTTGTTGCCTGCAACCATTGCGAACTGGTTTAGCTCCGGAGATTCGATGCGGTGGTTAAAGGATATATCTAGCACGCTGAGTCCTGGGCAACCTGTCTATGTGATGTTGTATGCGGCAGCTATCGTATTTTTCTGTTTTTTCTATACCGCATTGGTGTTCAATAGTAGGGAAACTGCCGATAACTTGAAGAAAAGCGGTGCGTTCATTCCTGGAATTCGTCCAGGCGACCAGACTGCAAAATATATTGATAAAATTCTGCTCCGCCTTACGTTGGCGGGTGCAATCTACATCACTTTTGTATGCTTGTTGCCCGAGTTCTTGATTCTCAAATACAACGTGCCGTTTTATTTTGGCGGTACGTCTTTGATGATCATTGTGGTCGTGACCATGGACTTTATGGCCCAGGTTCAGAATTACATGATGTCCCAGCAGTATGAATCGTTGTTGAAGAAGGCCAATTTCAAAGCATCTTGATCCGCAGCGAATTCATATGTCAAAGGATGACGTTATTCAGATGCAGGGGGAGATAGTAGAAAATCTTCCCAATGCAACGTTTCGCGTCAAGTTGGAAAACGGACATGTGGTGTTGGGCCATATTTCCGGCAAGATGCGGATGCACTATATCCGTATATTGCCCGGGGACAAGGTTACTGTTGAGTTGACCCCGTACGACCTGAGTCGTGCGCGGATCGTATTTAGAGCAAAGTAAATAGCGCATGTTCCGCGCGAATCAAAGTCGGAACGAGGCGAAGGGTTTTAGGAGAGAAGTATGAAAGTTTCGGCTTCGGTCAAGAAAATTTGCCGCAACTGCAAAATCATCCGACGCAAAGGCGTTGTGCGTGTGATCTGTACAGATCCGCGCCACAAACAGCGTCAGGGTTAATTGCAAGAGTTTTAGAGGACGAAAATGGCACGTATCGCTGGCATCAACATTCCGCCGCAACAGCATTCCGAGATTGGCCTGACCGCCATTTTTGGTATCGGTCGCACGCGCGCTCGCAAGATTTGCGAAGCCTGTGGCATTGCATATTCCAAGAAGGTCAAAGATTTGACTGATTCTGATCTGGAGAAGATCCGTGATCAGATAGCTCAATTCACGATCGAAGGCGATCTGCGCCGCGAGACGACGATGAACATCAAGCGTTTGATGGATATTGGTTGCTACCGGGGGTTCCGCCATCGTCGCGGACTGCCCATGCGTGGTCAGCGTACCCGCACAAATGCCCGTACCCGCAAAGGCCCACGTAAGGCTGCTGCTTCATTGAAGAAATAACAGGGATTGAGAGACCACTATGGCAAAAGCTCCCGCCAATAGCGCAGCCCAGCGCGTTCGCAAGAAAGTTCGCAAAAACGTTGCGGACGGTATCGCCCACGTGCACGCTTCGTTCAACAACACCATCATTACGATAACTGATCGTCAGGGTAACGCGTTATCTTGGGCGTCCTCGGGCGGCCAAGGTTTCAAGGGGTCCCGCAAGTCCACTCCGTTTGCTGCGCAGGTAGCATCCGAAGTGGCCGGCCGGGCGGCATTGGACCAAGGCATTAAGAACCTGGATGTCGAAATCAAGGGCCCGGGTCCCGGTCGTGAATCGTCGGTTCGTGCACTGGCAGCTCTGGGCATTCGCATCAATATGATTGCTGATGTGACGCCTGTTCCTCACAATGGATGCCGCCCTCAAAAGCGCCGTCGTATTTAACGTTTCATCAACAAGCCCACCGCCACCGGAATTTGCCGGTGGCTCCCGTGTTTCTGACGCGGAAGATGACATAAAAGGAAGATCAAGTGGCACGCTATCTCGGCCCCAAGGCTAAACTTTCCCGCCGCGAAGGCACTGACCTTTTTCTCAAGAGCGCACGCCGCGCGATTGGTGACAAGGCAAAATTTGACTCAAAACCCGGACAGCACGGACGCACTTCTGGTGCCCGCACCTCTGACTATGGCCTTCAATTGCGCGAAAAGCAAAAGGTCAAACGCATGTACGGTGTGTTGGAAAAACAATTCCGCCGTTATTTCGAAGAGGCCGATCGTCGCAAAGGCAACACTGGGGCCAATCTGCTGTTCCTCTTGGAGTCCCGTCTGGACAACGTTGTGTATCGCATGGGGTTTGGCTCTACACGCGCGGAAGCGCGCCAGATGGTGTCCCACAAAGCAATTACGGTTAATGGCAGTTCCGTCAACATCCCTTCATATTTGGTGAAAACGGGTGATGTTATTGCTGTGCGCGAGAAATCAAAAAAGCAGAATCGCGTGGTGGAGGCATTGCAGCTGGCGCAGCAAGTGGGTATGCCGTCTTGGGTTGACGTGAATGCCGAAAAAGTTGAGGGAACTTTCAAGTCTGTTCCAGACCGGGATCAGTTCGGCGCCGACATTAACGAGTCCTTGATCGTTGAGTTGTATTCGCGCTAATAGCGATCAAAAATTTGAAATCGTTCCTTGGTTGTGGGGCACTGCAATCAAGGGGCTTCACCAGCCTTACCGATGTAACGAGTCGGGGGTATTGAGAGGAAGTCTGCATGCAAAACAGTTTGCTAAAACCAAAATCCATCAACGTCGAACAATTGGGAACAAATCGCGCTAAAGTTGCGCTGGAGCCCTTTGAGCGTGGCTACGGGCATACTCTCGGAAACGCGTTGCGCCGTGTACTGCTATCGTCGATGCCCGGTTTTGCGGCAACTGAGGTCACTATTGCCGGTGTATTGCACGAATACTCGTCTATTGACGGAGTGCAAGAAGACGTGGTCAATATTCTTCTTAATTTGAAGGGTGTTGTATTCAAGTTGCACAATCGCGACGAAGTGACGCTGAGTTTGCGCAAGGATATTGAGGGTATTGTAACAGCCGCTGATATTCAGACTCCGCATGATGTTGAGATCATTAATCCCGGACACGTAATTGCCAACTTGTCCCATGGCGGCAAGTTGGACATGCAGGTCAAGGTGGAAAAGGGGCGTGGGTACATTCCCGGAACCATGCGGCGTCACGCGGACGAGCCCAATAAGTCAATTGGCCGCATCGTTTTGGATGCGTCCTTTTCGCCGGTCAAACGTGTTAGCTACACGGTAGAGAGTGCGCGAGTCGAACAGCGTACGGATCTGGATAAATTGGTGGTCGAGATAGAGACCAACGGTGCAATATCTGCAGAAGATGCGGTGCGCGCTTCCGCCAAAATTTTGGTAGAGCAGTTGGCTGTGTTTGCGCAATTGGAAGGTAGTGAATTGGCGGCATTTGATGCACCTGCGCCGCGTGGCAATACCCAGTTCGATCCTATTCTGCTGCGACCTGTGGATGAGTTGGAACTGACGGTTCGTTCCGCTAACTGCCTGAAGGCGGAAAATATCTATTACATCGGTGATCTAATCCAGCGCACCGAGAACGAGTTGCTCAAGACGCCCAATCTGGGTCGGAAGTCACTCAACGAAATCAAGGAAGTTCTGGCTTCCCGTGGCTTGACTCTCGGCATGAAGCTAGAGAGTTGGCCGCCAGCGGCGCTGGAAAAGCGCTAACTCTTAACCCACTGCGGGTTTAACGCAAGAGGCAGTACCTGACACGGCTGCCCATTTATAACTCAAAGGAATTTCAACATGCGTCACGGACACGGACTACGGAAACTGAACCGTACCAGCTCTCATCGTTTGGCAATGCTGCGCAATATGATGAACTCGCTGATTGAACACGAAGTCATTAAGACTACCGTTCCCAAGGCGAAGGAATTACGCCGTGTAGTCGAGCCAATGATTACTTTGGCCAAGGAGGGCACAGTCGCTAATCGTCGTCTTGCGTTTGATCGGCTGCGCGACCGAGACAGTGTGACAAAATTGTTCAATGACTTGGGACCTCGCTTTGCTGCACGTCCGGGTGGATACACACGTATTTTGAAGATGGGATTCCGTGTAGGTGACAACGCCCCAATGGCCTTGGTAGAGTTGGTTGACCGTCCCGCCATGATTGAAGAAAATTCTGAGGCGGCCTCAGAGTAAGCTATAATACAAAGTTACCGCGCGATGGAGCAGTCTGGTAGCTCGTTGGGCTCATAACCCAAAGGTCGGAGGTTCAAATCCTTCTCGCGCAACCAATTTAGTTTTGGTCTGAAACCAACGCCCTCTCCTAGAGGGCGTTTTTCATTTTATGTTGCGAAGAGCGCGACAAGCGTTCCGGTCTGGCGCTTGTATTTGTTTCTTTGAACTGATTTGGTCCGTACCAAGCAAGGGACGAAGCTCTATCACCACTATCCCGTTTCATTGCTGAGATAGTGAATCATTGAAACCTGATACCCTATGGTCAATATATGACGGCAGATGCATCCTCATTGGTACCTAAGACCTTCGCTGAATTTGCGCAAGTACCGTGGATTGGCTATTTGCCACCGGCACCAAGTCGCCTGCTGCTTTTGTCGGCAAGTCCATCAAACGTCCCTGATGAGGGCTTGGCTGAATTGGGTTTTTCCATACAAAAGGTCTCGCTTTGTGAAGAAGGTAATTTGGCGCAATACCCAACTTCTACCCGTTCACAAATATTTCAGGTGGACATTGCACTTCCAGAATTTGAGCAAGCGAGTTTTGATGGGGCGCTGTTGCTAGGGCTTGCACCATCAGTGCATCCGCTTGCCCTATTTGACCAACTTTCAAATTGGCTAACGGATGGCGCAATAGTCGTGCTTACCGGCTCCCATCAGCTTGCGGTTCCATGTCGCGACCCGAATTGGCTGCAATATGTGTTCGCAATCGCACAGCGCATGGGATATACAGAGGAGAAGCCTGAAAATGCTACTGCCCTCAATCAGTCGAGCGGCGAGTTCGTCCGCATATTTCGTAGAACAAGCTCGCCGCGTTGGCAATTGCGTCACGTACGTCCGGAGGATTTTGATCACATCGCCGACCTTTTTGTTGAAGTTTTTGGGGAGCCGCTAAGCCGCGAGTTGTGGCATTGGAAATACGGCGATGGGCGTGGGAACGCCGTAATTGCTGCCAAACACGGTGAACTGGTTGCACACTACGGCGGTATCTATCGTGAAATTCGCCTGCGCGGGACTCCCAACTGGGCATTTCAGATTTGCGATGTAATGGTGCACCCGAAGGAGCGTGGTGTGATGACGCGGCAGGGGCCGTTTTTGCTTACAGCCGCAACCAGCGCGGAAATTTATGGTCCCTTTGGGTTTGGATTCCCCAATCTGCGCGCCATGCAGGTAGCGGAAAAAATGGGACTATATTCCGAAGTTGGGAAAATGGCATCTCTTCACTGGAAGCCATCTGCGCCGGGGTACAGAGTGCGGACGCGGGCGCGGGCGCTAAAACAAGACGATGTGGCAGATCATAAGCGTGTGAACGCATTGTGGGAGGCCATGGCGCACGACTTGAGAAACGACGTTGTTGGAGTGCGTGATTGGCAGTACATTGAAAGCCGTTACTGTCGCCATCCGCATCATCGCTATGAAATCCTACTGGTTACCGAACGTTTTACCGGTCGGGCGATAGGAATAGCTGTTTTGCGTCGCTTTATAGACTACTGCGAGTTATTGGACCTCGTACTTCCGCTTGCCAAACTTTCTCTTGTCATTGATCAGGTGCGTCGCGTAACGGGTGTTTGGGGCCTGCCAACTCTGTATGGCTGGGTTGCTAAAAATCAGGCCCATCGATTCGCACAATGCGAGGCTGAAGTCGGTGAGTTAAATGTCAGTATTCCGACAAGTAGTTGGACCCACGATATCCGAGCCGACATATTCAAGGAGCGGTGGTGGCTTATGTCCGGGGATACGGACTTCCGTTGATGTCACTTAGACGCGATACGGCGTGGAATCTTGCAGGAAGCGGAGTTCCGCTGTTTGCAGGCGTAGCACTGATTCCGTTTGTCTTGGAAAAATTGGGAAATGAAGCCTTTGGAGTTTTGACACTGATATGGGGCCTGATTGGCTACTTTAGTCTCTTTGACCTGGGTGTGGGCAGGGCACTGACCTATCAATTGGCGCGATTGTCGGTAGCTGGAGAGGATCGCCAAATCTCTCCCGTTCTACAGGCTGGGTTGTTGCTGACCGGTGCGGCAGGCGTATTGGGAACGGTCTTGGTTGGTGCTTTTGCACCAGAGTCCGCGATGAAGTGGCTCAAGATTGCGCCCGCGTTGCAAGATGAAACGCGCCAGGCATTTTTGATAGCTGCATTGGGCATTGTTCCCACAACATTGACAAGCGGCTTGCGCGGGGCCTTAGAGGGGTTAGACAGATTTTTAGCATCTAACCTCGGACGAATGGTGCTGGGAACGGGAATGTTTGTGCTGCCCGCGGTATCTATTTGGGTTCATGGCCCGAATTTAATTGCCATCTCAGGCTACTTGGTACTTGGACGGATTTTGATTTTGGGCATGATGGTTATTCAGTTGCGGCAATTCTTGTTTTGTAAAGCAGCGTTCCGTTTGCAACATTTCAAGGGGCTGTGGAGCTACGGGTTCTGGGTCACCGTCACTGGAATAGTTGGCCCGCTTATGGTTTATGGCGATCGGTTTCTTGTCGGAGCAGCTGTTGGTGCTGACCAGTTGCCGCTCTATGCTATACCGCAAGAAGGTTTGCTGCGCTTGCTCATGATACCGGCTGCGCTAACGGGTGCATTATTACCTCGCCTTGCCGCAATGAGGGAGGACGATGTGTCCTCGACCTACCGTTTAACGTATCGACGGGTTGCGTTATCTATGCTTGGCGTTTGTGCGGTGGCAGTGATACTTGCTTATCCCGTGTTGTCAATTTGGATATCCAGTACCTTCGCACATGAAGCATTACCGATCGTGTGGATACTATGCATTGGTATATGGTTTAACTCCATTGCGTCGGTTCCGTATGTTGTATTGCAAGCAAGGGGGAATCCAAGATTAACTGCGCTGTTTCACTTATCTGAGATGGTGTTATATATCGCGGTGTTTTGGATACTCGCGTTGAATTTTGGTTTGATAGGCGCTGCATTGGCGTGGCTATTTCGCGTGGTACTGGATTGGCTGCTGCTTCACTATTCCGTACAAAGGCTATATCTTGCAAACTAGTTGGCCCCCAGAGGAATTGGAAGCGGTTTTGCAATGCCCCTATTGTGGTGAAGCAGCAAGAACGCTGGCTTTTGAATCTGTCGAGGACTGGGCTTTTGCGTGCGCACCAGGTCGTTGGCAGTATTGGGAGTGTGCCCACTGCAAAGCACTGTATTTAAATCCCCGCCCGACGGAAGTTTCTATTGGACGAGCCTATAAACGTTACTACACCCACGCGGGTGGAACGAACGAAGCGCGCTGCGCTTCAACGTTAAAACAGCGTATTCGTAACGAGTTGTGGTCACAGACCTGGAGTGTATCGATCTCGCCCAGACTCAGTTTGCCCCGCTGGCTTAGTTGGACGGTAGCTTGGCTCGGAACTAAGGTTGCGGAGCCGTTTGGATTGCGAGAACTGGCGCAACGGCGCAAAGGGCTGCTTATCGACGTAGGTTGTGGCAACGGCGACAAGCTCCGACTGGCGGAGCAGCTTGGTTGGACGGCTGTGGGGATAGAGATGGACGCATCGGCGGTGCGTGCGGTGAGGCAAAAGGGCTTATCGGTGGAGCACGGAGGGTATGAGCTGTTAGACCGCTATCGGAGTCAAGCCGATTGTGTGGTGTGTTCCCATGTGCTGGAGCACGTGCATCAACCGGTACACCTACTGCAAATGCTCATTGCGGCGGTGAAGCCTTCTGGAGTAGTCCTACTGAGTGCACCCAATGCCGCTAGTTTTCTGAGGAACCATTACGGGAAGCACTGGCGAGGCCTTGAGGCTCCGCGGCACTTGGCAATTCCAAGTGCGCAATGGCTGATAGAGTGGCTTCGGACCCAGGGCGTGCGGTGTCTTCAGGTTCCGTCGCATGGCATGGAAACTGCAATCGAGTCTGAACGCATTCGCCGCAAGGGGCAATGCACAGAGCCAGGCGATGTTCTTGCAGCGCGCACACTATTGAGGCAATTTGGAAAGTCGGATTGGGCAGAGCAAGATATCGTGCAATTGGTTTGCGAGCGCACGGATGCTCGGTGAACGCGGTGTTGAGCGTACGACGATTTCAAGCGACTGGGAGAGAACACCAATGAAACTGGTGTACATCATAGTATTAAACTGGAATGGGTGGAGAGATACGCTTGCTTGTATCGCTTCCCTATTGGAGCTGGAATACCGGGATACAAAACTGTTGATCGTGGACAACGGATCAACCGATGAGTCGGTGCCTCGCATCCGTGAAGCGTATCCGTTCGTAGAAATACTAGAGAACGGAATCAACCTGGGCTTTGGTGGTGGATGCAATCGAGGCATTCGCGTTGCACTCGCACGAGGCGCTGAATACATCTGGCTAATCAATAGCGACGCGACCGTGGCTCCGGAAGCATTGACGGCATTGGTTCAGATGGCGGACCGCGATAGCTCACTCGGTTGCGTGGGATCGGTCGCACTGGAAGCTGAAGACAAGGCGAAGATTCAATTTTTTGGGGGAGGTTGCGTCAACCTCTGGCTTGGTCGGTCTGTCCACCGTGTTGCGCCTGGCGCGATCGACTTCGTATCGGGTGCATCAGCGCTGTACCTGCGTGGGGCGCTGGAGCAAGTCGGGTTGTTTGACGAGGATCTGTTCTTTATGTATTGGGAGGATACCGATCTCGGATTCCGATTGCGAAAGGCTGGCTGGCGATTGGCGGTTGCGGAGGGTTCCCGAATTTGGCACAAACAGTCGGCGAGTTTGGGGGTGGGAAATCCGCTGCTGGATGAATATGCAACGTGCTCTAGCACTCGGTTCCTTCGGCGCCATGCGCCGGTACCACGTATCTCCATTTTTCTTATGCTAGTTCGGATGCTGGCCAAGCGCTTGCTTATGGGGAGGTTGGATCGGTTCTTGGGAGTTTTGAGAGGTTACCGGAACGCATGAATACCGGTCCTGTCACAGTTGTGGTGCCCTGTTATCGTTGCGCAAATACGATTGAACGAGCCATTGCTTCGGTAGCAGCGCAAACGCTGCGCCCTAACGAGTTGCTATTGGTGGAAGATGCCAGTGGCGATGGCACGCTCGAGGTTTTGTTAGCACTTCAACGTCGATACGAGGGGTGGATCCGAGTGATTCCGTTGGAATTCAATGCGGGTGCGGCGTCTGCTCGCAATGCGGGGTGGAATGCAGCGCAGCAGCCGTATATCGCGTTTCTGGACGCCGACGACGCATGGCACCCTAGAAAAATTGAGATTCAATATGCCTATATGCGCGACCATCCGACGGTGGTTCTAAGTGGGCACCTATGCAGACAGTTGCCACAAGATGCGTGCGCTCCTCACGGCTGGCCAATAGAAGCACTATCGGCGCAACCGGTACGGTGGGGAAAGCTTCTATTGCAACATGCATTTGTCACGCCTTCCGTCATGTTGCATCGAATCATTCCGATGCGTTTTGCAGAGGGCTTGCGGCATATGGAAGACCATCGGTTGTGGTTGGAAGTGGTTGGGGCACAATTGCCCGTCATGAAGCTTCAAATTGAACTGGCTGCTGTGTACAAGCCGGTTTACGGTGCTTCCGGGTTGAGTGCCGATATGTGGAGCATGGAGCGGGCGGAACTGGCTAATTTTCGATATTTCTGCAGGCAGGGAAAAATCTCGCCTTTTCTATTGCCGTTTTTGCAGTGTTACTCACTCGCCAAATTTTTGCGTCGTCTGGTGATTGTCCGAAAGTGAATTCTCTTGCACCGATGGACTTCGCTGATTCCCGAGCGCCGACAGTGGCCGTTTGCCTTGCTGCGTATAACGGGGTGCGATACTTGCAACAACAGGTTGATTCCATCGTCGGTCAGGTTGGCGCTGACGTATCGTTGTTTGCCAGCGTAGATGTTTCAACAGATGGCACGGAAGAATGGTTTGCGCGCTTACAAGCAGGGAATCCGAGGGTGCAACTGCTTCCCTGTGGGATGAAATTCGGCGGAGCGGCCGGAAACTTCTTCCGTCTATTGCGCGAGGTGGACTTCTCCACATTTGACTATATTGCATTCGCTGACCAGGACGACATTTGGTTGCCAGGCAAACTTAAACGGGCATTTGACTGCATGGTGGCACAGCAGGCCGAGGGGTATTCCAGTGACGTAGTGGCATTCTGGGAGACCGGGAAATCACTGTATATAAAAAAATCCTACCCCCAACGCAGTTGGGACTATCTGTTTGAATCTGCGGGACCGGGGTGCACCTTTGTATTGAGCCGGCAATTGGCACTGGAAATTCAAGAAACACTTCGACGCAATGAAGGTGTCACTTCAGAGCTTGGCTTGCATGATTGGTTTACCTACGCCTGCGCCCGTGCCCATGGATACAAGTGGGTCATTGACGAGTATGCAGGTTTAATGTACCGACAACACGAGAACAATCAGGTAGGGGTAAATGCAGGTTTTTCGGCATTTACCTGGCGTGTTCGAAAGGTCTTGAGTGGCTGGGGGTTGCGTCAAGCGCGCCAGATTGCCCTGCTGATTGGGCTTGGGAACGAGCCATTTGTAAAAGATTGGTCGGATGGCGGGCGAATGGGAATGTTGCGCCTGGGACTTCAGGCACATCGATGCAGACGCCGGCCGAGAGATCGATTTTTATTTGCGGTGTCGTGCATTGCGCTCGTTGTTTTAGGATGGAAATGAGTCTTGGGAAGAAGTTGGCAGTGACGGGAGCTAATGGGTTCGTTGGCCGCGCACTGTGTTTGGAGGCGGTCAATCGAGGGTTTGTGGTGCGAGGCATTACTCGTTCACACTGCATACTGCCGCCGGGCGTAGAAAATATCGCCGTAGGAAATGTTGACGGCAATACTCTCTGGTCCGACGCGCTGGTGGATTGCGATGTGATCATTCACTTGGCCGCGCGAGTGCACATCATGCATGACAAGTCCCGAGACCCCTTGGCAGAGTTCAGAACGGTGAATACAGCTGGAACGATTCGGCTAGCGCAATGCGCCGTGGCATCCGGCGTGCGCAGATTGGTCAATGTAAGCTCCATTGGAGTGAATGGTCCCAGCACAGAGGGAAATCTCGAATTCACCGACCAGGATACGCCGGACCCACACAATCCGTATTCAGTATCCAAGTGGGAAGCCGAGCAGGCTTTGCGCGCAATCCATTTACAAGGGGCACTCGAAGTAGTTACGGTGCGTCCACCCTTGATTTATGGTCCGGGCGTCGGAGGAAACTTTCTGCGGCTGTTAGGTGCCGTGCGTCGTGGTATCCCTTTGCCGCTGGGAGCGACCAAGAATTTCCGAGACTTGTTGTACGTAGGCAATTTGGTTGATTTTCTGTTGGTCTGCGCCTCCCACTCAGCCGCCCCCGGGCATACCTATTTGGTGAGTGATGGGACTCCTGTGTCAACACACGCGCTGCTTCGTGGCCTTGCGCGGGCTTTGGGGGTGCCATCGCGACTCTTTCCTGTCCCTCCTTATCTATTGCAAATGGTAGGCAACCTGACTGGTTCAACGGCAGAGTTTGAGCGGTTGCTGAGTTCTTTGCGTGTCGATGGCAGCAAGGTCTGTCGTGACTTGGGCTGGTACCCCCCATTCACCTTGCGACAGGGCCTGCAGGCAACTGCGGACTGGTACCGTCAGGTGCACAAAAAGTAGGATTGGCACACTATGAAACGTATTCTGGATCTGGTGTTGGTGCTGGTCGCACTGTTTTATTTGCTAATTCCTCTAAGTGTGGTGGCATTGTTGGTACGGGTCACATCTCCCGGACCAGTGCTCTACTGGTCAGACAGGGTGGGCCGAAACAATGCTATTTTTAGGATGCCGAAATTTCGGAGCATGCGGGTGGGGACTCCGGCCGTTGCGACACACTTATTGGCCAATCCAGATGACTATCTCACGCCCATTGGGAGTTTTTTGCGAAAGACCAGCCTGGATGAATTACCTCAGTTATGGAGCATTCTTGTAGGGGACATGAGTTTCGTAGGTCCAAGGCCTGCACTCTATAACCAGCACGACTTGATTGCGCTTCGCACACAATATGGTATTCATGAGATACCACCTGGATTGACTGGGTGGGCGCAGATCAATGGCAGAGATGAATTGCCAATACCCAGAAAAGTAGAGTTGGACAAAGAATACCTATTACGACATTCGTTGATATTTGACTTAAAAATACTATTTCTGACCGCATATAAGGTTATCATGCGCAGCGACATAACCCATTGATTGAGTGCTTAGGAGTAATGTATGGCTAGTTTGCTGGATATTCAGACCCAAATCGAAAAGCTGCAGAAACAAGCATCGGAAATCAAAGACCGAGAGTTTGATTCAACGGTGCAGGATATTCTGACCAAAATGCAGGCTTTTGGTATCACGATCAAGGATTTGCAACGGGCGGGTAGCACAGGCCGAAGAGGCAAAGCAAAAGGGAAGGCCTCCGCCGGTTCCAAGACGGCGAACACCAAGTCCCAGAAGAGCAGCGCGGTGGTTGCCGCCAAATACCGGGGTCCCAATGGCGAGAGCTGGAGTGGGCGTGGGTTGACACCGCGTTGGCTCTCTGCCTTGCTGGCCGAGGGCAAGACCAAGGAAGAGTTCGCCATTTAGGGCTGATTCAACGACGGAGTTCAATGCAGAGCAGAGTTCTCGGATGGCCGCGTTCGGCCAAACGCCTGGTAGTGCTGGCGGTGGATGTGTGTCTTGCGGTAGTGGCGACCTGGTTGGCGTTTTCGTTGCGACTGGATACTTTGCATTGGCCGGTTTCCGGGCAATGGTGGATATATCTACTGACGGCATTCTTGTTCGTCCCCCTGTTCATCAGGTTTGGCTTGTACCGTGCCATTTTCCGGTATACCGGGCAAGCTGCGCTGCTGGCCACGGCGAAGGCGACTGCGGTCTATGCCGCCCTTCTGTTTGCCGCCTTGTTGTGGATGCAGCAGTGGATTTGGGTGCCACGCAGTCTGGGAATCTTGCAGCCACTGATTTTCTTTTTGCTGATCGGTGCCAGCCGTGCTTTTGCGCGCGTGTGGCTCGCGGGTTTTCAATCTGCTGGAGGGAGGTCTTCCAGCCGATTTTTAATATTTGGCGCAGGATCTGCCGGGGTGCAAACTGCTGTGGTCATGGGGGGCTCTCCGCAGTTTGACTTGATCGGCTTTGTGGACGATGACCCTGCCAAGGTAGGACGCAGCGTCAATGGTGTGCCGATTTATGGGTCCAGCAGTCTGGCTGATCTGGTAGCCAGCCAAGGGGTGAGTGATGTCTTGCTCGCTTTGCCCAGTACTTCGCGAACGCGTCGCAAGAGCATCATTGACAGCTTGCGTGCGTTGCCCGTCCATGTCCGAACCCTGCCGGATTGGGCCGATGTGGCCAGCGGTCGAGTGACTGTTCAGGATTTCCGAGAACTGGATATTGAAGACCTGCTGGGTCGCGAGCCGGTGCCCCCAAACCGGGATTTATTGGCCCGCAACTTAGCGGGCAAGGTTGTATTGGTTACGGGTGCGGGGGGGAGCATAGGAAGTGAACTGTGTCGCCAGATATTGGTGGAGCGGCCCCGGCGACTTCTGCTGCTGGACCACAGTGAGTACAACCTGTACAACATTGACCAGGAATTGCGCGCTGCGTGTTCTGCCATGGCGCTCACAGTGGATGTGGTGCCACTATTGGGCAGTGTTGCGCATCTGGCTCGGCTGCAGGATGTGTGCGGAACCTACTTGCCGCAAACGGTATACCACGCTGCCGCGTATAAGCACGTGCCGATTGTTGAGTCCAACCCGGCAGTGGGAATTGACAACAACGTGTTTGGAACACTGAATATGGCGCGCGCGGCAGCGGCCAGTGGTGCGCAGAGTTTTGTGCTGGTGTCCACGGATAAGGCGGTACGCCCCACCAACATCATGGGTGCCAGCAAGCGCATGGCTGAGTTGGTCTTGCAGGCCATGGCGGGGATGACTCCCTCCCTGACCACGCGCTTTAGCATGGTGCGATTTGGCAATGTATTGGGTTCCAGCGGGAGCGTCGTCCCGTTGTTTCGACAACAGTTATTGGCAGGTGGTCCGCTGACCGTCACGCATGCCGACGTAACCCGCTATTTCATGACAATCCCAGAGGCGGCCCAGTTGGTGCTGCAGGCTGGTGCCATGGCAACTGGAGGCGAAGTGTTTGTGTTGGACATGGGCGAACCCGTCCGGATCATGGACCTGGCTCGTCGCATGGTGGAACTGTCGGGAATGAGTGTGCGAGACGCAGCCAACACGGAAGGAGACATAGAGATTGTCATTACCGGCCTGCGCCCTGGCGAAAAGCTATACGAAGAATTGCTGATAGGTGACAACCCCACTCCGACCGCGCATTCCCGCATCATGAAGGCGCACGAGCAATTTTTGGACTGGGATGAACTGGACCTGCAGTTACAAGCCTTGCGCCAGGGGGTGGATGCAAGCGACCCCCTTGCAATCAAGGCGGTTCTGCACAACTGCGTGCATGGCTACTGAGCCTGCGTGCAAGGTGGTGGCGACTCACTGTGGCATTGCAGAGCCCGTTACTGCGGGGCGACGAGGCCATTTCCCTCTTTCAGAGCCAGGGCGGCCGGGTACAGGGTATTGCGTGGCACACCAGTAATCTCAGCAGCCAGCCTGACTGCCGTTTTGAGCGGGAGTTGCTCAAGCAACAGTTGCAGGACCCGGGTGTCTTGCGCAGGCTCACTGCGGAGCGGGAGGGGGTGCAGCACCAAAGCAAATTCACCACGAAGGCGGTTGGGGTCTGCGGACAACCAAGTGGGAAGATCGCCGGCGGCTACCGTGGCGACTTCTTCAAACTGTTTGGTCAGTTCACGCCCCACAGTCACCGGCCGGTTACCAAGTGACGAGAGTGCGTGTGCCAGCGCGTCCATTCGATGGGGTGCTTCCAGCAGCACCACCGCGCGTGCTTCAGTTTCCAGCGCCCGAACCGTCCGTTCACGTGCATCGCTTTTGCTGGGTAGAAATCCGACGAAAACGAAACCGCCAGGTTCATGGTGTGCGATTCCCGCCACGGACAGCACAGTCGTCACACTGCTGGGACCGGGCAACGGCATGCAGCGCAACTGCGCCTCCTCTAAAGCCGCTACGAGCCGAGCACCGGGGTCGCTGATGCCGGGCGTTCCTGCATCGCTGACATAGGCAACCCGACGGCCCTGGCGCACGTGATCAATGACCGTCTGCGCGGCTTGCGCTTCGTTGTGCTGGTGCACGGCGATCAGCTGCGCAGCACTCTTGTCAATGCCGTAGGCTCTTAACAGCGACTGCGTATGGCGGGTATCTTCGCAGGCAATTGCATCGACGAGGCCCAGCACATGCAACGCGCGCAAACTGATGTCGGCCAGGTTGCCAATGGGGGTCGCCACCACGTACAGCGTTCCCTGCGGATAATGTTGGCCTGAAGCGGCTTCGGCTGCCGCTGCCAGGGCAGAAGTAAAAAGAGCGCTCACATGGGTTTCCTTCCAATAAGACCAGCACGGCCCGCTGAGGTGCGGCCAACAACCAAGCACGTGGGAGACGCTGCGGAGGACGAGGCATTGCACTACCTGCAACGCCAAGGACTGAAGCTGGTGACCCGCAATTATCGGACCCCTGGCCGAGGAGGCGGTGAAATCGACTTGGTCATGCAGGCTGCCGATGGAACCGTGGTGTTCGTTGAGGTGCGCAGACGCGCATCGTTGCGCCACGGCGGTGCGGCTGCCAGCATTGGTGCGGTCAAACAGCGGCGCATTGTGTTTGCGGCGCGCCACTACCTGATGCGCCTAAGGGAGCCGCCGCCCTGCCGATTCGACGTCGTGGTGCTGGAGCCCGGGGGCGTTCAGTGGTTGCAGGCAGCGTTTGATGCGGCGTAGTGTCCCGACGTAACCCGGTGTAAGGTTTGTGGGGCTAGACCGTGGCGGTCAATGGGGGTACTGGGCGCGCGGTATCATCCGACCCCATGCTGGAACAACGAATTCAACAACACTTCATAGACAGTGCCGATCTGAAATACCAGTCGGCGCAGAGCTTAAGCAAACCTATTGCGGCGGCGGTGCAGGCCATGCTGGCATGCGTCACCAGCGGTGGCAAGGTGCTGGCCTGTGGCAATGGCGGCTCGGCGGCGGATGCCCAGCATTTCGCGGCAGAGTTCGTGGGCCGATTTGAGCGCGAGCGACCTGAGCTGGGTGCCATCGCCTTGACGACCGACAGTTCCATCCTGACCGCGATAGCCAACGATTACGATTTCAACGCCATCTTCTCCCGGCAGGTGCGGGCGTTGGGTTCGCCCGGTGATGTGTTGTTGGCAATTTCTACCAGCGGCAACTCGGGCAACGTTTTGGCGGCCATTGAGGCGGCCCATGCGCGCGAAATGGTGGTGGTTGGCCTGAGCGGACGGGGTGGCGGCAAGATGGCGCAGGTTTTACGCGACACCGATGTGCACATTTGCGTGCCCCATGAACGCACGGCCCGCATCCAGGAAGTGCATATATTGACCCTGCATTGCATTTGTGATGCGGTAGATGCCCAGCTACTGGGCGAACAGGAACCTACCAAATGAGTATTTCCATTCGACGCACCGGCCTGATGCTGGTGCTGGCGGCACTTTCTGCGGCGACGTTGACAGCTTGCTTCCCGCTGGCGGTGGGCGGAGCGGTGGTGGGCAGCATGGTCGCCACGGATCGCCGCACAACCGGCACCGTGGTGGAGGATGAAGGCATCGAGCTGCGTGCCGCCAGCCGCATCCGCGAGTCCCTGGGGGAGCGGGGCCATGTGAACGTGGCCAGCTACAACCGCCAGGTCCTGCTGACGGGCGAGGTTGCGTCCGCGCAGGACAAGCAATTGGTTGCGCAAATTGTGGCCGGAGTGGACAACGTCCGCCACATCGTCAACGAACTGGCCGTCATGGGCAGTTCCACACTGACGCAGCGTTCGTCAGACTCCTTGGTGACGGGGCGGGTCAAGGCATCCTTGGTTGACGCCAAGGAATTGTCGGCCAATGCCTTCAAAATCGTAACCGAGCGTGGTACCACCTATGTCATGGGGCGGGTGACGGCGCGCGAGGCCAAACTCGCCACAGAAGTCATCAGCGGCACTGCTGGTGTGCAAAAGGTGGTGCGCATTCTGGAAACGATCAGCGAAGACGAACTCGCTCGCATGGTCGCACCCCCCTCCCAAGCGGGCGGCGCATCCAAGCCGTAACAGCCTGCCCTGGCGCAATCGGCCTGAATAAGCGGGCCGCCGGCTTGGCGGTGCATTTTTTCCTACTTGAGCCGTTTGATCAGGCTCGACGTGTCCCAGCGCTGGCCGCCCATGTGCTGTACGTCGGCATAGAACTGATCCACCAAGGCGGTCACGGGCAGGCGGGCCCCGTTGCGTTTGGCCTCGTCCAGCACCAGGCCCAGATCCTTGCGCATCCAGTCCACGGCAAAGCCAAAGTCAAACCGATCGGCCACCATGGTCTTGCCTCGGTTGTCGAGTTGCCAGCTCTGTGCGGCACCTTTTCCAATGACTTCCAGTACCTGGTTCATATCCAGGCCGGCTTGTTGTCCAAAAGCGATTGCCTCTGCCAGTCCCTGCACCAGCCCGGCAATACAAATTTGGTTGACCATCTTGGCCAACTGCCCCGAACCACTTTCGCCCAGCAAGGTGAAGGCGCGGGAAAAAGCCATGGCTACCGGGCGGGCGGCCTCAAACGCCGCCGTATCGCCACCGCACATCACTGTGAGCATGCCGTTCTGCGCTCCGGCCTGACCGCCCGAGACGGGCGCATCCACAAAGTGCAGGCCCTGCTGGCGGGCCATGCCAGAAAGCTCCCTGGCCACGGCGGCCGATGCAGTGGTGTGGTCCACAAAGACGGCGCCGGGCTTCATGCCCGCAAATGCGCCATCGGGGCCTATGGTGACGCTGCGCAGATCGTCGTCATTGCCGACACAGCAGAAAACGATGTCGGCATGCCGCGCGGCAAGACGCGGTGTCTCGGCAAAAGAGTGGGCATCAATTCTGCCACTAGCCCGCGTAAATTCTTGACACCATGCTATTGATTTTGTAGCAGTTCGGTTGTAGACCGTTACCTGGTGTCCGGCCAGTGCCAAATGTCCGGCCATGGGATAGCCCATGACGCCCAGGCCCAAGAAGGCGACAGAGGTGCTAGGGCAGGATTCGTAGGTTTTGGGGTTGGTGGCGGGCATAGTTCAACTGATTTGTTGGGGTCAGAGCACATCGCGGCGCGAGTGGTCTGACCCCAATGCCTTACACAATCGCAAAGTTTTCGGTGCCGGCGGCGAGATCCGTGGACTTGGCCCGTTGGCTGTTGAGTTTGATCTGCAGGCGCAAGTCGTTCAGCGAGTCCGCATTGCGCAAAGCATCTTCGAAAGTAATCAGGTTCTTCTCGTACATGTCGAACAGGGCCTGGTCAAAGGTCTGCATGCCGGCTTGGCGACTCTTCTTCATGATTTCCTTCACCTCGGACACATCGCCTTTGAAGATGAGGTCGGAAATCAGGGGTGAGTTGATCATGATTTCGACGGCGGCAACCCGGCCCTTGCCGTCCTGCTTGGGAATCAGGCGCTGCGACACCAGGGCCTTGAGGTTCAGAGACAAGTCCATCAGCAACTGGGCGCGCCGCTCTTCAGGGAAAAAGTTGATGATGCGGTCCAGTGCCTGGTTGGCACTGTTGGCGTGCAGCGTCGCGAGGCACAGGTGGCCGGTTTCGGCAAAGGCCACGGCGTGCTCCATGGTCTCCC
>CAZDDK010000029.1:0-22127 GCA_964504185.1 uncultured Rhodoferax sp. | reverse complement strand
CACCATGTAGCAGGCCAGCGTCCAGGGGCTGCCGGAAAAGCCGATCAGCGGCACACGCCCTTTGCCATCGGCCTGGGTCAGCGCCTTGCGAATCGAAGACACTGCGTCAAACACGTATTGCAGCTTGGCCATGTCGGGCACGGCCAGTTTGGCCACTGCTGCCTCATCGCGCACGGCGGTGGCAAAGCGCGGGCCCTCGCCCTGGGCGAATGACAGCCCCAGTCCCATGGCATCGGGCACGGTCAGGATGTCGCTGAACAAAATGGCGGCATCCAGCGGGTAGCGCTCCAGCGGCTGCAGCGTGACTTCGGTGGCGTAGTCGCGGTTGGTGGCCAGGCCCATGAAGCTGCCGGCCTTGGCGCGGGTGGCGCAGTATTCGGGCAGGTAGCGCCCGGCCTGGCGCATCAGCCACATGGGCGTGTGGTCGGTGGCCTGGCGCAGGCAGGCTTGCAGAAAAGACGGGTTCTGCAGGTTGGCGAAAGTGGGTTCTTGGGTGGCAGGCGTGCCAGCGGGAGTGAGCGGTGCGTTCATGCGCCTATTGTCGCGCAGGAAGCCAGCCCTCAACGCGCCACCCCTGCGCGGGTCGTTGCCCCCAAGAGCATGCGGTTCCCAGAGGGGCGGCCCGGCAGTGATGCTATGCGCGGCGCTGCCAGTTTCGGAATTCCACCTTCAGGCAGCGGTTTTGCACCACGGCCAGCCCGGCGGCGCGTGCCTTTTGTGCGGCATCCTCATGCGCCACTCCCAGCTGCATCCAGACCGCCTTGGCACCGATGACGATGGCATCGTCCACGACGGGAGGCACGTCAGCGCTGTTGCGAAACACGTTGACCAGCTCGATGGGGTGGTGGCGCGCGGCTTCCTGCAGGCTGGGGTAGACCGTCTCGCCAAGAATCTGGCTGGCATGGGGGTTGATGGGGATGATGCGCCAGCCCTGCTCTTGCAAAACCTGCGCCACTTCATAGCTGTCGCGGTGGGTTTTGGGCGACAAGCCCACCACGGCAACGGTGCGGTACTGGCCCAGGATGCTGGCGATGGTGGCCGATTCAGCGGAGAGCGTCATGGGCGGACCTTTCAAAGTTGCGCCAGGCTGGCGCGCAGGGTCTGGGTGTCCAGGATTTCGGAAAACACCACCGGCGGCTTGCCGGCCTGGTGCAACACATAGACCGGCACACCACTGCGGCCCAGCTGTTCCAGTGCGACGGTGATGGCCGGGTCGCGCCGGGTCCAGTCAGCGCGCAAAAGCGTCACCTGGTGGGCGCGCATGTCGGCCAGCACCTCGGGGTTGCTCAGTGTGGTCTTCTTGTTGTATTGGCAGGTGATGCACCAGGCGGCAGTGAAGTCCACGAACACCGGTCGCCCCGCAGCCAGCTCGGCCTCCACGCGGCCCGGTGCCCAGGCTTGCCAGGTCTGTGCGGGGTCGGCGCTGCCACCCGGGAGGCTGGTGGCCGTGCGTTCCGGCTCGTCCATTTTTGCAACAAATGGCCCGATAGCCCACGTCAAACCGAGCACAAGCGCTATAGAAAGCGTAGCAAAAATGGTCCGACTGCGCCCATCCAGTCCCAGCGACCACACCACCAGCGACAGGCCCAGCAGCAGTGCCAGCAGGGCGGCTGCACCGTCCACGCCGCTCAGGTGGCCCAGCACCCAGACCAGCCAGATGACGGTGGCCAGCATGGGGAAGGCCATGAAGCGGCGCAGCGTGTCCATCCAGGCCCCCGGGCGCGGCAACCAGTGGCCCACCGCAGGGATCCACGCGGCGGCCAGGAATGGCAGGGCCAGGCCCAGGCCCAGGGCGGCAAAAATGCCCAGTGCCTGTGCAGCGGGCAGGTGGATGGCGTAGCCCAGCGACGCCCCCATGAACGGGGCCGTGCAGGGCGAGGCAATGGCCACCGCCAACACGCCGGACAAAAAGGCGTCCACCACCGGGTGGCGCGCCTGCAGGGACGCCAGCTGGTGCGGCAGCAGGCTGCCCACTTCAAACAGACCGGCCAGGTTTAGGCCGATCAGGGTGAACAGGACGGCCAGCGCCGTGACCACACCGGGAGACTGCAGCTGAAAGCCCCAGCCGAGTTGTTCACCAGCGGCGCGCAGTCCCAACATCAGGGCCCCCAGGCCAACAAATGACAGCACCACCCCCAGCGTGTAGGCCAGGCCCTGGGCACGCTGCGAGCCCGGGGTGTGTGCACCGTGGCGGGAAAAGCCCAGCACCTTGATGGCCAGCACCGGCAGCACACAGGGCATCAGGTTCAGAATCATGCCGCCCAGCAGGGCTGCTGCCAGGGCCAGGCCCCATGCGCCCCAGCCCGAAGGCACGCTGGCGGCCGCCGCAGGGGTCTGCGGCGCGGGTGGCGTGCCACGGGGCTCGACTGCCAGCGGCGCGGGGCCGGGTGCCGCCAGGGCCGGCCACTGCCCGCTGAACCGGGCCACCGCGCGCACCGATTGCTGGTCCAGTGCCAGCACCACGGGCAGTGTGTCGGGTGCCGTCTCGCGCATGACCGAATAGGGGAAGTGGGCACTCCACACGCCGTTGTGCCAGTTCTGGGAGCCCTCTTGCGGGGCGGTCGTGCCGGTGGACACCGCATCACCGGTGTGGGGCGCGGTGTTGGGCTCGGCAAGGTTGGCGGTCTCCGGGAACGGCTGCAGCGCGCGGCCACTCCAGGCGGCGGGAAGGCCACTCACCGAGAGCGTGAATCCGGTGTCGCCCAGCACCGCCTTGGCGGTACCGGTTGCGGCGCTGGGGCTGGCGGCGCGGCCCGCCGCAAAGTCGGCTCCGTGCGAGGCGGTGGAACCGCGTACCGGAACGCGCAGCACAAAACTGCCGTCTTGGGGAATGCACTCCTGGCGGCACACCAGCCACGAGGCGTTCAGCCGCACCTCCAGTTCGCCATTGGGGCTGGGCTGAAATGCCGGAGCAATGGTGAGCGGCACGGGCAGCAACACCGTGCCATCGAATCCATAGTTGGCCAGGTTGCCGACGGTGATGCGCTGCGGCGTGGGCCAGTCGATGTCGCCCGCGCTCACGCCGGGTGGCAGCGTCCACTGCAGCACGGTGGGCAGGCCGGAGTCGCCGGGGTTTTTCCAGTAGGTGTGCCAATGCGGCTGGTGGCGGATGTGCAGCCCCAGCCACACGGGCTTGCCGGGGGAGACACCCTCCGGCGCGTGGGCCACCAGTTCGGCGCGGACCTGTTCGGTTTGCACCACTGCCGTGGCAGCGCCGGTTTGTACCGAATTTTTTGGAAGAATCTGGGCACTAGCCCGCGTAGATATTGAATATGTAGCTACAAATAATATAGCAAACAGCAGCCAGCCAGACAGAGAACGCAAGGCCAGGCGGTTGCGCCACGGGAGGGAAGAGGGAGTAGTCATTGCCAAATTGGGAGCCACGATGCCGTAAAAAAGTTCCGTCGCGCACCCGTGTGGCCGGGTCGCAGTCCCCGATTGTGGCACCGCGCGGCGGCGGGGCTAGCGCTCCAGCGGGGCCTGCTTGAACACGTCGGGCAGCATCTTGGGGGCGGTGATGCGCAGCTGTTTGTGGATATTTTCCTGGCCAAACACCACTTCTATGTCGGCCACCGCCACGCCGAACAAGGGGGCCAGAAAACGCACCATGTGGTCGGTGGCCTTGCCGCCCTTGGGCTGGGCGGTGACGCTGATCTTGAGCTGCGTGCCCTTGGGCTTGCCAATGGCATCCTTGGATGCAGCGGGCTTGCCCAGCACGTTGAGGATCAGGACATCGCCGTCCCAGGCAAAAAAGGAGTCGCCGGTGGCGTTGCGCGGGCGTGTCGTGGCCATGGGTGGATGATACGATGAGGGCGGTGGTCCACTGCGGACGGCAGACTATTTGGAGGCACACCATGCAACATCTTGTCAGGCCCGTGAGCCGGCGTCAGGCGCTGGCGACTCTGGGTGTGTGGGCCGGTCTGGGGGCTGATGCGGCCACCGCGCAGGACTATTTTGAGCGTTATGACCTCTCACCCAAGCCGGGCGTGGTGAACCTGTTGGTGCAGCCCATGGCGTATCCGCTGGCCTTCATCAGTTCGGTCATGCAGCGCGACCGGCTCCTGCGCGAAGCGCTCCAGCTACTCCAGCTGCGCTTGCAGGTTTTTAGCTACCGCAAAGGCAACGACATCGTTCGCAGCGCCACGCAAGACGGTTTTGGCATGGCGTTTCTGGGCGACATGCCCACGGTCAATCTCAGTGCCCGGTTTCCCATTGCCATCGTGGGGCTGGGCAAGCGCAACTTTTCCTCGATCGTCGCCAGGGACCATTCCCGCCTCGAGGAGCTTAAGGGGCGCAAGGTGGGCTATTCGCCGGGGTCGTCTTCGCACCTGGTGCTCATGCGAGGGCTCAAGGCGGCCCACCTTACCGAGAAAGATGTGCAACTGGTGGCGCTGGAGCCTGGCGAGATGCCTGGCGCGCTGGAAAGTGGGTCAGTGGCCGCATTTTCCGCGTGGGAGCCCACCCCATCCATCGCGCTGGCGCGCAATACCAAGAATCGGGCCATTTACAAGGGCATGAGCACCGATTGGGTAGTGATGCCCCGGGCCTGGACAACGGCCCAGCCTCAGGTTGCGTTGACCCTGACCGCCGCCTATATACGGGCCATCAACTGGATGCGCCAGTCACGTGCGAATACCCTGGCCGCCGCCAGCTGGGTGCTGGCCGATGGCAGTGCCTTCACAGGTGAACCCTCGCGGCTTGCGCTGGACAAGGTGGTGGACATTGCCTACAAGGATTTGCTGAACGTTCCCGGTGCGCCGTCCATTCCCTCTGTGGTGGATGGCATGCCTCCGCTTGCCCGAGAGTTCGCGTTTTTGAAGGAGCAAGGCACCATGGCCCCCAACGCCTCCGAAGACAGCCTGCGCGCAGCGTTTGGCTACGACGGCCTCAGGGTCGTCCAGGCAGATGCCAAGCGCCATCGGCTGTTCAGCTTTTCATACGACCAATAAACGCCCAGCGCCGCGTACTTGGTTTGCATGAGCACCCGCATTCGCCTGTTCATCTACTTTGGGCTGCTGTCGGCGGCCGGGGCCATCACGTTTGTGGTGTTGTGGCTGTACGGAGTGCCACGTTTGGGAATTGAGGGCGTGCAGACGGCGGAGTACCGGCGCACCATCCTGGCCATAGAGGCGCTGGCGGACAAGGAGCGAGATGTGTTTGCGCAGTGGTTCGTTGAGCGTCGCCGGGAATTGCGTCTGACGGTGGGCAACGAGCTGTTTGCCAAGGCCGTACAGGAGGCGGCGCGGCCCTTGGCACGCAACGCCGAGTCGCTGCGCACCGCGTTGGAGCGCCAATTGGTGCGGATCAAAGAGGCCAACGCGGATGCCTACAACGCCCTGTACATCGTGGATACTGCGGACGGACGGGTGCTGGCCTCGACCGAACCGGGTACGGCGCGGCCCGCGCCCGGGCATGCCAGCATCCTTGCGGAATCCACCCAGCCTGGCCTGACCGAGTTCGTCTACCTGCTGCACGGCGACCTTGGACCCGAACTGGTAGTCACCAACCAGATCCTTGGCACGGGGCCGCAGGGCTTTGCCGATGGCCGCTTGTTGGGGGTGCTGGTGGCCAGTGTGGACCTGCACACTCCGCTGGCCAGTGAAGAGGAGACCTTGCGGCAGTCTCTGGGCGCATCGGGCGCATGGACGCTGCTGGATCGGGACCGAAGAATACTGGTGTCCACCGATGCGATCCGTGCCAACGCCGACAACGGCGGTGCCTACGACTTCTTGCGCCAGGCCGTGGAAAGTGGCTCGGAGGGTTTCAAAGTGCTGGTGGCACCCAATGGCCGGGATGTGTTGATGGCCTTTCGCCACCTGAATCTTGGGGCGTCGGATGGACTGACCCTGACTGTGATGCGCGACGCGGATGACGCCTTGAGCACCAATCGCACCAATTTCCGGCGACTGGTCGCGGTGGGCGTGGTGGTGTTTGTGCTGGCGATGGGGCTGGTGCTGTTCGCGACGTCGCGCATTGCCGCCACTGAGAGCGAGATTCTGCAATTGAACGCCCACCTTGAAGCCCGTGTGGTGGAACGCACCGAGGCACTGGAGCACGCCAACCATTCGCTGACCGAAACTCTGCAACGCCTGGAGCGTGCCCAGGACGAATTGGTGGAGAGCGAAAAGCTGGCCAGCCTGGGGGCAATGGTGGCAGGCGTAGCCCATGAGCTCAACACCCCCATCGGAAACGCCTTGATGGCTGCCAGCACCCTCAGTGACGAAGCCGCAGCCTTTGCCCAGACGGCCAAGTCGGGCATGACCCGCTCGGCATTTGACGCCCATCTGGTGACCACTCGCACCGGCACCGACATGATCATGTCCAACATCCGGCGTGCGGCGGAGCTGATCAATGGTTTCAAACAGCTCGCGGTGGACCAGGCGTCGGCCCAGCGTCGCCGGTTCAATTTGGGCACCGAGCTGGCCGACATTCGTGTGGTATTGGGACCCACGCTGAAGTCCCAGCCCTACACGATTGACCTGGGGCCAGGGCTGGATGGTATTGAGATGGACTCCTACCCGGGGGTACTCTCGCGCACCCTCATCAACCTGGTCAACAACGCCATCCTGCACGGTTTCGAGGGACGCAGCTCCGGGGTGATCACCATCGATGCCCGCCTCTTGGATGCAGCCCATGTGGAAATACTTTTTGCCGACGATGGAAACGGCATGACAGAAACGGTACGCAAGCACCTGTTCGAGCCCTTCTTTACCACCAAGATGGGGCAAGGCGGCAGTGGCCTGGGCATGCACATCGTTTACAACAACGTGACCAAGCTGCTGGGTGGCCGCATTGAGCTGGAGACGGCGGTGGGCCAAGGAACCCGCTACCGCCTGATATTGCCGCTTTGCACTGCGTGAGCACGTAAGATGGCACCATGAGCACTACCTCACGATACTGGGCAGACTGGAGCACGCGCGACTTTGCGCAGTCACGCGCTGCAGGCGTTCTGCAGCACACCATTGCCGTGCTGCCCGTGGCTGCCACCGAGCAGCACGGACCGCACCTGCCGCTGCGGGTGGACAGTATCTTGGTGGACGGCGTGGTCAGCGCGTCGCTGGCGCACCTGGGGGCCGATGTGCCGGCCCTGTTCCTTCCCACCCAAACCGTGGGGCTGAGTCCTGAGCACGCCCGGTTTGCGGGCACGCTGACGCTCAAGGCGGAGACCGTGATTCGCCTGTGGACCGAGATTGGCGAGTGCGTGGCCGCCAGCGGCGTGAAGAAGCTGGTGCTGTTCAATGGCCATGGGGGCCAGGTGGGGGTGATGGACATCGTTGCCCGCGACCTGCGCGCCCGGCTGGGCATGCTGGTCTACAGCGTGAACTGGTTTGGCCTGCCATTGACCGGCCCCGGTGGCGAAGACGTGAATGCCCGCTTCAGCGCCCAGGAACACCGCTTCGGCATCCATGCCGGCGAGATCGAAACCGCCATGATGCTGGCACTGGCACCGGAGTTGGTGGACATGGCCCTGGCACAGAACTTTGCGTCGACCGCGCAAGACCGTGCCAACCGCTTCGCTATTCTGGGCAATGGCAGGAGCGCCAAACTGGGCTGGCAGATGCAGGACTACAACCCGCTGGGCGCAGTGGGCAATGCGGCGGCGGCCACGGCGCAGAACGGCCAGGCCGTGCTGGAAGCCGCCGGGCGCGCGCTGGCGCGGTTGCTGGGAGAAGTACACCAATTGCCGCTGAGCCTGCTCGGCGACGGTGTGGCCTAGGTTGCCCACGTCCATGCAAGCACGGTCCCGCACTGTACTGGAGCGCCTGGATGCGCTGGTCACCTGGTACATGCCACACCAATGCGACGCCGGGGCACATGCCCTGAGTGCCCAGCGGATGTTTGTCTCGATATGCCTGGTCAACTTCTGGTTTTGCGTGCTGTATGCCTTGACCTCGCTGGCCATTGGATTTGTGGTGGGTGCCATTTTGATGACCATTGGCATCGTGTGCCTGTTTGCCTGCCTGTTCTTCTTTCGTGCCACGGGCCGTTGGCGCATCAGCGTCAATGTGTACATGGCCAATTGCGCCTTCGTGGCCATCCTGGGGTGCAGTTTCTTCTCGGGCGGGTTGAATTCACCGGTGACTCCGTGGTTTACGCTGGTGCCGGTGGCAGCCGTGCTGTTGCTGGGCTATTGCCTGGACGTGGTGGTCTGGGTCGCGGTGTGCCTGGCCATTCCGTTGGCCTACGGAATGGCCAGCCAGCGCGGATATGTGTTCGTGCCACTCTATCGGCAGGAACTGGCCACGGTGTTTGACATGATTTGCACCGCTGGTCTGGTCACCGTGCTGTTTCTGTTTGCGCTGATCTTTGATCGCAACAGCCGGGTCGCCCTCGAACAGGTGCTGGACAGCCGCAAGGAGGTGGAGCGCCTGGCGCGCTCGCAGGCGCTGCAGGCAGAACGCGGGCGCATCCTGCGCAACATGCATGACGGCGTGGGTTCGCACATCAGCTCGGCCATGCGCCAATTGCGCGGGGATGCCGACACCGCAGCCACCCCCCTTCGCGGGGATGTGCTGAAAACCCTGCGCGACGCGCTGGACCAACTCAAGCTGTCCATTGATTCCATCCATCTGGCCCCGGGCGATGTGACCGCCCTGCTGGCGAATATGCGCTACCGGCTGGGGCCACGCTTTGCGGGCGAGGGCATTGAGTTGCAGTGGGACGTGGAGCTGCTGCCGGTCAGCCAGAGCCTGGACGCCAGTGCGATGAGCGAACTGCAGTTCATGCTGTTTGAGGCCTTGTCCAATGTGCTGCAGCACGCCCATGCCAAGGTGCTGCGCGTGGAGGGACACCTGTGCCAGGTCGGCGCGGCCGAACAGATCTTTGTCCGTGTCGTGGACGATGGCTGTGGTTTCGATGTGGACAGGGGTCAGCGCAATGGCATGGCCACAATGCGCGAGCGCGCCGCAGCCATCGGTGCGCAACTGCGCATCAGCAGCACACCAGGGAAAACGGTGGTCGAAATCCAGCTGGCGACCTAAGGAGACCGGCCCTCCTGGCACAGCACCGGACCACGGGGGTCGCCGCGCGTCCAGCACGGGCTGGCGGCAGCCGCGTCGCGCTGGGGAATGCCGTCCATGCTGAGGCGGGCTACCCGGGTTTCAAAGGCGCGCACTCCGGTCTTGTCGATCTGCAGTTGCAACACCCAGCCTTGGCGCTGGTGGTCGTTGTCGGTTTCCTTCATCACAAAGTTGCCCACGCTGTAGACGATGGGCTTGCCGCGATACAACTCGATATCCTGCGTTACGTGTGGGTGGCCGCCGATCACGGCGTCGGCCCCGGCATCCAGCATGAGACGGGCCAGTTGGCGTTGGCGGGCGTTGGCGACTGGCTCATTTTCCCAACCCCAGTGCATGACCGGAATGACGATGTCGGCCCGGTGCACGGTGCGCGCCTTGCGGATGTCCTCTGCCACCTGCTCGTCCTCGCTCCACGCGACGCCGGGGGCGTCATGGTCGGCCTCAAAGCTGCGCGGCATGAATTCGCTGTAGGCCAGCAAGGCCATGCGCAGCCCCTTGCGTTCCACGATCAGCGGTGCGTGCGCTTCCGACAGGTTGTGGCCGCCGCCCAACTGGCCCAGCCCAGCCCCTTTGAGCAGGCCCAGCATCTCGGCAAATGCCGCTCGGCCATAGTCGCCAGAGTGGTTGTTGGCCAGTGCCACGGCGTCAAAGTGGCGTTTGAGTACCGGCAGCGTACGGGGGTGGGCGCGGAAAGTGAAATTCTTGTCGCCGGCAGAGCCGGTGGTGGCCACGACGCATTCCAGGTTGGCAATGCGGACGTCGGCATTGGCAAATACCGCGGCAAAGCTGGCAAATGGATCGCCCCCGCGTGCGATCAGGTCGCCGGCCGAATCGTCGAGCACGACATCCCCGGCAAACACCAGGCTCACGGTGTCGTTAGCCTGAACAGGGGCCGCCAAACAGCCACCCAGCGCCACGGCCGCCAGCCAGTGCCGCAATGGGGAGCGCGTCATCGCGCCAGGCCCTCGAGCGTGCAGTGGTAAATCAGCTCCCGCTCCACCGGACCGGCGTACAGGTGCTGTTCTCCGGTCAGGGGGTAGGGGGTGTCGGTTACCTGAAAGGGCGGCAGGTATTTGGCTTGCTGCACCAAAACGGGCTGGCGTGCCGTGTCCAGGTAGGCGTAGATCAGGATGCGTTCGACGCGGGTGGCGTCGCCCACCATCACGGCCTTGAAGCGAAAACGCCCGCCAATATCCACCGATGGCACCGGATACGGGTCCACCACCGGGCGGGCCTGCACGGTGTGGGTGGTCCCGGCGTAGGTGACATCGCAGCGCAGCAGCGGTGCCGCGCAGGCGAACCCGTGCAGGGCCCAAACGGCCCCGATGCACACGGCCCACCGGGTGAGGGTGGCGGTGCCGCTCACGAGTGCGGCCTCAGGAGTAGGTAATCCATGGTGCATATTCTGCACCGTCCAGGTGGGCCAGGGAGTTGAAGGTCAGCAACAGATGGCGTTTGGGCGTGTAACGGAATTCGGTCACCGCGCTGTTGCGAATCTGCATATTCAGCTCGATGGTCTTTTCGGGCACGGTGCCCAGAATATGGCCCACGGCAGTGGAAATGGGGCCGCCGCTGCTCACGATCAGCACGTTGCCGGTGTGGTGCTTGCGCACATGGTCCAGGGCGCTGGTCACACCGGCCACGAATTCGTTGTAGCTGGGCATGCCCTTGGGACTGACGACGCCGTTCATCCACTGCGTCAGGCCGTCGCGCAACAGACGGAAGTGGCGTTTGTACGCCTCGGGTGTGTCGGTGGGCCCCAGCGGTTCGGGGTGGATGGCGGCGATCACCGCCGTGCTGTCGAACTCGTTGAGACCGGGCCAGAGCACCGGCGCAAGGTCCAGGCCCGCGCCCTCGGCGATGCCGCTCCAGGTCTGGGCGTGGCGCGCCAGGGTGCCGGTCAGCACCGCTTCGAACGGAAGCTTGCGTTCGGCAAAGTACTGCCCGAGGCGCACGCTTTGCCGGTGCCCGAGTTCGCTCAGCTTGTCATAGTTGGCCGCGCCAAAAGAGGCCTGTCCGTGTCGTACCAGATAGAGATTTCCCATGAGAGGAATCTACGCCAAGCATGTCCGCCGCCATGTCGTCACGGCGACACCGTGCGTCCCGCACCCATGACCGTGTACGCACTTGCCATGCCCTGGGCGCAGTGCTACCGTGCGGCCATGGCAAAGCGAATGGTGGCGGTGCGTGCGGTGGCGGGAATGTGTGTGGCCTGGGCGGCGGTGTGGGCCGCGCCGGTGGGCGCACAGGAGGTACTGCGTGCATCGGTCAGCACCGCGTGGAACATGCCCTTCGGGCGGGTGGAAAACGAGCGGTTGATGGGGGGCATCTATGCGGACATTCTGGGGGCCGTTGCACAAAAGATGCAGCTGGTGTTGCTGCCAGTGGTCTTGCCGCGCAAGCGCATTGAGGGTGCGGTGGTCAGCGGAGACATTGATCTGCGGTGCTATTTCAACCCGGAGTGGACCCCCAACCCGACTGCCTATGAGTGGATCAAACCGCTCTTCAGCCTGCGCGATGTCCTGTTTGCGCCGCAGGGAACGCCCGAACTGCTGTCGCTCGATGCCATCCCCCACGGAACACCGGTGAGCACAACGCTGGGTTACGTGTACCCCTCTCTGGAGGCCCGTTTCAAGCGCGGAGCGCTGGTGCGCGACGACTCGGTGGACGAAGAAAAGGTCCTGCTCAAAATGACCGCCGAACGCACCCCCTTGGGGCTGACCAATTCCCATGCGCTGGATTGGTACCGCAAAAATGTGCCCAAACACAAGCTGGCACCGTGGCAGTTCGTGGTCCATACCACCGACATATTCTGCGCGGTACCCAAGAATGCGGCCATTCCCGCCAGCCGTACGCTGGCGGCCATTGAAGACCTGCGCAAGAGCGGCCGCATCGATGCCATGCTGCGCGCTTACCGCTGAACCCGCGCGCGCCACTTGCCAGCAATCATCCCCGGCACTGAGGTGCAGGCGGTCAACGCAACTCAAATGTCTCCTGGTGGAAGCGAGGCTGTGCACCCAGGGCGTGCAGCCCGGAGCGCAACGAGTCCGCCAGTCCACTTGGACCGCAGAACCAGATTTCGGTTTTTTGGGTGCCCCGCAACGCCGCTGCCCCCAGTGCTGCGCCCTGGCGGGCACTATGAATATGCAGCTGCACGCCGGGCAACCTGGCGCACAGGGTCTGCAGTCGGGGCACGAAGCTATCACCGTCCCGGTCGCGGGTGCAGTAGTGCATTTCTGCTGTTGGCGCATTTTCGGGATGTGCTTGCAGCGATTCCAGCCATGCCAGGAACGGTGTTACGCCAATGCCACCGGCAATCCAGATCTGGCGCGCGTGTGGATTGCGGCGTCGCAGGTCGAAGCGGCCATAGGGGCCTTCCACGCGCACGGCCTGTCCGGGGTGCAAGCGCTGCGCCAGCGCACCGGTGTAGTCGCCCAGCGCCTTGATCTGGAATGTGACGATGGCGTCACCGTGGTCGGCGCTGGCAATGGTAAAGGGGTGGGCTCCCTCGCGGTCCTCGAAGGTCACAAACGCAAACTGGCCGGCCTGGTGGCCGCGCCAGCCACGCTCCAGCTGGCAGCGCACCGTGGTGACGTCGCTGGACGGTTGCTCAACGGCAACAACGCATCCCGTGGTCTCGCGGCTGCGGCCAATGTTGCCCAGCAGCGAGCGGATGGCACCATACACGCCCACCGCCAGCAGCACGGCCAGTAACGCCCCCGTTGGTTCCCGCCAGTAGCTGATCGGTGCCAGCAGGGCTGCATGGAGGGCCAGCATCAGGTAGAGCACCGGCATGGCCTTGTGCAGAACGCGCCAGGTGCGATACGGAAATTTCTTCCACAGCGTGATCACCAGCATGGCCAGCACGGCGTAGATGGCCCATTCGCCCATGTCCTTGGAGAAGTCGCGCAGCACCTCCAGGAAGCCGCTAAACTGCTGCTTGGGTACGCGGCCTGCGCGGCCAATCAGGGCCTTCAGGATGTCGCTGGACATTTCGATCAGCCAGTGCAGCGCGGCAAAGCCCACGGCCAGGATACCGGCCCATTTGTGCGTGCGGTAGACCCGGTCCATGCCGCCCAGGGGCGACTCCAGCCAGGCCGGGCGGGTGGCCAGCAGCATCACCAGTGACATCAGGGCAATCGACAGAAAGCCACTCAGCGCCAGGAGTTGCTGGCGGGCATGCCACAAGGGATGGACGCCGGGAACAGGCACTGCCCGCAGCACATCCCATCCCCAAACCAGGGCCACGGCGGCCAGCACGCCTGCAATCAAGGTCTTCATTGGTGCACTCCGGTGGAGTCAGTCTTCATACAACCCGCGCTCGGCCTGGTCATGGCATGCCGTGCAGTTGGCCTTGCTGCGCACTTCCTTGTGGCTCCACTCCTGCGGGGTGACCTTGCGGTGTTCGCGGGTCCACTTGGGCAGTTCGGTGATGCGCAGCGGGGCGTTGGTGGTGGAGACGCCTCGCAGTAGCTTTGCACCATAGCGCTGCCCGCCCTGGTCGCCAGCGTTGGCCACCAAATAGGCGGTGATCTCGGCGGCCAGTTTGGGATCTGTCGTAGCGTCGTCACCAAAGTGGTTTTTCAGGTCGGCCATCATGCGCCGCCAGGAGCTGGCAGGCAGCATGGAGGGGGAAAATGCCATGTGGCAACTGCCACACTCTTCTTTGACCATGGCGCTGTCCACGGGTGGGTAGAAGTGGCCGCCACCGGCCTGGGCGCGGCCCAGGATGAGTGCCGAGAAGCCCAGCACCAGCAGGCCGAGCGCGATGGGGCGATAGGGGATGTTCATAGCAGACTCCTTGTTGTTCACAGCGGTTTACTGATCCAGCATGAACGTCAGCCAGTCGCCCTTTTCCTGGGGTGTGCAGACGCGGCCCAGCACCTCGGTGCAGTTGCGCTTGAACCACTTCTCCACCTTGGCCGGGTCGGTGTAGCGTGCCGGGATCACCGAGGCCGCCATGGCGTCAATGGATTTGCCAGCAGGGGTTTTTCCGGTGCCACGCGAGTCCTTTCCGTGGCAGGAGGTGCAGGATGGTGTGTCGGGCTTGCCACCGGTGAAGGCCTGGGTGTGCAGGGCCTTGCCGCGTTCAGCCGAGAACCCTGTAAAGGCGGGGTTGGCCGCCTTGGCCACACTGGAGTATGGGGCCAGCCGTTCTTCGCGCACACCGGCTTGGGCGTTACTGCCCCACAGCACGGCGAGGCCGTAGAAGAACGCGCATAAGGCACGTTTGGTTCGTGTCGTTGGCATAGAGTGCTCCTTGAAACAGTGGATGTGGGAGCGACTATGCTGGGGGCGCACTGAACAGAACATGAACCGCGTGTTCATCGGCCGTTCATGTTCGTGCGGCTATAAACATGTTCATACAAAACCTCACACCCCCGCGATGGCACACACTTCAACATGGCGCAGGCTCGCATGGCCCCTTGGCCTGGCCCTGTTGGTGGGCATGCGCGCGGCCCATGCAGACCAGGGCGACCATGAGCGCGCCCGTGCGGCGCTGGAAGCCGGTGAAGTGTTGCCGCTCAAGACCATTTTGGAACGCTTGGAACGCGTCTATCCGGGGCAGGTGCTGGACGTGGAACTGGAGCGTGAGTCCAAAGCCTCGCACGAAGATGGTGGCAGGCGCTGGGTCTATAAGCTCAAGGTTCTGCGCCCCGGCGGTGCCCTGGTCAAGTTCAAGGTGGATGCGCGAGACGGCACGCTTCTTGGAAGCCAGTCCAGGGTGCACCTGCCCGGTGACCGGGAGCATGGACGCCATCGTCCCGAGCAAGGAGACCGCTGATGCGCATTTTGATTGTGGAAGACGAGCCCACGCTGCAAGTCCAGCTGGCCCAAAGCCTTCGTGAGGTCGGCTTTGTCGTGGATGTGGTCGGCCACGGCGTGGAAGGCCATTTTCTGGGTGACACCGAGCCCTACGATGCCGTGGTGCTGGACCTGGGTTTGCCGCAGATGGACGGCATCACCGTGCTGCGCAAATGGCGTGCCGCCGGACGTAGCATGCCTGTGTTGATCCTCACCGCGCGCGATGGTTGGCATGAAAAGGTGTCTGGCATCGATGCTGGAGCGGATGACTACCTGACCAAGCCGTTCCACATGGAAGAATTGTTGGCCCGCTTGCGCGGCCTTATCCGCCGTGCCGGTGGCCATGCAAGTTCCGAGCTGGTCTGCGGCCCGCTGCGCATGGATACCCGCAGCCGCCGCGTAACGGTCGATGACCAGGCTTTGAGCCTGACCAGCCACGAATTCCGGGTGCTGGCGTACCTGATGCACCACCGCAACGAGGTGGTTTCGCGCAGCGACCTGGTGGAACACATCTATGCGCAGGACTTTGATCGCGACTCCAACACCGTCGAGGTCTTCATCGCCCGTCTACGCAAGAAACTGCCCCCTGGACTAATCACCACCGTGCGCGGTCTGGGCTACCGCCTTAGCGAGGGTGGCTGACACCATGCGCATGCCACAGGCCGCCTGGCGGCAGTCCCTGCGGATGCGCCTGCTGGCGGGCACCCTGTTCTGGATTGCCTGCACCATCCTGGTAGCCGGATGGGGGCTGAGCGCCCTGTTTCGCCAGCATGTGCAGGCCCAGTTCCAGGCCGAGCTAGGCATTCACCTGGACCAACTGACCGCACAGCTCACGGTCAACCCCCAGGGGCAGCCGCAGCTGACCCTGCCGCTGAGCGAACCGCGGTTTGGGAGCCCCTACTCGGGATACTACTGGCAGATTGATGCCATCGACCCCGCAGACCGCAGTGGCGGGCAAACGCAGCTGCGCTCGCGCTCGCTATGGGACGTGGTGCTGGTCGTGCCGAAAGACGCGTTGGCCCAGGGTGATAGGCATGTGCACGAAGTTGCCGGGCCGCAAGGTCGGCGCCTGATACTGGTCGAGCGCAGTGTGCGTGTCGAGGAAGGCACGGATGGGAACCCGCACACCCTGCGCCTGCTGGTGGCCGCAGATGCAGCCCTGATGGCCGACCCGGTGAGCCGATTCCATGGCGCGTTGTGGTCGGCACTTGCCATGCTGGGTGGAGGTCTGGTGCTGGCGGCGGTGGTGCAAGTGTCGGTCGGGTTGACGCCCTTGCGCGCCCTGCGCAGGGCACTGGCCCGGGTGCGCAGTGGCGAAACACAGCGACTGGACGGAGACTTTCCCCTTGAGGTGATGCCGCTGGTGGCCGAGTTCAACACGGTGCTGGCGCACAACGCCGAGGTGGTAGCGCGCGCACGCACCCACGCGGGCAATCTGGCCCACGCCCTGAAAACGCCATTGAGTGTGCTGGCCAACGCCGCCCAGTCCACCACGGGTCGGGACCCCGACCTGGCACGCGTGGTGCAAGACCAGGTTGGTGTGGCCCGCCGCCAGGTGGACTACCACCTGGCGCGCGCCCAAGCCGCCGCCGCCACGCGCGTGCCCGGTGCCAAGACGGTGCTGTTGCCGGTGGTGCAGGGCCTGGTGCGGGCCATGCACCGCATTCACGCGCAGCGTGGGATCACCGTGTACCTGCGAGCCTGGCCCGATGCGCTGGCGTTTCGCGGCGAGGCGCAAGACCTGCAAGAAATGTTGGGCAATCTGCTGGACAACGCCTGCAAATGGGCGGTCCGCCGGGTGGAGATCAGTGCCCATGGCGACGGCTCCACCCTGACACTGCTGCTCGACGACGACGGCCCGGGGCTGGACGCCCAGCACCGCAATGCGGTCATGAACCGTGGTGTTCGGGCCGACGAACAGATTCCTGGTTCTGGACTGGGGTTGGCCATCGTCAATGACCTGGCCCACCTCTACGGCGGCCATGTGGCCTTGCAGGATTCCCCATTGGGCGGGCTGCGTGCTACGCTAACCCTGCCGGCCACGGCGCTCTGACGAACACCGTGCGCTTAGGGGCGTCCAGGGCAAACGCCCGCCGTGCACTTGACCGTGTATTGGTCAATGAAGGAGCGGTAGTTCTTGCCCAGCTGGCCCATCTGCTCGCACACATCGCCCCGGTTCTCAAACGCAAAACCCTGGCTGCCATCGCGGTTGAGCAGTTCGACGCGTTTGAGGCCGAGCTGGTTGAACTGCTGCGCATTCACCCATTGCTCTCGGCAAATGTTGTGAAAGATGAACGTGGCGTACACCAGCTCGGACACCTCGGGCTTGTCCATGGTCAGTCGCAATACGCCAGTTTCAAAAGCTGCGGACTTGAGCGGAGTGCCATGCAGGGCCTTCTGCAAGGAGGGGGGTACGCTCTTGTAGTCAGGGTTGGCCATGGCAAGCGGGCAGGCCGCGGCCAACAACAGGGCCAGTAGGGATTTCATCGGGTTATTCCTTGGATGCGCACCCGCTGGGTGCGGTGGTGTTTAGGTGCCTTGCAGCACAGTGGCAAGCATAGCGCTGTCCACATTGCCCCCACTGAGCGCCAGGCCAACGGCCAGCCCCCGCAAGGCCTCGCGTTCCTTCGTGGCGGCGGCATAGGCGGCGGCCCCCGCGCCTTCGGCCACGTTGTGGGTGCAGGCAAATATGTCGCGCATGGCCTGGGCAATCTCCGCATCGGTCACTTTGACGATGTGGTCGATGTTGCCTTGCAGAATGGCCAGCGCCTCGGCGTCCGCCACGCGGCAGGCCATGCCGTCGGCCAGCAGCGTGGTTACCGGTGCCTCCACCACGCGCCCGGCGGCCAGGGAGTCGGCATAGGTGGTGGCGTGGGCGCTGACCACGCCGACGATGCGCACGCTGCGCCCCAGCGCCTGCTTGGCGGCGATGGCTGCGCACGCGCCCGAACCCTGGCCAATGGGCACATACACCACGTCCAGCTGCGGCGCGGCCTTGAAGAACTCCCACCAGTAGGTGGCCACGCCGCGCAATAGGTTGACGTGGAAGCTGGGCACCATGTGGGCAGCGCGTTCTGCGGCCAGCTTCATTGCATGCTCCCGGCTTTCCTGGAAGTCGTTGCCGTGCTCGATCAAGGTCACGCCCAAGGCGCGCATGGCGGCGTTCTTCTCCAATGAATTGCCACGCGGCACGACGATGGTGCAAGGCACGCCATGCGTGCGCGCCGCCCAGCCAATGCTCTGGCCATGGTTGCCGCGCGTGGCGCTGATGGCCTCGGTGGGCAGGCTGCCGCTCTTTGCCAATTGGTCAAAGTAAGTCAGGCCGCCACGGATCTTGAAGGCCCCCACCGGCGTGTGGTTCTCGTGCTTGAGCCAGCAGGTGGCACCCAGCCTGGCACTGAGCTGGCCCCAGGCGTATTGGGGTGTGGCGGCGAATTCGCGGTAGACGATGCTGGCGGCGTCTTCGATGTCATGCAGGGTGGGTAGGTTCATGTGTGGATCTCGATGGGTCCCTTGGGGGTGTGCAAAACTGCGCTCAGCCGGGGCGCACCCGCAGCTACCGGCTGCGCGTTCCAACCCAGGCTGCGGCAGGCGGCGCACAGCGTGTCGGCCTGGGGATGCTGGATGTGCAGGCTGTGCAGGGTTACGCCGCTGGCGGGCATGGACTGGGTGGGATGGGTGTCGCCCCACTGGATCAGGGTTGGCAGGCAGCCGTCGAACAGCCGTTGGCCATCCGGGCGCACCGTGATCTGCCATTGCAGCAGGCCGTGCGGGGTGGGGCGCGAGGCCTGCAGCACCTCACCCCGGTCCAGGCCTCGCGCAGCCAGTGCTGCCACGCTGGCGTGGATGTCCGGCACGCTGACCACGGCATGCACCAGGGCCGGTCCCTGCTGTGCGATACGGGCCCGCAGGGCTGGGTCGTCCATGTCAAACCAGCGTCTAGCCCGCGTCGGTATTTGTTGTGATGCTACTGAATTGATAGCGATTATTTCGAAATACGCCGTGGGGAAATTGGGCGTGGCGATCTTCAGCAGGCGGTTGTGCGTGCCCATCAGCGGATGTTCGCCGCCGGGGCCGGGTGTCACGCCCAGCGTGGCCTCGCACCAGGCCACGCCCTGCTCCAGGCTGGCGGCCATGACCACCAGGTGGTCCAGCGTCGGGGTGGCAACGGCGTGCGCTTCGGTGGATGGTGGGGGCTGCATCGTTTTAGTGGCGGGTCTCGCCCAGCGAGCGGGTCAACCAGAAGGCACAGGCCAGGGCCAGCGTGCCAAAAATCACGGCACCGGCCGCCTGCCCGGCCAGCACCTCGACCGGTCCGTAGTGCGCGCCCCACCACGCGAAGGGAATGGTGCCCAGCGTGGCGCGTGCCCAGTTGAAGCCGGTGGACCACAACGGGCGGCCCAGGTTGTTGAAGGCCGCATTGGCGACAAACAGCGCGCCCATGAAGAAGAAGCCAGCGGCCAGCCAGCTGCAAAACGCATGCACCATCTGCGCGGCCACGCCGTCCAGCGAAAAAACCTGGATCAGCGGCCCTTGCAGCAGGGCCAGCACCAGCCAGGCCGCGGCCACCGCCGCCACCATGAACACCAGGCTGGTGCGCAGGCTCTCGCGCACCCGGTCAAAGCGCTTGGCCCCCAGGTTCTGCGCAAACACCGGGCCGACCGCACCGCTGAGTGAATAAATGAGCCCGAATGCCACCGGCGTCAGGCGCTCGATGGTGGCCTGGCCGGCCACGGCCGGGGCACCAAACGTGGCCACACTGTGCGTGACAAAGGCCGCGCCCACCGGTGTCGCCAGGTTGGTCAGCACGGCGGGTCCTGCCACGATGGACAGCAGCCGCGCGTCGGCACCCAGGCGGCTGCGGTCGAAGGGTGCCAGCAGGTGGTGGACACGCCACACGCCGTACAACCCGACGCCCAGCAACACCGTGCGCGCAATCACCAGAACGATGGCCGCACCGTCCAGCCCGAGCTGCAGGCCAAAGATGAACAGCGGATCCAGGATGGCGGTCGCGATGGCGGGCAGCAGCGTGACCAGCATGGCACGCCGCGCATCGCCCACCGAGCGCAACAACGCCGAACAGACCATTCCCACTCCCAGCAGCACGGTCGATGGCAGCGCGATGGTCAGAAAGCGCTGGGCCAGCTCCGCCACCCGGTCCCGCGCGCCCAGCACATGCAGCAGCGGTTCCAGAAACACCAGTGTCAGGCCCGACACCAGCACGGCGATGCCCGCCACCAGCACCAGGCTGGACGTGGCCAGGGCGCGCGCGTCGGCCGTGCGGCCGGCACCGATGGCGCGCGACACCGTGGCCGTGACCCCGATCAGCAGCCCGATGAACAGCGACAGCATGAAAAAGCCCACCACACCGGCAAAGCCGACCGCTGCTGCAATGGCCTGCTCGCCCAGCATGGAGATGTAAAGCAGGTTGATCAGGTCCACCGCGAAAATGGCCACCAGCCCGATGGCACCGGTGCCCGCCATCACCACCACGTGGCGCATCAACGAGCCGGTGACAAAGCGCGGCGTGGCAGCCGTCATAGCTGCACGGTGCCGGTGATGCAGGTCACCGTGTCGCCGCCCACCCAGACTTGCCCGGCAGCGTCGCGGTGCACACGCACACGCCCGGCGCGACCCAGGCAAGTGCCCTGGCTGGCGGTGTAGGTGGTGGGGGCGTAGCCGTCGGCCATCAGCCACTGGGCCAGGCTGGCGTTCAGGCTGCCCGTGACCGGGTCTTCGGCGATGCCCACCGGCGCGGCAAAGGCGCGCACCTCGACACTGGGCGCATCGGTGTGGACAAAGGCGCGGGCTTCGCGGTTGGAGCGGGCAATCAGCGCCGGGGCCGGTTCAACGGCATCTTCCACGGCCACTGCGCCGACCTTCACGCCCAGTGCTTTCAGCGCCGAGTGGTCGGGCTGCAGGCCCAGCACGGTCTGCACGCTGTCCAGCAGCAGGCCCAGCCAGACCGGGCCGTTGTCCAGCGGTTGCGCCGACACAATCTGCTGCGATTGCACGCCCAGCGCCTGGGCGATTGGTGCCAGCTGCGAGGGGCTGGGAGCGCTGCGTGTCAGCTTTGGCGCGGCAAAGGCGAGCGGGCCGCCACTCTGGCGAATCTGCACCAGGCCGACACCGCACTCCTGCACGATGTGCCCCTGCGTGCGTGGCCGGCCACCGGCTTCCAGCCATGCGTGGCAACTGCCCAGCGTGGGGTGGCCGGCAAAGGGCAGCTCGGCACCGGGCGTGAAGATGCGCACGCGGTAGTCGGCACCCTGGGCCGCGCCTTCAGGCGTGGGTGGCAGCACAAAGGTGGTTTCCGACAGGTTGGTCCACCGGGCAAAGTGCTGCATCTGCGCGTCGGACACGCCCGAGCCATCCAGCACCACGGCCAGCGGGTTGCCGTAGTAGGGGGTGGCGGTGAACACATCGACCTGTTTGAAAGGGCGGGTGTGGAGAATTGCTGTGGTCATTTCGGCCTCTAGCCCGCGTAAAATATAGTGATGTAGCTATGGAAAACGTAGCATATGCTGCGTTTCTCTAGGCCAGCGCCAAGTCCAGTACGCCCCTGGCAGCCGGACGCTGCTGCAAGACGTGGAACCAGCGCTGCACATGGGGGTAGGTGGGCAGTTCCTGGCGCGCTACGCCTACGGCATCGAACAGGTGGCGGGGCATGCCCCACCAGCGGTGCATTTCGCAGCCCAACGGGATGTCTGCCATGCCAAAGCACTCGCCGCCCAGGTAGGCGCGCCCTTGCAAATGGGTGTCCAGCAAGGACAGAAGGGGTTCGGTGGCGGCCACCGACTGGCGCACCGACTCGGCGTTGCGCGCCTCGGGCGTGGTGCGGATCAGCTGGATGAAAGCCTGGCCCCCAGCGCGGTTGAAGGTGGTCTGCTGCCAGTCCATCCAGCGCTCGGCGTCAAAGCGGGCGTGCAGCTCGGTCGGGTACAGACTCTGCGCCGTGCCGTACTGGGCGCACAGGTAGCGCACGATGGCGTTGGACTCCCACAGCACGAAGTCGCCATCCTCCAGCAACGGCACCAGCGCGTTGGGGTTCTTGCGCAGGTACTCTGGCGTGGTGGTTACGCCAAAGCTGCCTCCGGCGTCGGTGCGCTGGAAGTCCAGGCCCAGTTCCTGCGCGGTCCAGACGACCTTGCGCACATTGAGCGAACTGGTGCGGCCCCAGAGGTGGATGACCTGGTCCATGCTGCAGTGGCCTTAGCGCGTGCGGAACTCGGCAATCGCCGCCGCCAGTGCGGCCACGCCCTTGCGGATTTCGTCTTCGTCGGGGGTGACGAAGGACAGGCG
>CAZDDK010000028.1:0-22342 GCA_964504185.1 uncultured Rhodoferax sp. | reverse complement strand
AGACCGTGCGCAGCTTGGCTTGGGCCGCTGCAGCGGCGCGGCGGTGCACAGCTGCGTGCAAAGCGGCTTCGTCGGGCAGGGGCAGGCCGTGCTGGAAGCCCTCACGGGCGGCGGCCAGTTCGGCACGCACGCAGGCGGTCACCAACGGGCGACCGTGGGCGTCGATCAGGTCGGGGAGTTGCTGCAGGACGCGGTCAACGGCGGGAAGGCGGCGAATGTCGTGCATGGCTTTCACCCGGACCGGGCAGAAAGTGGAGGGAAAGGGAGAAATTCATGGTGGGCACAGGCTCAGGACTCGCCCGGCACAAACAGCAGGTTGGGCCCGCCGCGCGCAAAGCCGGCGTCGTCCAGCAGCATGTCCAGTGCCAGGCTGGCCAAGTCGTCGGCGGTCAGATCAGCGCTGCCTTCCTTGTCGCGGCGCAGCAGTTTGAAGTAGCTGTGGCAATCGTCGCAGCTCTCGGCTTGCATCGGGCCCGTGTCGCCTTCGATGCTGTGGTAGCCCACGCGGTCTTCGCCCGCGCCGCAGGCCAGGCAGCTGGCGCGCGTGACGTTCCATTGCGTGCCGCACAGCGCGCACTGGGCGTAGCGCAGGCCGCTCACGTCGGCATGGGCACCGATCACGCTGCCCAGGGGCAGGCAGCCGCAGGCCGGGCAGACGTTGCGCACGTCCAGCGGCGCATAGGCCTGCACCGGCAGGCTGGTGACCAGCTGCACCCAGTAGACCTGCAACGCCGCCGCGACCAGCGGGTAGTAGCGTGCGTCGGGGCCGGAAAAATCGGTGTCGAGAATGCGCGTGGCCATGGCCTCCCAGCGTTCGGCGGGCAATGCGCGCAGTTCTGCCAGCAGGGCGGCGGTGGCGGTGTTCGCGGTGGGTGCCAAGGCTTCCATCACCTGGTACAAGGCGCTGTGCCAGGCCGCATCACGCGGCAGGGACTGCGCGGCCAGCGGCGGCATGCCGTGGGTGCGGGCGCGCTCCAGGCTGGCGGCGTCGGGCAGCGCCAGGCCGCCGAGCTGTTGTAGCGCTGCGTGTTGCGCGCGGGCCAGCGCGGCCATGAACTGCAGGAAATCGCCCAGCGCATGGCCGGGGGCCAACTGCTCGAAGCGGTCTGCCCGGTGGCTGAAGTGGGTGGCCGGGTTGGGCAGGATCAGCGTGGGTGGCGTGCTGCTGCTGGGAGCGATGGGAATGGTGTCTTGCATGGTGCGAAGGATATAGGGGCCGCAGCGCTGGGGGTACAGCGCTGCGGCCGGTGCGGGTTACTTGCCGGAGACCTCACGGTACCACGCGCGGTGGTGCTGTTTGGCCCAGGCGCGGGTGACAGTGCCGTACCACATGGCACGGATCGTCCCCTTGACCCAGATGGCGGCGTACACGTGCACCATGATGAGGGCAATCATCAAGGCGGCCACGGCGGCATGCACGACCACGGCCAGGCGCACCACGTTGACGTCAAAGCCGAAGTAGGCACGCCAGATCAAGACGCCCGACACAGTGATCAGCAGCATGCACAGGGCCGAGCCCCAAAACATTGCTTTCTGACCGCCGTTGTACTTGCCTTGCTCGGGCATGTTGTGGTCATTGCCGCTGACCATTTCGCCCGCACGGGACAACCATTCCTTGTCCGCTGCCGTCATCTGGTTCAGATGCCGGAAGCGCAGGAACAGCCCCAGAAAGGACAGCGCCATCAGCACCCCGATGAAGGGGTGCAGGATGCGCGCCCAGACCGGGCCGCCGAACAGCTGCGCCAGCGGACAGAACGCCGGGTGAAAGAAGGCCAGGCCAGAGAGCGCCAGCACAATGAAGCTGATGCCCACCACCCAGTGGTTGGCCCGTTCGGACGCGTTGTAGCGCTGCAGGTCTTTGGGGTCTCGGATCATTTGGATGCCTCCTGGTCTTCGCGTTCAATCTCGTCCTCGGTCTCTTTCGAGACCTCGTTCGGGCCCTTGGTGACATAGTGGAACAAGCTGCCCAGCGCCACCCCGGCCAGGGCCAGCGTGGCCAGCGGCTTGGCTGCCCCTTTCCACAGCGACACCATGGGGCTGATGCCAGGATCCTTGGGCAAGTCGGCGTACAGCTTGGGCTGGTCGGCATGGTGCAGCACGTACATGACGTGGGTGCCTCCCACCCCTTGGGGGTCGTACAGGCCAGCCTTCTCGAACCCGCGTTCCTTGAGGTCGGCGATGCGCTTGTCGGCGTAGTCCTTCATGTCCTCTTTGGTACCGAACTGGATGGCTCCGGTCGGGCAGGCCTTGGCGCAGGCCGGGGCCTGGTTCACGGCCACGCGGTCCGAACACAGCGTGCACTTGTAGGCCTTGCTGTCCTTCTCGGAAATGCGCGGTACGTCGAACGGGCAGGCCGTCACGCAGTAGCCGCAGCCTATGCAGGCTTCCTGGTGGAAGTCCACTATGCCGTTGCGGTACTGGATGATGGCCCCCGGTGCCGGGCAGGCCTGCAGGCAGGCCGGCTCGGCACAGTGCATGCAGCCGTCCTTGCGGATCAGCCACTCCAGCTTGCCGTTTTGCTCGGTCTCGGTGAAGCGCATCACGGTCCACGCGTCGGCTTTCAGGTCGACCGGGTTGTCGTACACGCCCACGCAGTGGCCCACGTCGCCGCGGATGTCGTTCCACTCCATGCAGGCCGCCGTACAGGCTTTGCAGCCGATGCAGGCGGACACGTCAATGAGTTTGGCGACTTCCACCGTTTCCCGCACTTGCGTGGACGGGGTGGTGGTGGCGGAGCGCTGTTTGATGTCTAGCGATTGCAATGCCATAGCAGCTCTCCTTTAGGCTTTCTCGATGTTGACCAGGAACGCCTTGTACTCGGGCGTGTGGGTATTCCCGTCACCCACGGCCGGGGTCAAGGTGTTGGTCAGGAAGCCCGGTTTGGTCTGGCCGGTAAAGCCGGAGTTGATCGGGATGCCGATGGTGTGCACCTTTTGCCCATCCACTTCAAGCGTCTTGATCCGTTTGGTGACCACGGCCACGGCCTTGATGTAGCCCCGGTTGGAGCGCACCTTGACCTTGTCGCCCGCCTTGATGCCTTTCTCCTTGGCCAGCTCCTCGCCCAACTCCACAAAGTGCTCGGGCTGCAGGATCGCGTTGATCTTGCTGTGCTGCGTCCAGAAGTGGAAATGCTCGGTCAGCCGGTAGGTGGTGGCAACGTAGGGGAAGTCCTTGGGCGTGCCAAACACCTCCAGGTCACCCTTGAAGATGCGCGAGACCGGATTGCTCTTGGCCTTCGCATTCTTGGGGTGCATGGGGTTGGTGTCCAGCGGCGACTCGAAGGGCTCGTAGTGCTCGGGCAGCGGGCCGTCGTTGATCAGGTCGCGGGCAAACAGGCGTGCCACGCCTTCCGGGTTCATGATGAAAGGCATGACCCCTTCTTCCGGCGCGGCGTTGGGGCGCATGTCGGGCACATCGTTGCCGCCCCACACGGTGCCGGTCCACTTCAGCACCGTGCGCGAACTGTCCCAGGGCTTGCCCTGGAGGTCGGCGGAGGCGCGGTTGTAGAGGATGCGGCGGTTCACCGGCCACGAGAAGCCCCAGTTCAGGGTTTGGCCCAGGCCAGAGGGGTCGCTGCTGTCGCGCCGCGCCGTCAGGTTGCCGGCTTGCGACCAGCAGCCGCTGTAGATCCAGTTGCCACAGGCCGTGCTGCCGTCGTCACGCAGGAAGCCGAAGCTGGCCACCTGCTCGCCGCCCTTGACCTGGATTTTGGTCGCGTCCTTGGGATCAACCAGATCGACCAGCGCCTTGCCGGAGATCTCCATCAGCAGTTCCTCCGGCGCCGGTTCGGCCGGTCGGCGGTAGGGCCAGGACAGCTTGAGCACCGGGTCGGGGAAAGCGCCGCCATCCTTGCCGTACATGGCCTTTAAGGTCAGGTACAGGTGCGCCATGATGTCGGTGTCGGTCATGGACTCGCCCGGGCCATCCACCGCCTTCCAGTGCCAGCGCGCCACGCGGCCCGAGTTGGTGCAGCTGCCCGCATCTTCGGCAAAAAAGGCCACCGGCAGGCGGAACACCTCGGTTTGGATGGCGGCCGGGTCGGCGGGGTTGACCTCGCCGTAGTTCTTCCAGAATTCAGAAGTTTCTGTCACCAGCGGGTCCATGATGACCAGATACTTCAGCTTGGCCAGCGCGTCGCCCACTTTCTTTTTGTTGGCCACCGAAGCCAGTGGGTTGAACCCTTGGCAGACGAAGCCGGTCATCTTGCCCTGGTACATGCGGTCAAACATGGCCAGCACGTCGTAGGACGTGTCGCGCTTGGGCAGCCACTCGTAGCAGAAGTCGTTCTCTGCCGTGGCTTCCTTGCCGTACCAGGACTTCATCAGACTGGTCCACCATTTGGGGAAATTCTGCGGGAAATTCATCTGGTTGGGGCGCAGCGCCTTGGGCGTGCGCTTTTCCAGATAGGTCTTGCGGTCTGGGTCGGAATCGAGCGGTGCCCCGAGGTAGCCCGGCAGCGTGTCCGAGTACAGGCACATGTCGGTAATGCCCTGCACATTGGCGTGCCCGCGCAGCGCGTTGATGCCGCCCCCCGCCATGCCCATATTGCCCAGCAGCTGCTGGATGATGGCCATGCTGCGGATGTTCTGGGTTCCCACCGAGTGCTCCGTCCAGCCCAGCGCATACATGTGCGTCATGGTCTTGTTGGGCGCTGCCGTTTCGGCAATGTAGCCACAGATCTTGAGAAACGCGTCCTTGGGGGTTCCGGTGATCTTGGCCACCACGTCCGGCGTGTAGCGGGCGTAGTGCTTTTTCATGATCTGGAACACGCAGTTCGGGTCCTGCAAGGTCTCGTCCACCTTGGCAAAGCCGTCCTTGTCCATCTGGTACTTCCAGGATTCCTTGTCGTAGGCGCGCTTGTCAGCGTTGTAGCCCGAGTACAGGCCGTCATCGAGCCCAAAGCGCTCGTCAATCAGGAAGCTGGCATTGGTGTAGTGCTTGACGTACTCGTGGTGGATCTTGTCGTTGCTGAGCAGATAGTGAATGACACCCCCCAGGAACGCAATGTCCGAACCTGGGCGAATCGGCGCGTAAAAGTCTGCCACCGATGCGGTGCGGTTGAAACGCGGGTCGACCACAATCAGCTTGGCCTTACGCTGTTTCTTCGCTTCGATCACCCACTTGAAGCCGCACGGATGCGCCTCGGCCGGGTTACCCCCCATTACAAAAACTAAATCGGCATTTTTGATGTCCACCCAATGGTTGGTCATCGCGCCACGCCCAAAACTCGGAGCCAAACTGGCCACCGTGGGGGCGTGTCAAATACGGGCTTGGGTGTCGAATGCGACGGCGCCTAAGCTGCGCAAGACCTTGTGCGTAAGGTAACCGGCTTCGTTGTTGGCGGACGAGCTGGCCAGAAAACCCATGGTGTTCCAGCGGTTCACTGTGATGCCTGCGGCGTTCTTGGCAATGAAGTTGCTGTCGCGGTCGGCCTTCATGTGCTTGGCTATGCGCGCAAATGCGTCGTGCCAGGAAATGCGTTTCCATTCGTTGGTGCCGGGTTCGCGCACTTCAGGGAACTTCAGGCGCGTGGGGCTGTTGACCATGTCCATGAGGCCTGCGCCCTTGGGGCACAGGCTGCCACGGTTGACCGGATCGTCCGGATCGCCCTCGATGTGAATGACACGCCCCTTCACGTTCTTGGACTTGTCGCCCAACGAATACACCAGCACGCCGCAGGACACGGCGCAATACGGACAGTTGTTCCGTGTTTCCGTGGCCCGTGCGAGTTTGAACTCGCGCACCTCCGCCATGGCCGCCGTGGGGGAAAAACCGAGCAAGGCAATGCTCGATCCCACGAGGCTGGCGGAGCCGATCTTGAAGAACTGCCGCCGATTCATGTGTTGCATGGATCTCCTCTTTCTGGATGAAAAACTGATGACTAGCCGGGGATCGAAATAGCAACATACGTGCCATGGTTAATGAATTTGAAATAGACCTGTGCAGCGCCGTGCATGAATCCGCGCCTGCGCCGAAAACGGGACAAAAAGTCGCACCACAGCAGCCGGAAATGGGACAAAAAGTCGCAATACCCGGCGGGGCAAACCCGGGTGGTGGCGCACACGAGCTGCCGTGATAATGGACGGGCACACCCCGCCCGCACGTTGCGGCGACGCTGACCGACCACCATGCCCGACACCGCTTCTCCCCACGACTTTTCCCACTGGCAACTGTTTTCCGTCCTGGTGGTGGACGATGAAGAAGGCATGCGCCGTTTCATCGAACGCTCGCTCACCGGTCGCTGTGCAAACGTGGCCTCCGCCGGCAGCGTGGAAGAAGCCGAAACGCGGATGGCCCAGCAATATTTCGACCTGGTCATTCTGGACATCGCCCTGCCCGGCAAATCGGGGGTGGAGTGGCTGCACATCCTGCGCGAGCGCGGCTTTTCGGGCGACGTGGTGCTCATCACCGCCTATGCCGACCTGGAAACCGCCATCGACGCGCTGCGCGCGGGTGTGTCCGACTTCCTGCTCAAACCCTTTTCGGTGGCGCAGATGCTCAATTCGGTCAAGCGCTGCTTCGAGCGCTCGCGCCTGTCACGCGAGAACTTTGTGCTGCGCCGGGAGATGAGCGGCCTCACGGCGGGCGAAGACCGCCTGGTGGGGCGCTCCAGCGCCACGCAGGAGCTGTGCGCGCTGGTGCGGCGCATTGCACCCACACCGTCCACCGTGCTCGTGCAGGGCGAATCGGGTACCGGCAAGGAAGTGGTGGCGCGTTTGCTGCATCGCCTGAGCAGCCGCGCCGCTGGGCCGTTTGTGCCCGTCAACTGCGCGGCGATTGCGCCCGAACTGATCGAAAGCGAGCTCTTTGGCCACGTCAAGGGGGCCTACACCGGCGCGGGTGCGCACCGCGAAGGCCTGTTCTTTTACGCGCGCGGCGGCACGCTATTCCTGGATGAAATTTCCGAGCTGCCGCTGGCCCTGCAGGCCAAGCTGCTGCGCGTGCTGGAAGAGCGCCGCGTGCGCCCCATTGGCACCGAGAGCGAATTGCCGGTGGACGTGCGCATCGTGGCCGCCACCAACCGCGACCTGGCCACCGAAGTGGCCGAAAAGCGCTTTCGCCAGGACTTGTATTACCGCTTGCAGGTGGTGGAACTGCACCTCAAACCCCTGCGCGAACGCCGCGACGACATTCCCGACCTCACTGCCCACCTGCTGCAACTGCTCACGCGCCAACTGGGCGTGCCCTGCATCGAGCCCGACGCCGAGCTGCTGCGCCTGCTGCAGGCGCACGACTGGCCGGGCAACGTGCGCGAGCTGCGCAACTACCTGGAGCGCTCGCTCATCCTGGGCACCTTCCGCTGGGACGGCTCGCCCACGGCGCGCACCTCGTCTGCGGCAGCCACTGCAGACGACGATTCGCTCGAAGCCATGGAGCGCCAGCACGTGCTGGCGGTGCTGGCCGCCGCGCGCGGCAACAAGTCCGAAGCCGCGCGCCGCCTGGGCATTTCGCGCAAGACCTTGGAGCGGCGCTGCGCCGAGTGGCAAGTGTGATTCCATTTCTAAATCACCCGTGTCGTTGTTGCTTCGCCTTGCCGTACGTTTGTACTGTCTGCGGCTTCGCGCCTAGACACGACTGATTTGGAAATGGAATGAACCTGGCCCAGCGCCTGTGGCGCGCCCACTCCATCCGCACCAAGCTGCTGGCGCTGGCGCTGCTGCCGCTGTTCGCGGTGCTGCCCGTGTCGATCGCGGTGCTGGTCTACTTTGGCGGCAGTTCTTACGACCGGCTGCTTACCGTCAAGGTGCAAAGCGACCTGGCCGTGGCGCACAGCTACTTTGATCGCGTCAAGGAAGCCTTGGGGCGCGGGGTGGAAGCGCTGGCCAATTCGGCACAACTGGAGCGCCGCTACCCGCAGCGGGGCCGTGGCGAGCCCGGCGCGCTGCAAGGCCTGCTGCGCGATGCCACGCGCGACCTGGGGCTGGATTTTCTGAACCTGTACGACGCCAACGGCGCGTTGCTGGCCAGCAGCAGCACGCGTGCGCCGCAGGCCTTGCTGGACTGGAAGGTCACGCGCGAGGCCCGCGCGGGCAAGGCGTCCACCGCCATCGACATCTTTTCGGCCGAACAACTGGCGCAGTTTGACGCTGCACTGGCCGCACGCGCGCTTACCCCCTTCATCGCCACCGCCAACGCCACCCCGACCGAGCGCGCGGCGGAGTCGCGCGGCATGGTCATCCACGCTGCCGCTCCAGTGCGCGACGAAGCGGGCACCGTGCGCGCCGTGGTGGTGGGTGGCTCGCTGCTGAACAAGAACCTGGATTTCATCGACGGCCTGAACGAAATCGTCTACCCCGAAGGCGCGCTGCCCTTTGGCAGCCAGGGCACGGCCACCCTGTTTCTGGACGACGTGCGCGTGGCCACCAATGTGCGCCTGTTTGAAGGCGCGCGCGCCATCGGCACGCGCGTGTCCCAGGCGGTGCGCCAGGCCGTGCTGGGCGAGGGCCGTACCTGGCTGGACAGCGCGTTTGTGGTGAATGACTGGTACGTGTCGGCCTACGAGCCGGTGGTCGACGGCGACGGCCAGCGCGTCGGCATGCTCTACGTGGGCTACCTCGAAAAACCGTTTCGGCGTGTCAAGCAGACCACGCTGGCCATCATCATTGGCGTGTTCCTGCTGGCCATGGGCGGGGCCACGCTGATCTCGCTGCATTGGGCGCGCGGTATTTTCAAGCCCATCGAGCGCATGCACGGCACCATGAGCGCGGCTGAAGGCGGCGACGAGCTTGCACGCGTGGGCAGCGTGCCCCAGGGCGACGAAATTGGCGAACTCGCCGCCCACCTGGACCGCTTGCTGGACCAATTGCAGGCCCAAAAGCTGGCCCTGCGCCAGTGGGGTGAAGAGCTGGACCAGCGCGTGGCCGAACGCACGCACGAGCTGGCCCAGGCGCTGGACGAACTGCGCAGCACCCAGCGCCAGTTGGTCACCTCGGAAAAACTCGCCGCCGTGGGCCAGCTCACGGCCGGGGTGGCGCACGAAATCAACAACCCCATCGCCGTCATCCAGGGCAATATCGAAGTGCTGGCCGACATCCTGGGCGCGCAGGCCGACCCGGTGCGTGAGGAAATTCGCCTCATCCGCGGCCAGGTGCATCGCATCCGCCTCATCGTTACCAAGCTGCTGCAGTTTGCGCGCCCGGCCGAGTTTGCCGGTTACCTGCAGCAGGTGGACGCCAGCCAGCTGGTGCAGGACAGCCTGGTGCTGGTGGGCCACCAGATGAAGAAGGCCAACGTGGCGGTGGTGGAAGACTTCCACGCCACGCAGCCGCTCACCATCAACCCCAGTGAGCTGCAACAGGTGCTCATCAACCTCATGGTCAACGCCCTGCAGGCCATGCCCGGCGGTGGGACGCTCACCTTGTCCACCCACGACTGGTTGGAGGACGGTACTAGCGTGGGCGTGCGCATCGACGTGGCCGACAGCGGTGCTGGCATTGCGCCCGAGGTGCTGGCGCACATCTTCAACCCCTTCTTCACCACCAAGAAGGCCGAAGGCACCGGCCTGGGGCTGTGGGTGAGCCTGGGGCTGGTGGAGCGCTATGGTGGGCGCATCAGCGCGGAGAGCACACCCGGGGCCGGGGCCACCTTTACCGTGTGGCTACGGCGCGAGCCGGACGGGCAGGAAACCCAAGCCAACGATGAGGGAGGGTACGTCTAATGGGCACTGCGTTGCCGCGCGTGCTGATCGCCAGCCCTGCCAACGCCACCGCCAACAACGGCAATTGGCACACCGCAGCGCGGTGGGCGCAGATGCTGCAACCGGATTGCGCGGTAACCATTGCCCAGGACTGGGACGGCACACCGTTTGATGCCATGTTGGCCCTGCATGCCCGGCGCTCGGCGTCGGCTATAGCCCGCTGGGCGCAATCCCACCGTGCCCCCCATGACGCGCCCGGCCTGGCCGTGGTGCTCGCCGGCACCGACCTGTACCGCGATATTCAGACCGACGCGCAGGCGCAAGCTTCGCTGGGCATGGCACGGGTCTTGGTGGTTTTGCAGGAATGTGGCCCCGAGGCGGTGCCCCAAGCCTTTCGCAGCAAGGCGCGCGTCATTTTTCAGTCCAGCACACTCCAAGCAGCACTGCCCAAGCCACCCAGCCCGCTGCGCGTGGTCATGGTGGGCCACCTGCGTGACGAAAAGGCACCCCAGACCCTGTGGGAGGCCGCGCGGCGGCTGCGCGGGCACGGCGACATCCGCTTCGACCACATCGGCGGCGCACTGGACGCCGCCCTGGGCGAGCAGGCCCTGGCGTGCATGGCGCAGTGCCCGCACTACCACTGGCGCGGTGGCCTGCCCCATGAAGCGACCCTGCAGGCCATTGCCCAGTCCCACGTGCTGGTGCACACCAGCCGCATGGAGGGTGGTGCGCACGTGGTGCTGGAGGCCGTGTGCCACGGCACGCCGGTGCTGGCCTCGCGCATTCCCGGCAATGTGGGCATGCTGGGGCCCCACTATGGTGGCTACTTTGCGCTGGACGATGCAGCGGGGCTGGCGCAACTTCTGTTGCGCTGCCGCGATGAACTGGGAACGCCCGGTGGGCTCTACACCCAGCTTCAACACCAATGCGCGCAACGCGCGCCCCTGTTTGCGCCGCAGACCGAGGCGACGGCGGTGCGCGCACTGGTCCACGATCTACTGCACGCCCCACGCTAGCGCCTTGTTCGCCCACGCCACTCCGCAAAAGCATGCGCTACGGCACGCGGTGGTGCCAATAGCGCAGCGCCTGCACGCGGGTGCACGCTCCTTCCTGCGGTTGCCACGACTGCCAGGTGTAGGCACCACAGTGGGGTGAATCCACCAGCGTGATTCCCCGCGCCTGCAGGCGCTCCAACACTGGCGGTGCGGGATGGCCAAAGCGGTTGCGATAGCCGGTCTGTGCCACGGCCACGCGGGGAGCCACCGCGTCCAGAAATTGCGCGCTGCTGGACGTCTTGCTACCGTGGTGGGGCAGCAACAGCCAGTCCGAGCGGAGCAGGTTCGCCCCGTTTGCCACCGCCTCGTCGGTGGCGCGCCCGGGCTGGGCCACCAGCCGCGCCTCTTGGGCCTGCTCAATGTCGCCCACCAGCAACGCAGTCTGGGTGCCGTTGGCAATGCGCAGCACGCAGGACAGGGCATTGGGCCGGGCTGGCACGGCGTAGTCCGCTTCCAGCGGGTGCAGAATGTCAAAGCGCACGCCATCCCAGTCCCAATGCTGGCCTGCCACGCAGCGTGTGGCCTTGCGTCGGAACAGCAAGGGGTTGTCGTCTTCGAGGGAGCTGAGCAGCGCCGCCTGGGGCTGCATGGCCAGAACGGCACCCGCTCCGCCGACGTGGTCACTGTCGCGGTGGCTCAGCAACACCGTGTCCAACCGGGTGTGCAGTGCCTGCAACAATGGCACCAGCACGCGGTGGCCCGCATCGCTTTCCAGGCTGTAGCGCGGTCCGGCGTCATACAGCAGCGCGTGGTGCGCCGTGCGCACCAGCACGGACGTGCCCTGGCCCACGTCGGCGGCCAGCAGTTCAAAGTGACCGGCCGGCGGCAATGGCGCGCGCCACAGCAGCACCGGCAACACCAGCGGCAGGCCCAGCACCCGCAGGCTCCATGGCCAGGGCACAACCAGCACCGCGCCGCCCAGCACACCCGCTACCGCCGCCCAGGTTGGCGGCACGGCCACGGCCACCGCAGCCCAGGGCCATGCCGCCAACCACTGCAAATAGGCCCACAAACCGCCCATCGCCGCAGCGGCAGCGTCCCATGCCAGCGGCACCGCCACACCCAGCAGGGCCAGTGGCGTAATGACCAGGGTCACCCAGGGAATGGCCAGCACATTGGCCGCCAGCCCCACCAGCGACACCTGCCCAAAGAGCACAAGGGTAAGTGGCGTCAAGGCCAGGGTAATCGTCCACTGCTCACGCAGGCCCCGGATCATGTAACGAAAAATGGCATTAGCCCGCGTTGAATCTACACTCAATGCTCCTGAATTGCTAGCAAACAAGATGCCGACGGCCACAAAACTCAGCCAAAAACCGCTCTGCAACAAAGCCCAGGGGTCGTAGGCCACGACCAGGGCGCAGGCCCCCATCCACACCACCGGCCATGGCCAGCGCGCACCCGCCATGCGCAACAAGGCCACTGTGGCCAGCATCAGGCAGGTGCGCTGGGCCGGCACCCCCCAACCCGAGAACATGGCGTAGGCGGTGGCCAGTCCCACGCCACCCAGCAGCGCCGCACTGGGAGCAGGCAGCGCCCGGCACAGCCTGCCCGAGCGCCGCCACAGCCGCCCCACCACCCCCATCGCTCCCCAGGCGAACATGGTGATGTGCAGCCCGGAGATGGACACTAGATGCGCCACGCCGGTGGCCCGAAACACATCCCAGTCGGCCCGGTCAATCGCCGCCTGGTCGCCCACGACCAGGGCCGCCACCAGACCGGCACACTGGCGGTCATCCACCTGCCGAAATATCCGTTCCCGCACCGACTGGCGTGCCAGCGCCACAGGGGAATGCCAGGTCTGCGCCAGACGCCTGGGTGCGCCATCGCGGGCACCGGTGCGCACATAGCCGATGGCCTGTACGCCCTGCTCCCACAGCCACAACTCGTAGTCAAAGCCGTGCGGGTTGAGGCTGCCGTGCGGTGCCTTCAGGCGCAGTGTCATCTCCCAACGTTCACCGGCCCGCACGTCAGCGGGCTCACTCCCTGCAGCGCTGGGGGTATCTCGCGCCAGTGCAGGGGCACCGAAATGGAGGCCGCCGTACCACGCGACATCGACACGCGGCGGCAGCCGCACACGTTGGCCGTCCAGCGTGGCCGATTCCAGCGCCAACCGAAACCGCAGGCCGGAGGCGTTGGGTTGCGGCAGACTGGCCACCACCCCGGTCACACGCACATCGCGCCCCTCCAGCGCCGGCTCCAGGTCGTCTTGGTGGTAGGCCAGTCCCCGCAGGCCGCTCATGCCCGCGCCCAGCAGCCCAAAAGCCAATGCTGCCAAGACGAATCGCCAGCCAATTGCTATGCAATAAATAGCACATAGCCTATAAAACACAGGGGCTAGCAGCAGGAATGACCCGTAAACCATCCAGCTGGAGAGCTGCGCCTGCTGCAGCTGCAGCGCAACGCCCAGCACAAAGCCGGGCAGGGCCGCCAGCAGCACGCGGGACAGCCCATAAAAGACAGTGAAGGGGTTGCGCAGCACCCTCCCATGCTACCCGCGTGTGGCCGGAGTCCCATGGGGTAAATCCCACAGCGGCGGTGACACAAAGCCGGATAATCGCGCCATGCACGCGCAACCCGCTGACAGCCCCTCCCTCACATCCGCGCCCCAGGTCACGCCCTTTGTCCGCAGCCCCGCCTACGTGGGCACCCGCCTGCGCCATTTGGGGCTGGACAACGCAGTGGCCAACGAAACCGCCCGTGTGGTCAAGGTCCATGCCTTTGCGCCGGGCACCAAGATGTGGAGCAAGGGCGGAGAGGTCCCGTATTGGCGCTACATCATCGAAGGGCTGGTGGCCGCCTCCATGCCGACCACCACCTGCGCCTCGACCCCCATCTCCATTTACGGCAAGGGTGCCTGGTTTGGCGAGCAGTCAATCATCAACCGCAAACCCAGTTTTGCCGACTACGTGTGCCTGACCGAGACCCAGGTTCTGAGCCTGCCCGCCGCGCGCTTTGACACGCTGTTTGAGCAACAACCCGAATTTGCCCGCCATGTCGCCAAGCTGATGGCCTGGCGTGCCCAAAAGACCTCGGAGACCCTCACGCTGATGAAGCTGGGCAACCCGGCCATGCGGGTCGTGATGGGGCTGGCGCAGTTTGCCGAGGCGCTGGCCTACCGCTCGGAGCGCCCGCCCACCATCGGCTTTGGAGACGGGGTGGAATTGCCCGTGGCGCAAAACACGCTGGCGGCACTGTGCGGGGTGTCGCGCACGCTGTTTTCCGAGTATGTGCAGCAGCTGGCGCAACGGGAGTGGCTCGCGCTGTCCTATGGGCGCCTGGAGATCATGAACATTGCCACCTGGCACCGATTCGCCCGGCGCCAGCGCGAAAACAGCTTCAACGCGCTCAACCCCACCATCACCGAACTGCTCGACCTGATGGCCCAATTGGGCGAGATGCGCGACCCCGACTGACAGCGCGTCCGCGCGTGCAGTCCCCTCCCCCGCCTTACTGCGGTGCTTGCGCCAGCACCGCGCGGGCGCGCAGATTCAGGCTGCTGGTGGGTTCCTGCGCGGGGCTGCCCATGAAGTATCCCTGGGCCAGGTCCACCCCCAGGTCGCGCAGGATGCGCAGCTCGTTCTCCGACTCGACCGCCTTGGCCAGCAGGGCGCTGTGGTGCTTGTGCGTCAGTGCAGCCAGTTTGGACAGTGCGCGGCAGTTGTCCTCGTCGTGCTCCACCGCGCGGGTCCAGCGCGGCGAGAGCTTGACGATTTGGGGCAGCACTTCCGCCCACACCTGCATGCTGGTGTCTGAGGCCTTGAAGTCGTCCAGCGCAATCGTGATTCCGGCCTGGCGCAGCGGCACCAGGGCGCGCACCAAGGCATCCGTGCGCGAACCCTGGGTGTAACCGGTGATGTCCAACCCCAGGCGCTTGGGCTGCAGCTTGTGCTTGCGCAGCACCTCCAGCAGCGTATCCATGGCGTTGGCATCGTCCAGCTCAATCAGGGTGCTTGCGCTGATGTTCACAAACAACAGGCCCTTGCCCCGTTCGACCAGCCAGCATTCAATGGCCTGGTCCAGGCAGGCCAGCTCCAGCTGGCGCTGGCAGCTTTGGGTCTTGGCAACCTGCATCAGGCCGCCAAAACCCAGATCGCCCACGCTGCGCGGGGTGCGAATCAAGGCCTCGTGCGCCAGCACATTGCCCGAACGCAATTCGACCATGGGCTGAAAGACCAGCCCCAGCGAGCGCTTCTCGAGCATGGCACCCACGCGGAGTTGTCCATCATCCCGGCGGGCATGCCACCAGCGTTGCAGGTTTTGGGTCCATCGGTGCATGGGTCGGTTCTTTCGCTCTCGGGAAAATGGGGGAGGGTACAAGACTGAAACCGGATTACACAGGGCGCGCGCGGCGCGTGCAAACCCAATCGTCCACGGGTGAACAGTTCGGGCAACCGGGAATTGCGCACCGGTCGGGGCGGGGGGTTTGCGGCATACTCCCGCCGGTGAACGTCGTCCCCGCTTCCGCCCCCGCAAGCCCCTCCCCGGCCCCACAGACGGCCATGCCCCGCGCCGCAATCTCCCCCGCGCCGCTCGCCGCGACCGATCCGGGGTGGCAGCAGATCGCAGCGGGTGTTGCCCAACGCGCCACGCTGCTGGAGCGGGTATTGGCCGATGTCTATGGCCCGCAAACCCTGTTGACCCAGGGACTGTTGCCTGCGGGGCTGGTGCTGGGCCACCCCGGCTACCTGCGTCCCCTGCACGGCGTGCACCCACCCGGCGGCAGGCATCTTCACCTGGTGGCATTTGACTTGGCGTGTGGCCCACAAGGCCACTGGCACATCGTGGCGCAACACACCCAGGTGCCGGCCGGGTTGGACCGCGTGGCGGACAGCGCCTTGCGCGCGCTGCTGCAAAACCTGCACGCCACCGATGCAGGTGCCGCACCCCTCCCCATGGCGTTGCTGACCCCCGGCCCTTTCAACCACGCCTACCCGGAGCACGCCCACCTGGCGCACCGGCTGGACCTGAGCCTGGTCGAGGGCCGTGACTTGGTCGTGCGCGATCTGCGCCTGTTTTTGAGAACGCTGCACGGCCTGGTTCCCGTGCAGGGATTGCTTTCGCAACTGGAAGACTCCTTCCTCGACCCCCTGGAACTGCGCGCCGATTCCACCCTGGGCGTTCCCGGTCTGCTACAGGCCATGCGCGCCGGCCATGTGCGCATCGCCAACGCGCCGGGTTCGGCGTTTCTGGAGGCACCGGCCCTGCTGGACTGCTTGCCCGCCCTGTGCCGCCATCTGTTGGAGGAAGAACTGTGCCTGTCGCGCGAACCGCCCGCGCAAGGAAGCGACGCTGTGGCGCAGCCGCCCGTTCAGCGGGTGTTTGCGCTGGCACACGCCGCACATTCCTGGAACGTGCTGCCAGCCGACCCGCCACCGGCTGACGGAGGCGCTGCCAGCGCAGCCACCCCACTGGACCTGGCCCGGCACGCACACCCCGTGACCCGCAGGGCGGCGGACAACCTGTACTGGCTGGGCCGCTACACGGCCCGCACCCAGAACGCGGTGCAGCTGGCCAGCCTGACGCTGCACACCCTCATCGACACCACGCCGACCAGCGACTCGCTGAGGCGTTGGCTGGGCCGCATGGCCATCGCCAACACACTGGTGCTGCCCGGCGTGCCTCCACCCGGCCCACCGGGCACCGACTGGCATCCGTTTGTGCAAGCCTTGGTCGCCAGCCTGGGGCGCTCGGACCTGGCCACCAGCGTGGGCTACACCCTGCGGGCCCTGCGCCTGACCGCTGCCGCCGCGCGCGAACGGCTTGCGCCGGCGCACTGGGACCAGGTGCACAGGACAGAAACCGTGTTTCTGGACGGCTGCGCGGCGCACCCGCTCGCGACCGACGCCTGCGCCGCAGCCAGCGCCGCCCTGGCCACACTCACCTCCACCGGCGTGCAGCTGGCCGCCGTCAGGGGCTGGCAAACCCCACCCGGGAACCCGGATGCGGGCTGGCATCTGCTCTGCCTGGGCCATGCCATCGAACACCTGGGGTTTTCCGCAGGCGCATTGAGCCTGGGGCTGCAAACCGGGTCGGTGCACACAGAATGCGGTTGCCGCGCCCTGCTGGCACTGGGTGACGCTTCCCCCGCAATACTGCGGGAGCCCCACGGCACAGCCCGGCAGTTGGAGGCGATGGTGTACGACGGTGACAGTCCCGGCTCCCTGGCCGCCACAGTGCACGCGCTGCGCAGCCACCTGGACTCGCTCGTGCGCGGCGCGCCACCGGGTCCGATGGACCGCCTGGCGCACCTCCTGCCCGACCCCGCCCAGTGGCGGCGAGAGGCGCTGCACGCGCCGGGTGCCATGGCCCACTGGGACGCCCTGGCCCCGTTGCTGCGTGACTGCAGCGACGCGGCGAACCACGTCGCGACCGTCCTGGCCACCACCTGGCTGCGCCACGACGCAGAAGACGGTTTGAGCCTGGGGGCCTAAGCCCCCCCCCAATCCCCCATGCAGCTGCACATCACCCACGAAACCCGCTACGACTACGCGCCGCCGGTGAGCATGGCGCAGCACATAGCGTATCTGCAACCCCGCACCACCTGCCGCCAACAGTTGCTGGGCCACAGCCTGCAGACCACGCCCGAACCGGCGCACCAGCAGGAGATGGTGGATGTCTTTGGCAACACCCGCCACTACATTGCGCTGCAAACCGCCCATGCACAGTTGCAGGTGGTGGCGCGCAGCCTGGTCAACACCTTCGGCCCCCTGCCCGCCTGCAGCCACATGGCCTGGGAACAGGTGGGCCAGCACCTGCGCTGGCGCGCCGGGCAGCCGTTTGACTGCGCTGGCGAGTGGGTATTTGCCTCACCCCATGCTCCCCACCACGCCGACTTTGCCGCCTACGCGCTGCCCAGCCTGGGCAGTGGTGTGCCATTGCTGTGGGCCGCGCGTGACCTGATGCAGCGCATCCACCGCGACTTCGTTTACGAAAGCCAGAGCACCGAGGTCAACACCCCTGCCCTGCAGGCACTGGCCCAGCGCAAGGGTGTGTGCCAGGACTTCGCCCACATCATGGTGGCCTGCCTGCGCGCCCACGGGCTGGCTGCGCGCTACGTCAGCGGCTATCTGCTGACCCAGCCCGTACCGGGCCAGCCGCGCCTGGTGGGCAGCGACGCCTCGCATGCCTGGGTATCGGTCTACCTGCCCGACTTGCCGAATGGCCCGCAGCAGACCCGCTGGTGGGACTTCGACCCCACCAACAACCGCGACGGCTGCGGCACGCCCGGAGAGGATTACGTCACGCTGGCCATTGGCCGCGACTATGCCGATGTGTCACCCATCCGGGGCGTCATCCACGGGGGCACCCACCACACGCTGCAAGTGGGCGTGACCGTTGAGCCGTTTGATACGTCACAATTCCAGCCTGCGCCCTCGCCACCGTCCAATACGCCGTAGCCATTCGAATCGCAAAATGCTACTATTTGAATAGCATCACACGCATGTTTTACGCGGGCTAGAGGCATTTTTTATACCAAACTTTTTTCGGGGCACCCCATGAGCATTTACGACACCCTCGCCAGCCTGAACATCACCCTGCCCCCCGTGGCGATTCCTGCCGCCGCCTACGTGCCATTTGTGCAGACCGGCAACCTGGTTTTCCTCTCCGGCCATATCGCCAAGAAGGACGGCAAGCCCTGGGTGGGCCAGCTGGGCAAGACCATGGCCACCGACGAGGGCCAGGCGGCGGCCCGCGCCATCGCAATCGACCTGATGGGCACCCTGCACGCCGCCGTGGGCGACCTCAACCGTGTCAAGCGCATTGTCAAGCTGATGAGCCTGGTCAACTCCACCGCCGACTTCACCGAGCAGCACCTGGTGACCAACGGTGCCAGCGAGCTGTTCGGCCAGGTGTTTGGCGACAAGGGAGCGCACGCCCGCAGCGCCTTTGGCGTGGCCCAGATTCCCCTGGGTGCCTGTGTCGAGATCGAACTGATTGCCGAACTGGCCTGAAGCCACCCACCATGCGCCCGCGCCGCTGGAGCCTGTGGGTCTGGATGCTGTTGGCGGCGCTGTGCGCGCCCTGCATCGCTGCTGTCCCGGCAACCTCCGGCGCGGCACAGGCGCATTTCCCGGTGCTGGAACTGTCCCGGGATGGCCCGGCCCGCATCGAGGTGGGCGTGCGCATGGGCGTCCTGGTGGACCCCGGCGGCAGCTTGTCGATCGCACAAGCCCGCGCGAGCACCCAAGCCTGGCGCGCCATCGACCGGCCGTCGCCCAACTTCGGCTTTAGCAGCGACACCTACTGGTTCCGTCTGCGCCTGCACAACCGCGACGCGCAGGCGCTGGCACGCTTCATTGAGCTGCCCATCCCCTTTCTGGACGATGTGCAGCTCTACCACTACGCGGCAGGCACGCTGCAGTGGCACTACCGGCTGGGCGACGAACTGCCCTTTACCCGGCGCGCGGTGCGCCACCGAAATTTCGTCATGCCGGTGCAACTGGCCCCGGGCGACAACGATATCTACCTGCGCCTGGCGTCCGCCGGCACCATCGAAGCCCCCTTGCGCATCTGGGAGCCCGTGCACTTTCACACCGCCAGCAACGACGAAAACCTGGTGCAGGGCGCGGTGATCGGCGTGTTGCTGATCATGGTGCTGTACAACCTGTTCGTGTTCTTCTCCACCCGGGACATCAACTACATCTACTACATCGGCTTTGTCGCCAGCTATCTGCTGTTTCACCTGACCCTGACCGGCTACTCCTACGCCTATCTGTGGCCCGAGGCAACGCGCTGGAACAGCTTTGCAATATCGACCTTCATGGCGAGTTCGACACTCTTTACCTGCCTGTTCACCGACAGCTTTTTGCGCCTGCAGCAGTTTTCAACACCCGCGTTCTACCTGGTGCGTGGCCTGGCGGCCTTCTGTGCCCTTCTGGTGGGCCTGAGCTTTGTGCTGCCCTACAGCTGGACCGTTCGGGTGGGTGCCGCCATCACCCTGCCAACCGCGACGACTGCCCTGTTCATGGGCTATTGGCGCTGGTGGCGCGGGGCCAAGTTCGCGCGCTTTTACTGCCTGGCCTGGACGGCCATTCTGATCGGCTTGGCGGTGCTCAATGCCAGCAAGCAGGGCTGGATCGGGCTCACCGTCTGGACCGAGAACGCCTCGCAGATCGGCATCGTGATGCTGGTGGTATTGCTGTCGTTCACGCTGGCCGACCAGATCAACAATGACCGCACCCTGCGCCTGAATGCGCAGGCCGTGGCCCTGGGCCACGAGCGCAAGGCCCGCGCCAGCCAGCAGGCCCTGATCCAGGCCACCGAAACCGCCAACCGCGAGCTGGAACAGCGCGTGGAGTCGCGCACCACCGACCTCAACGCCACGCTGGAACAATTGCGCGTGGCCAACGAGCGGCTGCAGTTGCTGTCCACCACCGACGGCCTGACCCAAATCGGCAACCGCGCCTTTCTTGACGCCACGCTGGCACAGGAGCTGCGCCGTGCCGAACGCCAGCAGTGCCCGCTCAGCCTCATCCTGTTCGACATCGACCACTTCAAGCGCATCAACGACACCCATGGCCACCTGGCGGGCGACGCCTGCCTGCGGGCCCTGGCAGACCTGCTGCGTCCGCGCATCCACCGGGCCGGCGATATTCTGGCGCGCTATGGGGGCGAGGAGTTTGTGATCGTGCTGATGGACACCGACCTGGCCCAAGCGCAGCAGCTGGCCGACGAATTTCGCGTGGCCGTTGCGGCAATGAGGGTGGAGTTTGAGGGCCTGGCGCTGCAATTCACCGCCAGTTTTGGCGTGGTCAGCGCCATTCCGCACCCCCAGTGGACCGCCCAGACCCTGCTGGCGGCGGCCGACCGTGCACTCTATGACGCCAAGGGCGGTGGACGCAACTGCGTGCGCACCGCCACCCTGTCCTGAGCGCCGCCCCGTGCAGACCCGGCGGTGATCAGGGGATCGGCCTACCCCACGCGTTCAATGGCCTGGTCAGACACCGCCCGCAAGGCCGCAGCATCGACCCGGTGGGGCGCAATCTGCGCCAGCGGAACCAGCACAAAGGCGCGTTGCCACATGCGCGGGTGCGGGACGGTCAGGTGGGCACTGCGGATCTGGCTGTCTCCATACAAAAGTATGTCCAGGTCCAGCGTGCGCGGCGCATTGGGATAGGGCCGCTCACGCCCCGCCGCCGCCTCGATCCGCTGCAAGGACTGCAACAGCTGCGGCGCGGTCAGCACGGTGTGCACCGCCACGACCGCATTGATGTAGTCCGGCCCCCCACAGCCCACGGGCGCGCTGCGGTACAGCGCCGAGCGGGCCACCAGCACAAGGCCCTCACTGCCCGCGATGTCGGCCATTGCCAGGGCCAGCGCCGCGCGCGCGTCACCCAGGTTGGCCCCCAGGCCCAGGTAGGCGGTCACCGGCTCCCGCATGGCCGTCCATCAATCGCCGCTGCCGGCTCCGCCATCCGCGTTGCCCCCACCCGCTGCCCCGCCCCCGGGACGGCGGCGGCGGCGGCGCTTGCGTGCCGGGGCCCCGTCGCCTGGCACATCGGCAGATGAAGACGCGGGGGTCGTGGCATTCTGCGCGCCCATGTCGGCGCTTGCGGCAGGCGCATCCGCGCGCACCACGCGGTGCACACGCGGAGTGCGCCGCTGCTTTTGCTGTTCCTCTCGCACCAGGTCCACCAAATCCTGGCGCAGGCTGTCGTTGGCCATGCTGAATTCCTGCCACCAATCGGCCAGCATCTCGGGGACTTCACCCACGTCGGCACGCAGGCGCATGAAGTCGAAGGCGGCGCGAAAGCGCGCTTGCTCCACCATGCCGAAGGGGCTGCTGCCCACCCGCTTTTCAAAGCGCGGCTGCATGACCCAGATTTCCCGCATGTCACTGGCCAGCTTGCCACCGCCCGACACATCGCCGATGCGCAAGCGGAACACGTCGTCAATGGCATCCATCAGCGCCGGGTGGGAATGCTGTTGCTGCGCCTGGCGGGCAGCCCAACCGTCGCGCACGTCGGCCCACAGCACGCAGGCCAGCAGGAAACTCGGTGCCACCGGCTTGCCTTCGCCGACGCGGCGGTCGGTGTCCTTCAGTGCGGCATTGACAAAGGGGTGCTCGGCGCGCTCCACCACGACGTCCAAGAGCGGGTAGATGCCGCGCGACAGTCCCAGCTTTTTCAACTGCACGATGGAGGCCAGGGCGTGGCCGGTCTGCAGGAGTTTGAGCATTTCGTCAAACAAGCGGCTTTGCGGCACATCGGCCAAAAGTTCCTGCGACTTGACCAGCGGCGCGGAGGTCTTGGCCTCCAGCGCAAAGCCCAGCGGGCTGAGCTTGGCAGCAAAACGCACGGCCCGAATGATGCGCACCGGGTCTTCCCGGTAGCGCGTGGCCGGGTCGCCAATCATGCGGATCACGCGGTTTTGCACATCCTTGAAACCGTTGTGGTAGTCCACCACGGTCTGCGTCTGCGGGTCGTAGTACATGGCGTTGATGGTGAAGTCCCGGCGCACCGCGTCTTCCTCCTGCGGGCCCCAGACGTTGTCGCGCAGCACACGGCCGGTCGAATCAACGGCATGCTGCATGCCCGCCAGTTCGCTGCGGCTGGTTTTCTCGTTGCCCTTGACCTGCTCGGCGGCGGCATTGTCCAGGTAGGCGCGGAAGGTGGAGACCTCGATCACCTCATGCTCGCGCCCGCGCCCA
>CAZDDK010000027.1:0-22586 GCA_964504185.1 uncultured Rhodoferax sp. | reverse complement strand
ACTTGCATGTGTAAGGCATGCCGCCAGCGTTCAATCTGAGCCAGGATCAAACTCTATAGTTCGATCTTGAATTTTTTGCTCTTTCGAGCAACTCATAAAAACGGAATTGAAGTGAACTTCACTTCTATTCTCATGAGCGTTTGTAGAGCCTTACGACTCTAGTTCCAAAGAACTTGGCAATCGCCTTCAAACGCCCACGCTTATCGGCTGTAAATTTTTAATGAACCGAAGATTTCTTACTCTCTTCGTTTGCTTTGCTGCGATCAGCGAAGCCTTGAATTATGACACAGTTTTAAAGCTTTTGTCAAAATTTTAAAACTTTCGTTTTTTTTCAGCGCCCTCCGAAGAGGAATACTGAAAAGAACGGAGCCGCAACATAGAGCAGCGCATGCGGGCACTGCCCAAAGGGGCGCACACCCACTTCTATCACTAAACTCTGTACCGATCGGAAGTACCTAGTCTCGCAAGCAAGGCACCAGCAATGTCAAGTAATGGTAGAACTTCATCGGCAGCCCCGTGAAGTATAGCCTCCCGAGGCATTCCAAACACCACACAACTCGCCTCGTCTTGCACATAGTTATAACTACCTGCGTCTCTCATCTCCTTCATCGCTTTGGCCCCGTCATTTCCCATACCGGTAAGCATGATCCCAAACGCGTTCCGGCCTGCGACGCGAGCAACAGACTTGAACAATACCTCAACTGAAGGTCGATGTCTGTTAACAGGTTCACCCTCATCAACACCACACACATAGTTCGCTCCGCTTCTATCTATCCAGAACTGCTTGCCACCTGGTGCGATATAGGCATGCCCCGGAAGAATCCGCTCACCGTGCCTCGCCTCCTTTACGGTAAGTTGACACAATCCATTCAGCCGCGAGGCGAAACTCGTAGTAAATCCCGGCGGCATATGCTGAGTAATGACAATTCCAGGAGAGTCAGCTGGCAAGCGCGTCAAAATCTCTTTGATCGCCTCCGTCCCCCCCGTTGAAGCACCAATGCATACAATCTTCTCAGTCGACAACCGGCCAAGAGAAATGCTCTCGGGACGCTGAACGAGCGAGTCCACCAACTTCAAATTCGGCACGGGGTTCAACGATTGAGTCACTCGTCTCACGTGAGCAGCAGCAGCAACTCGCACCTTCTCAACGATTTGCGCCGCCAAATCGTTGATGCCAGCCGCAAGGCCGATTCTGGGCTTCGCGACAAAATCCACAGCTCCGAGTTCAAGTGCACGAATCGTCACGTCCGCTCCACGCTCTGTTAGGGTAGAAATCATTACCACAGGCATGGGCCGCAACCGCATCAACCTCGCCAAGAAGTCAAGTCCGTCCATTTTCGGCATCTCAATGTCCAAAGTAATGACGTCGGGATTGAGCTCTCTTATAACCTCGCGTGCAACGATGGGATCGTTCGCAACTCCCACACACTCCATATCACTTTGACGGTTAATGATCTCCGACAGCAACCCTCGAACTAGAGCTGAATCATCTACAACTACAACGCGAACCTTTTTCAAGACGACGCCTCAAAAGAGATCGATCGAACCACCGGCAGTAGACTTTGCTACAGTAGCTGCATTACCGCGTCTTTCCTCTACGGCCAATGTTTCAGGGTGCGAGTGTGCAAGCCGCTTAACCAAGGCTTTACCTGTTACAGGAAAAAAACACACCTTCCGAGGATGAATATCAAGCACATCTTGGGAAATGACTGGGATACGCTCCGTCGACAGGTAGTCAAGTACAAATTGCGTATTGCGCTCCCCAACATTCATGGTGGTGAACCCCGCCATGACTTGAGCACCTCCAAAAATTTTCGCCTGCATTGTCTCTCGACGCGCACCTAACTTAAACATCTCGTTAATCAAAAGCTCCATGGCATACGAACCGTATCTCCCTGAGCCCTCTCCTCCGTCCCCCTCAGGTAGCATGAAATGGTTCATACCTCCGGTTCTTGCCTTCCCGTCCCAAATGCAGGCAGCAATACATGATCCCAATACCGTCATGACCACAAGATCCTCGTTGGAAACATAGTATTCCCCGGGCAACACCTTCACGGCATCATATTGAAAATGATGATCGGCGTAGAAAAATGATGCCTCGCCTGGTTTTCGAGGCATTGCCTTCAATTGATCGACACGTGAAATGCGCCCGTTGGCCAAAACTCTTGAAGCGGGAACACCCCCACCCATTTTCCCGAAAGAACTCGGAGCGCTGGTATGTGTCAGACTCATGCAAACGCTACCAATGAGAACATCGATTCAAGGATTAAGAGTCGCAATGAAATCTCAATGCTTTTCATAAACCGTTTTTCCCTTCAAGACAAACAGATCACGTGAATCACTGAAATTTTCGGCGTGTCCGACAAACAAAAGACCTCCTGGCCTAATTACCTTGTGGATACGCTCTAACACTTTCCTTTGGGTCTGCGCATCAAAGTAGATCATGACATTTCTACAAAAAACCACGTCGAATTGCTCTCGGAAAGGCCAGTCATCACGAATCAAATTCACCATCAAGAACTCAATGAATCGGGTCAACTCGGGCTTAACTCGCACCATACCGTCGTTCTCACCCTTACCACGTAGAAAAAAACGTTGCATTCGACTGGCATCAACGCCCTTGAGTCCATCAACACGGTAAACACCACGCGCAGCAGAAGCTAACACTTTTGAATCAATATCACTGGCTACTATCGTCAACTTTGGATGTTCACCTAAAACCTCCAACGCCGCCATAGCAATCGAATAGGGCTCCTCCCCCGTTGACGCCGCACTACACCAAATGCGCCATGAAGAGTTTGTAGTTTTCGACCGCAATCGATCAGCAAAAATTTCGAAGTGATGCTGCTCCCGGAAAAATGAAGTCAGATTTGTAGTTAACGCGTTTATGAATTCCTGCCATTCCGGACCATCAGAGGATTCAAGCCAGCTCAGATACTCTCGGAAACTGCGATAGCCAGTCTCTCTCAATCGTCTGGACAACCGGCTATACACCATAGCATGTTTGCCATCGTGCAAGCTAATGCCCGCCCTCTTGTAAATCATCCCCTGGACACGTTCAAAATCTGCGTCCGTCCATGCAAACTCACGCCCCTGCCCCCCCACCGAGGGGGCAGCGTCTTCAGACGCTTCTTTCGCGAACATCGACCCAAGAATATTCCGTGCCATAAACCTCGATTCACCCAGAAAAAACTATGCTGAGATTCATCGACCGCATACACATGGCAATACTGATCCACTGCATAAGAAAATCAATCAGAGGGGCCGACCAACCCCATATCCGGAGCAGACATCAACCGCTCGATATCCAAAAGAATCAGCATCCTATCCCCCAACGACCCCAAACCTAAAACTGCAGCGCTATCAATAACACTGTCAATGTCCGGAGCAGATTTCAAACTTTCAGGGGGCAGCTCCATCACGTCACTCACTGAATCCACAACGATTCCAACAATTCTGTTTCTCAAATTCAAAATAATGACAACCGTGAACGAGTTGTAGTCCACCTTTGAACAGTTAAATTTCAAACGCATATCAACAATTGGAACAATAGTACCTCGCAAGTTGACAACTCCTTTGATGAAATCTGGGGCATTTGCAACACGCGTCGGAGCTTCATAACCACGAATCTCCTGAACTTTCAGAATGTCGATTCCATACTCTTCCTGATCCAATCTGAACGTCAAGTACTCCCTCGCATCTGAGGTTGTAAGTGCTTCCAACTTTTCCATCGATCCCATATTGTTGCCCTCCATCAATGCATCAGGCTCAATGCCGTGAACGGCGAACCAGCGCGCCAGTATCCAAAATAAGCGCTACCTTGCCATCCCCAAGAATCGTTGCACCTGAAACATTTGGCACTTTTCGGTAGTTAGACTCAAGGTTCTTGACCACCACTTGCTGTTGCCCAAGCAACTCGTCAACAAGAAGGGCAACACGACTTCCGTCAGCCTCAACCACAACCATAATGTCACACGACTTTTCAAAGTCAAACCTTGGAATCTGGAAAATCTTTTCCAACTCGATTACAGGCATGAACTCATCCCGGACTTTCACCAATTGAGAGCCCTGCCCTACTGTACTCACCGCATCGGCCTTCACCTGAAAAGACTCCACGACCGACGATAGCGGAAGTATGTAAACTTCTCCACCAACCCCAACGGACATGCCATCCATGATCGCAAGAGTCAACGGAAGCCGAACGGAAACCTTCATTCCGTAGCCTTCAGCTGAATCAATTTCCACAGTTCCGTTCAACGCGGCGATGTTACGTTTCACCACATCCATGCCAACCCCGCGCCCCGACACATCCGTAACCACTTCGGCGGTTGAGAATCCCGGTGCAAAAATAAGCTGCCAAACTTCGGCGTCAGACATTTGGTCAGATACATCCAAACCACGCTCCTTCGCCTTGTTCAGAATTTTTTGGCGAGACATTCCTTTACCATCATCACGCACCTCAATCATGATAGATCCGCCTTGATGTGATGCCGACAATGTAATCGTGCCTGTCTCCGGCTTGCCAGCAGCAATCCTTTCCGCCGGCGACTCCACACCGTGGTCGCAAGAATTGCGAACCAAGTGGGTCAATGGATCTGTGATTTTTTCGACCAACCCCTTATCTAGCTCAGTTGCTTCGCCTTGGGTAACAAAATCTACTTTCTTTCCCAACTTACTAGCCAAATCGCGCAACATGCGCGGGAAGCGACTAAATACAATAGACATCGGAATCATCCGAATGGACATCACCGATTCTTGTAAATCACGCGTATTCCTATCCAAATCAGCCAACCCAGACAACAGTTGCTGATAAACCGCTGGATCCAGTGCGCGGCTATTCTGTGCCAGCATGGCTTGAGTGATAACCAGCTCACCAACTAAATTAATCAGCTGATCCACCTTGCTAATAGCCACGCGAATTGTCGCTGCTTCAGGTTGTGTCGTTGCGCTCGGTGCCCCCACCTTGGAAGGGGACTTTGAAATAGCTTTCGATTCGCCTCCGCCACTCATTGATGCACCAACGGGCGCGCCGGGTGCCCCATCGAAAAAGCCGAAGCCTGGCAAGGGAGCCAATGGAGCCCCCACAGGAGGCTCATCCGAAAAATCGGATGCGCTCGAAACTGAGGAAGACTCGGGACTGTCGCCCGTACCCTTACTCGCGATAGCGCTTACTTCCGATATTTGAATGTAATCTCGGGATACATGGAAGGCAAAAAGATCAAGCAAGTCTTCATCTGTTGACCCCGTTTTCACAGAAAAAAGTCGCGAATTCTTCACGACTGACGGCAATGAACTAATTTCGCCAAGACCCGGGATATCCCTAAACAACTCTTGCACCGCATCCGCCTGTTCGGGGCGTTCCAATGGACCGATGCGAATTTCAAGGTGTCGCACACCAGGCTTCAACTTTTCACCATCAGAACTGGGGCGTGCCGTTGTAATGACGGGTACTGCAAGTGGAGTTGAGTCCTTTTCGACCACTGTTTGCGACGACGATTCAATAGTCACCGCAGGCGAGCCTCCTGCCGCCAACACACTAATTCGACGAACCAGATCCGCAGTAGGAACCGCCTCACCTTCACCACCTGCCTGATGTCGAGCCAAAAGACTCCGAGATGCGTCAGCAGACTCAAGTAACACATCAACCATAGCCGCGTTTGGCTGCAACTCGTGTCGCCGCAATCGATCCAGCAGCGACTCCATTTGATGAGTCAACTCAGCGACATCAGCGAAGCCAAAAGTTGCAGCCCCCCCTTTGACCGAATGGGCGCATCGGAAAATACCATTCAGGACCTCATCATCAGCTGCATCCAGATTCAAGTTGAGCAACATTTGCTCCATAAGATCGAGATTTTCCCCCGCTTCCTCAAAGAAAATTTGATAAAACTGGGTCAGATCAAAATCGCCACCGCTCCCACTATCCTGATGCACTTCGGACATACCAAGCTCCTCAACTACTGCTCATTTGCTCATCAATCCAGTCAACGAATAACCTTTTTTATTACGTCCAACAACCTAGCCGGATCGAACGGTTTGACTAGCCAACCCGTTGCTCCCGCCGCACGACCTGCCTGCTTCATCAAATCGCTCGATTCCGTTGTAAGCATCAGGATGGGTGTGGTTTTAAACTGCGGATGCTCACGTAGCTTTCGGGTCAATCCCAAACCGTCCAATCGTGGCATGTTTTGGTCCGTCAAGACCAAGTCAAACGACTGCGCTTGCGCCTTCTCATAGGCGTCCTGGCCGTCTACAGCTTCCACCACTTGATAGCCCGCCCCGGTTAAGGTAAACGAAACCATTTTGCGCATGGAGGGTGAGTCATCGACAGCGAGAATTAGGGGCATGTGAAACTCCGACTATTTCAATTCAACAAACAAGCCTTAGAAGAGTTCGATGGAGCCTGCATCCATCTCGTCTTGGGTGACGGGGTTCGGGCGCTCCGGTACCTCTTCTACAAATGGCACGGCCTCGCCATCCTCAACACCCATGGATTCTGACGCCAAACGGTACGCACACCCCTGCAAAATCTTGGATGTGTGAACAATCAACTGCGACGCCATATCTTGAAACTGCAATTCTGTCACGGCCGCGCGGAGTGTGTTACGCACTTCATCCAATTCTTTGGAACCCATCAATGCGGGCGTCGCCAGGTTCGCGCTCGCACTAGTAAACCGCTCCATCAAGTTTTCCATTGTGTGCGCCAGCAAGCCATCCAGACGGCTCAGATCATGCACAACCACAAGCAAAGAATCCTGCACCTCTGCCACAAGCATGACCGGCATTTGCACCGCTGGAGCAGTTGGCGTTGTCAGTGTTGGCTGCATTGTTATATGTCCTCAGAAACCACTCTCCAAACCATCTTAGCCACGACATTCATATCTGCAAAATCTGAGCAGTAGGTTAGCAGGAATCTGTGCCGTTGGGGAACTTTCACTGCTCACAATCGCCCCGTCCAAACTCGAACTGGGTCTATCCGCTTAGGAACTACTTCATAATCTCCCCAAGTGGCTACTCACAATGAAAATCGATTCTCACGCTCCTTTAAGAGTCCTCCACTTGGAAGACTCTCTGCCGGACCACCAACTAGCTTGCCGCGCACTAAAGAGAGCACATATTGCCTGCGATGTCACCCGAGTGGACGTATTGGCAGACTTCACCCAACTGGCAACCAGCGGGAACTTCAGGCTCATACTCGCAGACTACCACCTCCCTGGCTTCACCGCAATTGATGCGTGGCTTAGTCTCAAAAATTCAAACGCTTGCCCTCCTTTTGTCTTGCTTTCCGGTGCCATTGGAGAATCCGCGGCAGTTTCCGCAATCCACATGGGTATCAGCGATTTTCTGCACAAGGACGACCTTGACAAGCTAGGCCGAGTCGTCCTTCGGGCGCTTGAGGTACACCAAGCCCGTGCTGCAAAGGCAGACGCAGATCGCGAGTTAGCCGCTTCCGAGCAACACCTATTGGCATTTGCAGATTACCTCCAAAGCGCCATCGAACGAGAGCGAGCGTCGATTGCACGCGAAATTCACGATGACATAGGCGGATCTTTGGCAGCAGTGAAGCTAGATTTGGCTTGGATAGCCAGACATATCGGGGAACCAATGGTTCAAGCACACGTCCAAGCTGCGACAGAAATGCTCCAACACGCATTGGGTGCCAGCCAACGAATTATGATGAATCTGCGCCCATCGATTTTGGACCAAGGTCTATTTGCTGCGGTTCAATGGTTGGCGTCGAGCTTTGAAAGACGCACCGGTATAAAAACCATCCTGAGAACCAACAATGAACAAATGTGTCCTCCAAAAGCAGTTCAGTTGACTGCCTACCGTACGGCCCAGGAAGCGCTGACGAATGTTTCCAAGTATGCACAGTGCAGTGAGGTCCAGATTGATATATCCGATGCAGAGGAATTTCTCACCCTGGAGATATGCGATAACGGGATTGGAATGTCGATGGAAGAGCTAGAGAAAACTACCGCTTTCGGGATCCGCGGCTTACGTGAGAGGGCAAAAACTTCTGGTGGCTGGCTCGATGTCAGTAGCAAAGAGGGGATGGGAACGACCATCATATTGTCCATCCCACTGTCCACAGTATTTCAGCACCCGTTGGAGGCAGACTTCAAGTGATCAAAGTGGTACTTTGCGACGACCACGCCATGGTCCGACGCGGCATCAAGGATACCTTGACAGAAGCGATCGACATACAGATCGTGGGCGAAGCCGCCAGCTATACAGAGGTTCGTGATGTCATTCGGACTACCCCGTGCGATGTACTCGTTCTGGATCTGAACCTTCCCGGCCGGAGCGGACTTGAGGTATTGGCCAGTCTGCGTGAAGACCATTCGAATATTCGGGTCCTTATTGTTTCAATGTTCGCCGAAGACCAATACGCCATTCGTTGCTTGCGCGCTGGCGCAGACGGCTATCTCAATAAGGCAGGCGACCCAAGTCAATTAGTGCCAGCAGTACGGTGTTTGGCCAATGGACGCAAGTATCTCACCCCCGCCATTTCAGAAATGCTGGTGAACAATCTGGCCTCGCCAGGAACAGAAACACTGCATTCTTCGTTGTCCGAACGCGAATTGCAAACACTTCTGAAAATCGCATCCGGAAAACGCCTGGCAGATATCGCACAGGAGTTAATGCTGAGCCCAAAAACCGTGAGCGTTTACCGGGCGCGCCTTTTGGAAAAGCTCAAGCTATCCAACAATGCCGAGTTGACTGTTTACGCTATTCGAAACGAATTGGTTTGATCCACAGGTTAGCGCCCTTCAAAGATATCCATGGAACGCTCCATAAGCGCCATGAACGGCTGGTCCAACATCGGCAAAGTAAATGCGATGCCTACCAAGCCAACAACCAACGTAATCGGGAATCCGACCGCGAAAATGTTCATCTGAGGCGCAACACGTGAAACGATTCCAAGCGCCAAATTGGTAAACATCAGCATACCCATCATTGGCAGGGCAATCCACAACGCACTTGCGAACAGATCAGCACCCACTCGCTGCAACTGCATCTGAGCCAACGACTGTAGAAAATTGTGATCTATCGGAAATGCCCGAAAGCTGTTATTGATCGCGAGGAACACCATCAAATGTCCATTGAGCGCCAAGAACAGCAGCGACGTCATCTGTCCAAAAAAACGCGCCACCGCACTGGATTGCGCACCAATCATCGGATCGAAAAATGCCGCAAAATTAAGCCCCATTTGAAAACCCACGACTTCCCCGGCTAACTCCACCGCAGCAAAAACCACACGCACGGCGAATCCCATCGCCAAACCGACCCCCACCTGCTGCACAACCACCGCCAGTACTCGTGGGTCGTTGAACCCCACAATTGGCATATCCGGCAAACTGGCCTGCATTGCCACAGCGACAAAGAAGGCAAGTGCAACTTTGACACGCAGGGGAATGGCCCGCGAAGAGAAAACTGGAGCGGAAGTAAAAAACGCAAGTGTTCGCAAAAATGGCCAAAACAAAGGCGATAACCATGCAGCAATCTGCGCCTCAGATATGGAAATCACAGGCTTCTACGATCAGGCTACCGCACTAGGTATTGCTTCAATAGTGCGTCGGATGTACTCAACCAAAATCGTAAGCATCCATGGCCCTGCAATGGCAAACACCGCTATTACAGCAATCAGTTTTGGAACAAAAGCGAGAGTTGCTTCGTGAATCTGCGTCACCGCTTGAAACAAACTCACCAACAATCCGACCATCAGAGCAGCCCCAAGAACGGGTGACGAAACCATCAATAGCAACAACAGCGCCTCTTGCCCCATCGTCAGCACCATTTGAGCATTCATTGCACTTTCCTTGTCGTCATGTAACAAAACTCGCGGCCAAGGAGCCAACCAGCAGATTCCAGCCATCCGCCAAGACAAAAAGCATCAACTTAAAGGGCAGCGCCACAAGCACAGGCGACAACATCATCATGCCCAACGACATGAGTACGCTAGCCACCACAATATCTATGACCAAAAATGGAATGAAAATCATGAATCCGATTTGAAAAGCTGATTTCAACTCACTGATCACAAACGCGGGGATCAGTACTCGCATCGGCGCTTCATCCGCCGTGGTCTGCGGCGGCAGTTTTGCCAACTTGGCGAATAGGGAAAAGTCCGACTGACGAGTCTGCTTCACCATGAACCCGCGGATAGGGGCCTCTCCCTTCTGGAGGGCTTGTTCGAAGGTAATCGCGTTCTTGGTCAGTGGCAGATACGCGTCGTCGTAAACACGATCGAGCGTGGGACCCATGACGAAAATTGTCAAAAACAAAGACAATCCGACAATAACCTGGTTCGGCGGAGAAGACTGGGTGCCCAAGGCCTGACGCAGCAAAGACAGCACGATCACAATGCGCGTAAAACCGGTCATCATCAACAGCGCTGCGGGCAAAAATGACAAGGCAGTAAAAAACAGCAACGTCTGGATAGGAACAGAAAAGCTCATGTTCGATCCACCTGCCCCCACCAGCAACGGCAATTGACCTGGCGTTTGTCCGATTGCATAGGCGGGCAACGCCATCATTGCAAATCCCACTAGTGCCTTGACGCCAGGCACATTCCGCCCCTTGGTTACCACTGGATCCCTCACGTCGCGCTCACTTCAGCAGCATGGCTGGCAGGAGAAACAAGCCCCAGAGCATCTTGTCCAAGTTCGCCAGGCTCGCCCGTGACTTCGACACAATGGAGGCACGAGATTTCCTGCGGTGTGACGCCCAAGGTCAGCCAGACCCGGTGTCCCTTTGGTCCAACCTCCACGGTCACCACTCTCTGGTGGGGGCCCACTGCCAACGCAGAAATAAACCGTGATTGCCCGTCCAAACTATCGCTGTCGTGCAACGTTCGATGTCTGTACCATTTCAGAGCCGTGGGAACGCAAGCAAGCAGCACAAGGAAGATACCAACCGAAACCACAGACTGAGTCATCACTATCAATCAGCTCTTGCTTACCCTGCGCAGTCGCTCAGACGGAGTGACGACATCTGTCAACCGAATGCCAAACTTATCATTGACCACCACCACTTCCCCCTGGGCAATGAGGTATCCGTTTACCAAAACATCCATGGGCTCTCCGGCCAATGCATCCAATTCGACAACCGACCCCTGGCCGAGCTGCAAGATGTGTTTGATGGGAACCTTTGTGCGTCCTAACTCAACGGACAGCTGAACCGGTATGTCCAGCACCATGTTAATGTCGTGTACCGGCGCATCCCCCCCACCCGTCATGGATGAGAACGGCTTCGGAGCGTCACCGGTTAATACCCCCCCCTGACCATCCGCACCACTTGGCTCGGTTGCCTTTTGTTCCAGCAGCGCCTCCGCCCAGTCCGCCATGCCATCGTCTGCTTCGTCGGGCTTTTCTTCAGATGCCATTTCTCTCTCCTAACCAGTTTTGATCGTTGCCACGCAACGCCTTGTCGATGCGAATAGCGTATTTGGCGTTATGTGTGCCGTACTGGCATTCAAAAATAGGGACACCGTCAACGGTGGCCTGAATTCGGGATTCCCGTTCCAACTCGATGAAATCGCCCTTTTTCATTTGCAGCAACTGCTCTACCGTCGCATCGGCACGCGCCAACTCGGCCACCAGGGTGACTTCTGCCGCCTGTATTTCGCGGGTCAGTACATTCACCCACCTCCGATCCACCTCGATCGAATCACCCTGCGTCGATGAATAGAGCACGTCCCGAATGGGCTCAAGGGTTGAATACGGAAAACAGAAATGAATCGCCCCCGTGATATCGCCGATCTCCAGCTGAAACGATGTCGATATGACAATTTCGCTGGGCGTTGCGATGTTGGCAAACTGCGGCTGCATTTCGGACCGTTGGTACTCCAATTCCAATGGATAAATACCCTTCCACGCTTTTTTATATTCGGATGTAATGACATCCACGAGGCGGTTGATCACCCGCTGTTCCGTGGCAGAAAAGTCACGCCCTTCGATGCGGGTCTGGAATTTTCCAATGCCACCATACAACGTGTCAATCACGCCAAACACCAGCGCGGGTTCGCACACAATGAGCCCGCTCCCCCTCAGAGGACGAATAGCCACAATATTGAAATTAGTCGGAACTGCAAGTTCTCGCAGGAAAGCACTGTAACGCTGGACCGTCACGGGGCCGACGGAAATTTCCGGACTGCGCCGAATGAAATTAAACAAGCCAACCCGCAAATTCCGGGTGAACCGCTCATTCACAATTTCCATCGTGGGCATGCGCCCACGTACGATGCGTTCCTGGCTGGAAATGTTGTAAGCACGAACTTCCCCGTGCTCTGCGGCCTCTTCCACCGTCTTCTGGCTCTCGCCAGTGACGCCTTCAAGCAGGGCGTCTACCTCTTCCTGAGAAAGAAACGACTCACTCATGGCTGCTACCTGTTACCACTGGCTACTGAACAATAAAGCTTGAAAACAGAACGGCGACCACGGGCATGTCGGCATGTCCGGATTTCGCCTTTTTCTTCTTTTTCTTCGCTGGAGCATCACCATGTTCCTCATCATCCTCATCGCCACCACCAAACGGGATCGATGCTTCGCGAAGAATATCCTTGGCCAGTTTTTGCTTTCCCTCAGGTTTAAGCAGCTCTTCTGCCGTCTGCCGAGAAATGAGCATCAGGATGCCGCTGCGAATCGTTGGTAGAAACGCCTTGACTGTGTCCGCTGCGTGTGCATCCACCACCTCCAATGTAATGCCCACTTGGGCGACCCGTTCACCACCAGGATCGGCCAAATTCACGACCATGTTGTCCAACGGCAGATAAGCTGGCGCTGCTTTGGGCCCCGCCTTTGCGTGGGATTTTGCGGACCCGACGTCCTCCCCTTCCTCGGCGGCTGCGGCATCCGCGCGTTGCTTACTGATATAGAAGAAGGCACCACCACCGCCCAACGCCAATACCAACACGGCACCCAGGATGATGATGAGCATCTTCTTGCTCTTGGCCGGCTTGGCACCTTCTCCGGCATCGGCAGCTTCAGGCTTGGCAGACACAATCGACCCTTTAACAAAAGATTACTCGACGGAAACGCAACAGCACATAGCAAAACGCATGGCACATCTGCGCGCCCCGCGCACACCATAATCGCACATTCTCATTGGCTAGACAAAGAGATCCAATCCCACACCGGAAACTCGGCCCGTCAACGGAATTCGCTCTGCACCGACAGTTTCCAACACCGGTAACGTTGCCTGTCGCGCGTGTTGTCCAGATCGGCGGTCCTGGCCCGCAGAATCCCCAGCACCCGAGGTGCCAACAGACACCCCGGATAGTACCAATCCCTCGCGTTGCAAAACGTCTTTCAGATGCACTTCGGCGTTTTCCAACGCCGTTCGGGTTTGCAACTCATCTGTGCGAAACGAAACATGTGCTTCATTTCCCTGCATGCGAATGCTGACTTCCACCAGTCCCTCGCCAAATCCCTCCAGTTTTACTTCCGCATTCTGGATATTGTTTGATATCCAATAGGATATCTTTTCGGCTACAAGCACCTCTGTCGAGGCGATCAGCTCCGGCGCATGATTGACTGTGAGGACCGGTGGCAAACCGCTCCCCCCCTGGGAAGCACCCACACTCTCACTCCCATTGGAGCGAAAAACAGATCGCTCCCGGGTTTGCTCTTCCCTAAAGGGAGCGACTACGGGCGGTGTGACCCCAACGGGTGCAGGAAGCGGCCCGGCCTGCAAATTGGCAGCTCTCTGGCTGATCGCGTCTGCCTTGCCGTCGGGAGGAGGGGGGATCTTTCCAGGCACATCCGTGTCGGATAGCGGCTTTGTTTTGAACTCTGAGCCGCCTTTGACCATCCTCTTCAGGGCGTCCCCCGGCTGCAACTCCATGGAGCCTCCCGAGTCCAAGCTTTGGGACGCAACGGGTGGCCCGTTTGGCAGCACTTGCATCGTGACGATGGAAACTCCTGCCAAAGGTGTCGGTGCGCCGACGGTCACACCACCGTCACCAGCAGCCACCGTGCCACTCCACACAGCCGACTGGGCCAGCAATGCGGCGGCATCCATGGGCTTGTCCGACACCACAGTGGCATCGGCTCCCAAGAGCGCCGCAGGAGAAACCGGCGTAGCGTTGAAGGACAAGGGGTCCTCCGACCGAGCAGGCTCGAGGCCATCGTCAACGGCTGTCCATGTTGCCCCCCGGGCGGGCGCACTCGTGTCAAGAGAATTGCCCTGCGCGAAGTGTTGAAGCCACTCCGTCACATCCATGGTGCGAAATCGTGACTGGCTTTTGCTGTCGTTCCCTGTTGGAGTGGTTTCCTGTATGTCGGGAGCTTCTACCGAAGCCATGACGGACATAAAGCCCAAGGCTCCAACCGGATCATGCTGCTTTCCCTTGGTGCCCCGTGTTTCGTACCGGCTGTTGGCATTCGCAACGCCCTGTGAGGGACCAGATTCAATGGTCATAGCATTCTCCACTCATAGATTTCATCCGATTGCGGGTGTATTGCTGGGCGGCGAACTCGTCAGTTTGCCGCTGCTCTCGAAGTCGCTCTCTGCACATCAGAGCCGCCTGCCGACTCTTAAGCACTTGATTCAAACCCGCCAGCCTGAATTCCGCGTGCAGCAGATTGGCTTTGGCCTGCTCCAACTGCCGTGCCGTGCTGGCAATGGAACCCGACTGCATGTGTATGGCTTGTTGCAAACGGTCCATGAATTGGTAATGATGGTGCATCAGTTCCGTCGAGACGGAGCGCGCGGCCGAGCCTATCCAGCGCCCGTCGGTCTCCGCTGCATAGCCTTCCAACTGCGTCAGCTGGCCATGCCCAAATGCCAAGCTGCGCTCGATACGGGCTACGACTTTGGCCAGCTCATCGCGGTTGCGGGTTGCCAGCTCGATGGCCAGTTGGACACTTCTCAACGCTGACATGGCATATTCCGTTTCATGGCGTTCGTCAGATGGCGGCGGCATTCAGATGGGTAGCGACCTGCATCTCATCCAGTACCGCATCCATAGGCGCCGCCTCCAACATATCCTGTTGCAGGAACCGCGACATTCCATCGTGCAGCGCGATCGCCTCGTCAAGCGCCGGGTCGGAGCCGTGGGCATACGCCCCAATCTGAACCAGATCGCGCCCCCGCTGATACGTGGAGTAAACCGCCCGAAACCGCCGGGCCAATTCAAAGTGGTCACGAGACACCACGTTGTGCATGACCCGGGAAGCCGATTGCTCCACATCAATCGCGGGGTAGTGACCCGATTCCGCCAAAGCCCGCGACAACACAATGTGTCCGTCCAGAATGGCCCGCGCCGCATCGGCGATGGGGTCTTGCTGGTCATCCCCTTCCGCCAATACGGTGTAAAAAGCCGTGATGGAACCCACCCCATTCAAGCCATTGCCGCTGCGCTCCACCAACTGGGGCAACTTTGCGAAGCAGGATGGAGGATAGCCTTTGGTTGCCGGAGGCTCACCGATGGCCAACGCGATCTCACGCTGTGCCATGGCATAGCGGGTCAACGAATCCATCAGCAGCAAAACGTGCCGCCCCTGGTCGCGAAAACTCTCGGCAATTGCCGTCGCGTAGGCGGCTCCCTGCAAACGCAAAAGCGGCGGCGCATCGGCAGGGGCAGCCACCACGACGGATCGCGCACGGCCTTCCGTTCCCAAAATGTCTTCGATGAACTCTTTGACTTCCCGGCCCCGCTCTCCGATCAGGCCCACCACAATGACATCGGCCTCCGTGTAGCGCGCCATCATGCCCAGCAACACGCTCTTGCCAACGCCCGAGCCCGCAAACAACCCGATGCGCTGTCCACGCCCCACCGTCAGCAACGCATTAATGGCGCGCACACCCGTATCCAGCGGCTGCCGCACGGGTGCCCGATCCATCGCATTGATGGGCCTGCGGTCCAGCGGCACCGAGGACACGTCCACAATCGGCCCCATGCGGTCCATGGGATGCCCCTGCGCATCCACCACACGTCCCAGGAGCCCATCTCCCAGTGGCAAACGCAGCAGACCGGCATCAGCCTGGTTGTCTGCGGAGCCACTCTCTCCCAAACGTGGTACGGGGACATAGGCGGCGGCAGGAGCCACACCCGCACCGCTTGACAACCCGTGCACATCTCCAGCAGGCATCAAAAACGCCCGCTCCCCCGAAAACCCAACTACCTCGGCCAGCACGGGCGGGCGCGCCTTCATGGTCACAACACATTGCGAGCCGACAGGAACCCGAATGCCACTGGCCTCCAACACCAGACCCGTCAAGCGCGTGAGGGTGCCACGCACTTCCAGCGTGCTGTCATACGCCACGCTATGGCACGCACGGTCCAGATAGTCCTTCCACTGACCGCCGGTTTCATGCATCGTCATGGGGAAGCTCCCAGGTCGACTCCAAGCCCAATCGGGCCACCGCGCGGGACCAGCGCTTTTCCATCGTGCCATCCACCACCGTGCCAGCCGACTCGACCAGACACCCCCCCCGAGAAAGGGTGGGATCCGCCAACAGCGTCAGGGAAAGCCCCGAGAACTCTTGCCGCAACACGTCTTCCAGCACATCCCTATCCTGCGGATTCAAGCGCACGACAGCGGCCTTGCAGTCCGCCGACAACACGCCCAGTGCTTCGCGAATCACCGGGAGCAAGGCATTCGGGTTGACGGACAGCTCCTGGCGCAGCACCTGCCGCGCCACTTCGCACGCAAGCTCCAGCAAACCCTTGGCCATCACCTGATGGGAGGCAGCGATTTCAACTGCCGCCGCATCAAACAGTTGTCCAAACTGGCGGGCCGCGTCCTGCCCCTGGGTCTCGATGTATTCAGCGATCCGGCGCTGCCCCTCCAAGACGGCCTGGGAATGCCCTTGCGCAAAACCGTCAGAGTAGCCTGCCTGGCGGACTTCGTTTTCGCGGGCCTGCTCCTGCGCCAACTCCTGCGCCCGGATCTTGGCTGCAAAGCGGACCGAAGCCTGGTCTACGGCACCAAACTCCCACCCCGCCACCGTGCCGAGGTTTTCACTAGAAATGAATTTGCTTTGGGTGCGGGTCATCAGATCATGGCGTCGTCGCCACCTCCACCGCCAATGACAATCTGCCCTTCGTCCGCCAAACGGCGCACCGTCTTGAGCACTTCCTTCTGCTGCGCCTCCACTTCAGACAAGCGCATGGGTCCGCGCGACTCCAGGTCCTCGCGCAGGGTGGCAGCTGCGCGGGACGACATGTTGGCGAGAATCTTTTCCTTGAGTTCGGGCTGTGCACCTTTGAGGGCCACGATCAGCACATCGGAGGACACTTCCTTCAGCACCATTTGAATAGCCTTGTCGTCGAGCTTTTGCACATCATCGAACACAAACATTTTGTCCATGATCTTCTGCGCCAGATCCGCATCGTGGTTGCGAATGGACTCAATCACCGTGCCCTCAATGGCGGTACCCATCAAGTTGATCATTTCGGCCGCCGTCTTCACGCCACCCAGCGAAGACTTGCGAATCTTGTCCCCCCCCGCCAAGACCTTGAACAGCACCTCGTTGAGGTCTTTCAGCGCGGTGGGCTGAATGCCTTCCATGGTTGCCACGCGCAGCATGACTTCGTTGCGCTGGCGTTCGGTCAGATTTTTGAGCACGTCGGCAGCCTGGTCGTAGTCCAGGTGCACCAAAATGGCCGCCACGATTTGGGGGTGCTCATTGCGCAAAAGCTCCGCCACTGACAGGGGGTCCATCCATTTCAGACTCTCAATCCCCGATACATCCCCACCCTGCAAGATGCGGTCAATCAAGAGCGCCGCCTTGTCGTCACCCAGGGCAAGCTTCAGTACCGAGCGCACATAGTCCCCTGAGTTGGACACCAGCAAACTCTGCGAAGCCGCCACATTGGTGAATTTGGCGACTACATCGTCTACCCGCTCGCGGGTAATCTGGGTGGTTTTGGCAATCGCCTCGCCCAGTTTTTGAACCTCTTTGGGTGATAGATGCTTGAAAACCTCCGACGCCTCGGCCTCGCCGAGAGACATCATCAGAATTGCCGCATCTTGTAAGCCGTCTTCTTGTGCCATGGCGTTATTGTGCGTCGGCCATCAAGCCGGTGCCTCACCGTTCATCCACGTTTTGATGATGTTCGCGACGGCGGCTGGGTTGTCCCGCGTCAGCTTGCGAGCGTCCTCCAGTTGCATCTCCGCCGCGGAAGCCTGGGCCGGGTCCTGCCCCACGCCGGGGCCACCCAACTGGGGCCGCTCAGGTGTCTCCGACTCCAGCGCGTCCAGCTGATTGATGCGCACATTGCTGCCCCCTCCCGTTGCCGGAACCGGTGCCTGGGCCATGGCCTTCAAGGCCGGACGGATCACGCCCATCAATACCAGAGCGGCAAACAATAGCGTTCCCAGCGGCCAGGCAAAGCTGCGGGCCAGATCCTGGATATCTGGCTGACGCCACAACGGCACATCCACCACTTCGACCTTCTCTGGCGCAAACGCGGCGTTGAGCAGGTTCACCGAATCACCACGGTCCTTGCTAAAGCCAACGGCTTCGCGCACCAGGGCTGTCATCTTTTCAACCTGGGCGTCCGTCAGCGGCGTACTCGTCGTCTTGCCTTTGTCATTGGTGGTGACGTTGTGGTTCACCACCACCGCAGCGTTGATGCGCTTGATCACCCCCGTGGCCCCCTTCACCACCCGCACGGTCTTGTCTACCTCGTAGTTGATGATGGACTCGCGCTTGCCACCGCCCGCCAAAGAAGCCTGGCCACCTGCCGTAAGCGGCTGCGCCGCACCGTTGATGGCAGCAGACGACTGGCCCGGAGGCTGGTTGGACGTCGCGCCGGGAATCCCAGAGGGAGGCGCAGCACCGCCAGCAGTGGTGCTTTCCACCAGTTGCTGGCTACGAATCGCAGTGGCATCCGGCGTCTGGTTGGGGCGATGCGACTCCGTCGTGGACTCCGTCTGGGAGAAATCCAGCTCCGCTGTCACCTGGGCCTTGACGTTGTTGCGGCCCACGATGGGTTCCAGAATGTCCAAAATCCGGCGGCTGTACTGCTGCTCGATCTGGCGAACATATTGCAGCTGCTCCGCATCGCCACCCAGAATGCCGCCCGATCCGTCACTGGGGGTGGAGAGCAACTTGCCCGTATCGTCCAGCACGCTGACCGCTGAAGGAGCCATCTCCGGCACGCTGGATGCCACCAAGTGCACAATGCCAGCCAACTGGGCACGATCCAGGCTGCGCCCCGGGTGCAGCCCCAGCAAAACGGACGCGGACGGTTTTTGCTGTTCCCGGAAAAATCCGTTCTGGTTGGGCAAGGCCAAGTGCACCCGGGCGTTTTGCACAGACGAAAGGGCCTGTATGGAACGCGTCAATTCCCCCTCAAGCCCCCGCTGGAAAGTCAGCCGCTCCTGAAACTGGGTCATGCCGAACCGGTTGGACTCCATCATCTCAAAGCCACTGACCGAACCCTTGGGTAAGCCCTGCGAAGCCAATTTGAGGCGCACGTCGTGCACCCGGTCTGCGGGCACCAATATGGCCCCTCCGCCCTCGGAATGCTTGTAGGGCACGTTCATGGTATTGAGCTGGGCAATGACCGCACCGCCGTCCTTGTCCGCCAAATTCGAATACAAAATCCGCCACTCCGCCTGGCGCCCCATGACCAGGCCCACGACGCCGATGACCACAAACAAAACAATCCCCAGCGCCAGGCGCAAACGCTGCCCCTGGTCCAGTCCGGCCAGACGCTGGGCAATGGTGGGATTGACGGGAAGGGCAGCAACAGCGGGCATTTTGTGTTCCGGGGCGATAGGGCCCCGTGGCTTCAAGGGTTGGACTGATTATTCGACCCGCCCCCAGAAACATTAGGGCAAAAAGCGCCGCTTTCCCCCGCCAATTCAAAATAATGCGCCCGCCATGCCGGGAATAGGATTGCCGCATCCCTATGAACCCGGGAGCCCCTCCATGGACCTCAAACTCAACCCTGTTTCCCTGCCCTCTTCCATTCGCCCGGTCGCCGGTGCGCGCACGGGTGCGACCGGACCCGCCAGCGGGGTTGGGGGTGGATTTGCGGGCGCGCTCCAAAGCGCACTGGGATCGGTCAGTGCAGCCCAGAATGAGGCTTCACGCCTGCAAAAAGAAGTTCAGATGGAAAACCCCAAGGTCAGCCTGGAAGAAACCATGGTCGCCATTCAAAAGGCCCAAATTGGCTTTCAGGCGACCCTGCATGTGAGAAACCGAATGGTTCAGGCCTATACCGACATCATGAACATGCAGGTCTAAATGGGCATCTAGCCCGCGTAAAACATAGTGTTATAGCTATTGTTTTTATAGCAAACTGCGTTTAGTGCAGCAACTGCGATTGCTGGCACGTGCCCTCTATTTGCTGCAGCCACGGCTCGGCCAGAAACCGAATTTGTGCATCGTTGTTCAAAATGCGCAACATGATGCGCGACTTTTCCCGGCGCGCACCCTCGTCGAGCTGCTCGGTCTGGGCACACTGGCGCAGCTGCTCAATCAGCACCGCACACACGCCCTCAAAGCGCATGATCTCTGCCCAATCTTCCGCTTTGGCGGCCTCCAGCATGCGCACACTGCTGTCTTCGATGGCCTTGTAGTAGTCCAGCAACACTTGTGACATGGTTTAGGCCTCCACCAAGGACAGGCGGGGCCCCGTCCTTACGGCGTCGCTGCTGGTCGTGCCGCCACTTTTGATGGACTTCCAACTCTGCGCCAGCGGTTCAATCAGGCGTTGGACCTCCTGCAGAATGGCGTCGTCGTTGCGGGCATTGGCAAGGCTCAAACGGCGGACCGCGTAGTCATACAGCGCACCCAGGTTCACGGCCAAAGGACCGCCGTCCACGGTATCCAGCCCGGTGGCCAGCCCCTCTTCCAGAATACGGATGGATTTAGAAATTGCCGCGCACTTGGCCGGTACATCTTTGCGCGCCAAAGCCCCCCGCGCGGTGGCCAGTGACTCTAGAAGGCCTTCGAACAGCAAACTCACAATCTGGTGCTGGTCGATGGTGTGCATCCCTGTCTCCACACCAATTCGCTTGTAGGCGGATGCATTGCGGGTACCGTGTGCGCTGAACATTTTGGCTGTCCTTCTCGTTTGAATGCTGATACCCAGTTATCGACTTTCCCTCTGAAAACTAAAGCGCCAGAGCATCAACCGGTACTCTTGTTCCAGGTGGTCACCTGCTGGCTCACGTACGCATTGAGCGCGTTCAGACTGGCCATTTTCGTATCCAGTGCGCTGTAGCGCGCATTCAGGTTGGCTTCAAACTTGGTGACCCGCTCGTTCACTTGCAGCTGGTTTTTGGCATTTTGGCTCAGCGACAGTTTCAGGCTGGCGTCCTTGGTTTGGAAGAAACCACTGCTGCTGAGCAAACTCGTCGTCACTGCCTTGATCTTCACCGCAACGCCATCCGCTGCGCCCCCGCCCGTGCTGCGGAACATGTTCTTCAATTCATCGGTATTGGCCAAGGCGGCAGACAGCTTGGCTGAATCCACCGCCAAGTTTCCACCCCGCTGCTGCGTAATGCCGACATCTGTCAAGCGGGTGAACACGCTGGACCCCGTCGTCACCGACTGGATGGCAGAACGCAGACTGTTTTGCAGCGCCAACGCGGTGGAGTCGCCCTGTAACAGCCCAGCCCCTTTGGTCGCCGCATCGTACTTGGTGGCCTCATTCAACACATCATTGATGGCGTTGTAGGCAGCCACAAAGGCATCAATGTTCTTTTGAATGTCTGTCGTACTCTTGCTGATGGAAATTTCCACCGGCGCAGTGGTCACTTGGAGCGCATTAAACGTCACGCCCGAGACCGTGGTGGAGAAGGTGTTGGTGGAAGAAGTCACCGGAATGCCATTGACGGTGGCCGCCGCATCGGTCGCGGCGGTGGTGGTGGTGGTCCCGACCACCAGGCGCGACAAACCCGCTGCATCGGCGTTGTTGCCATCATCGTCCGCCACACTCAGGGTAAAGCCACCCGACACACCCGTGCTTTTGCTGCGCAGCAACAGGCGCTCGCCGGACGCGTCACTCAATACCGTTGCAGTGACGCCGGCGTTGGCACCGTTGATTTTGCTGGCAACGTCGGACACGGTGTCGGTAGCCGTCACAGCCACGTCCACCGCCGTGCCACTGACCGGTGTAAAGGTCAGGGTGCCAGCCCCAACGGCTCCCCCCACCGGCAGTACCGCCGCAGAGGCCGTTGCCTTGGCCTTGGCCAGCACGCTGACTTCCACATTGAATGTGGTTGGCAAGGTGCCCCCCACCGCACTGACGCTGACCGCGCTGCTGTTGGACGATGTCGCATTCACCGCATTCCACCCCGTCACGCTGGTGAGCTTGCCCAGGGTGTCGGACAAAGTGGAAACCAGCGACTTGATTTGGCCAAACGCAGAAATCTTGGTCTGCACCGTGGCCGCTTGCAGCTTGAGGGTGTCCAGCGGCTTTTTTTCCAAAGCCACCAATTGCGAGACGATGCTTTTGACGTCCAGGTTACTACCCAATCCCGGGGACGAAATCGTAGCCATAGCCACCTCCTAGTAACAACACCGCTCTGATGCACGAGATTATCGGAGGACCGCGACCCGTGCGTCCGCTGATAAGCCGCTTAAACCCCACCCATTACCACCCCATCGGCACATCCACC
>CAZDDK010000026.1:0-23090 GCA_964504185.1 uncultured Rhodoferax sp. | reverse complement strand
TCCTGCCGTATCTCGATGTCCCCCTGCAACACAGCCACCCCGAAGTGCTGCGCCGCATGAAGCGTCCAGCCAGTGGCGAGAAAAATCTGGAGCGACTCTTGAATTGGCGCCAGGTATGCCCGGAAATTGTCGTCCGCAGCACGTTCATCGTGGGCTTTCCCGGTGAAACGGAAGACGAGTTTTTGCATCTGCTGGACTTTGTACGTGAAGCCCAAATTGACCGGGCCGGCTGCTTTGCTTACAGCGCCGTTAACGGTGCTGCCGCCAATGATTTGCCCGGCATGTTGCCCGTGGAGCTGCGGGAAGAGCGCAGGGCGCGGTTTATGGCGGTGGTGGAGGAGGTGTCCGCCGTAAAGCTTCAGAAGCGCGTGGGTTCCACAATGCAAGTGCTGGTTGATTCGGCTCCTGGTCTGGGCAAGAAAGGTGGACTTGGTCGTACCTATGCCGATGCTCCCGAAATTGATGGCGTGGTGCGCCTGTTGCCACCCGAAAAAATCAGCAAGACACTGAAGGTGGGTGAGTTCACAAAAGCGCGCATTGTGGCCGCACAAGGGCACGATCTGGTTGGTGTACCTGTTTGATGGCTTGTTTGCAACACAAATTGGCAGGACAAAAAAAAGCCGCTGAATTTCAGCGGCTTTTCAGTTACTCCATTACCATCGTTGGTGCCCAGAAGAGGACTCGAACCTCCACGCCTCTCAGCGCTAGTACCTGAAACTAGTGCGTCTACCAATTCCGCCATCTGGGCATTTCAGGAAAGAGAGAAGTATATCAAAAATTTTAGTCAAAACAGCGCACTTCTGGATGAAGTTGAAGGAATTGTGCAGGGTCATCGCGACGGCCATGGATTCATCGCTCGTGATGATGGAGCGCTTGACATCTATTTGCCCCCCAATGAGATGCGCGCGGTCCTGCACAAAGATCGTGTCAAGGTTCGCATTGTGCGCAGTGACCGCAAGGGCCGTCCTGAGGGACGTGTCGTTGAGATTTTGGAGCGCTCCCAGCAGCCCATCATTGGGCGCTTGCTACAAGAAAGCGGCGTCTGGCTTGTGGCACCCGAAGACAAGCGCTATGGGCAGGATGTTCTGATTCCCAAAGGAGCGACCAGTGTGGCCAGGGCGGGTCAAGTTGTGGTCGTCGAGTTGGTTGAGCCGCCGGCGCTGTTTGGACAGCCTGTGGGGCGCATCAAGGAGGTGCTTGGGGAGGTTGACGATCCCGGCATGGAAATCGAGATTGCAGTGCGCAAATACAGCGTGCCGCACGAATTTTCAGATGCCTGCATCGCGCAGGCGCGTACGCTGCCTGACAAAGTTCGTCCGCAGGACCGTGCTGGTCGGATCGATCTGACCGACATACCCCTGGTAACCATTGATGGCGAGGACGCGCGAGACTTTGATGATGCCGTCTATTGTGAACCCGCGACGATTGGGCGTGGTAAGTCGGCCGTTGCGGGGTGGCGCTTGTTGGTGGCGATTGCGGACGTTAGCCATTACGTCGAGACAGGTTCTGCGATTGACGTGGACGCCTATGACCGTGCTACTAGCGTGTATTTCCCGCGCCGTGTCATACCCATGTTGCCCGAGAAGCTGTCCAACGGTTTGTGTTCTTTGAACCCCGAAGTGGATCGCTTGTGCATGGTGTGTGACATGCTGGTATCTGCGCAAGGTCAGGTAGAGGCTTACCAGTTCTATCCTGCAGTAATGTGGAGCCATGCGCGCTTTACCTACACCGAGGTCGCTGCCATTTTGGGCAATACCCGGGGGCCGGAAGCGCTGAAGCGGAAGGACCGTGTTTCTGACCTGCTCAATTTGCATGGTGTGTACCAGGCGTTGTTGCAATCACGCCAGCAGCGCGGCGCAGTCGACTTTGAGACCACGGAAACCCAAATTGTTTGCGATGAAAACGGGCGTATTGAAAGAATCACGCCGCGAACACGCAATGTGGCGCATCGGGTAATTGAAGAGGCCATGCTCGCAGCCAATGTCTGCAGTGCAAATTTCATTGCACTGAGTAAACACCCTGGGTTGTATCGGGTGCACGAAGGTCCTACGCCAGAGAAAGTGGAAATATTGCAGGCGTACCTCAAAGCCAACGGTTTGGGAGTGAGCATCGGTGATGCGCCATCGCCCGGGGAGTTTCAAGCGATTGCGCAGGCAACGAAAGACCGTCCCGATGCCCAGCAAATCCACTCCATGTTGTTGCGCTCGATGCAGCAAGCGATTTATACGCCGGCTAACAGCGGGCATTTTGGCTTGGCCTACAGCGCTTACACGCACTTCACCAGCCCGATACGCCGCTATCCAGATTTGCTTGTGCATCGGGTCATCAAGTCCATTCTGGCCAAGGCGCGCTACCAGTTGCCTGTATTGCCAAAGCCGGGTGAAGCGCACGCGAAATTGGCGCGTCGGCTTGAAAAAGGAAACATGTTGAAGGCGGGACAGACCCCGCAAGCACCCAGGAAGGCAAATGCTGAAGGAATGGCCTGGCAGGCCGCGGGTTTGCATTGCAGTGCAAACGAACGACGTGCTGACGAAGCCAGCCGGGATGTGGAAGCTTGGCTGAAGTGCAAATACATGAAAGAGCATTTAGGCGAAGACTATGGTGGCACGGTGACTGCTGCGACCAGCTTCGGTTTGTTTGTCACACTGGACGACATGTACGTGGAAGGACTTGTCCACATCACTGAGTTGGGAGGGGAGTATTTCCGTTTCGATGAAGCGCGGCAAGAATTGCGAGGCGAGAGAACTGGTACGCGCTACGCAATTGGTACACGGGTGCGCATACAGGTTAGCCGGGTTGATCTGGATGGGCGCAAGATCGATTTCCGTTTGATTCAAGACGCCGAAGGGCTGGTTTCCAGGACGGTCATGGACAAGGGAGCCGCGCGGGACGGACAAAGTCGTCCCAGTCGGGCGGATCGTTCCCAAAGCATGGCAAATACTCGTGCAGCTACGGCTTCCCCAACTTCACGCAAGCGGGCAGCGAGTAAAAGCGCAAAGACAGTGAACTCAACAGATCGGGTGGGGACCACATCCAAGAAGGCTTCCAAAAAGCGGCGTTGAGTTTTTGCCACGCGCTAAAAATATCGAATCAGATCCTGTGCTGTTGGTGCGCTGCGTGTCGGCCAGTGGTCGGCAATGCATCCGTGGTGGAGCGTGGCGTTGCAGGCTGCTGAGAATGAATCCTGAGCACCAGTCCATTGTGCGGCGATCAAACCCGCTAACACATCACCAGTACCTGCGGTTGCCAGCCGGGCGTTTCCGGTGGGGTTGATGCGTGGAATGGTGCCAGGGCCTGCAATGACGGTGCCTGAGCCCTTGAGAACCACGGTGCAGGAAAACTTGCTCGCAAGCGCCTGCGCCCAACGCAATCGGTCGGATTGAATGTCCCTGGTAGTTAATTGCAGCAAACGTGCTGCTTCTAGCGGATGGGGAGTCAACACCGTAGTGCCAAAGCCTCGGGCACCCAGCAGGTCTTGCAAATTGCGGTCTTGTGCAATGGCGTTCAATGCGTCTGCATCCAGCACCAGCCATCTGGCCCTCTTCAGAATGTGTGGCAAATGGGTTCCAATGGTGCCGCCGCCGCCGCATCCGGCGACCACGGTCATGGAGTCCAACTGCAGGTCGCGTGGGAGACGAAACATCAACTCCGGTTGACGGTCATCCCATTGCAGGGTATGCGCGTCTAACATCCCGACGTAGACACGTCCGGCACCCCCATGCAAGGCCGCCCGGGCGGCCAGAAGGGCTGCTCCAGCCATCCCCGGGCAACCTCCAATAACGGCAACGTCACCGTAGCTGCCCTTGTGTGAGTTGTGTGGGCGTGGAGTGCGGGGCACGGCGTGTGACAGCACGGCACACGGGGAGGCAGTGGGGGCAACTCCCAGGTCATTGAACCAAATTTCGCCGCAGTACTCTCTGCCATCTGCCGTGAATAGTCCGGGCTTCAGGGTTAGCAGGCACAGTGTGTACTGCGCCTTTAGTTGGGCACATTGCCCGGCACCCGTGTCAGCGTTCAGGCCGGATGGCAGGTCAATTGCCACGATGGGTGCAGCCCCGCTATTCATTCGTTCAACCCAATTCCGATAGTGGCCCCCCAGTGGGCGCAGGCTCCCTATTCCAAACATGGCGTCAACGCACAGATCGTAGTGATCGGGCGGATCGCTCGCAAAGGCGATGCCAGCGTCCGATGCGCTCTGCCACGCTGCCCTGGCGTCGGCGGGTAATTTGTTGGTTTCTCCAGTCCAGGTCACTACCACGCGCTTTCCCATCATCAACAGGTGTTGAGCGGCTTGGAGTCCATCGCCTCCGTTGTTACCCGGGCCGCAGGCAATCCATACAGTTTTTGCGTGCGGGGCAATTGCCACGCCGAACTGTGCTACCGCCAAGCCAGCCCGTTGCATTAAGGCTCCTGGTGGGAGCAAGGCTGCAGCAGCGGCCTCGATATGGCGTGTGGTGGCACAGTCAAAGAGTGCCCACTCTGCGGAAGGAGCGCCGCCAAGGTGCGCCAAAATGCGTTCAGAATTCGTAGCAGTCACCTTCTCGGGCCAGTCGGATGATGGGGGTCGAAGCCGTTGTTGTGCAGTTCACCAGAGCATCCCGGAAGGCTGCTTCCAGCGCGTCGTCACTACGGGTGGGCTCATGGTGCGTGCAAAAAAGTACTTTGACATTGGCGCGACGTGCGCTGGCAATGCTGGAACTAAATGTGCCGTGCCCCCAGCCCTTTTTTGAGGGGTATTCGGCATCTGTATAGGAGCTGTCGGCAATGAACACGTCCACGCCTTGGATGGCATCGTGAATCATGCGGTTTTTTTCGTCTACAAAAACCTGGTACTCGTCGTATCCCTCGTCGTCTGGTTCGTAAATGTTGTAGGGAGGCTCGTGGTCGCCCGTGAAAAAAACGGACTTTCCGTGGCTCTCTATGCGGTATCCAAAATTGATGACAGGATGATTGAGCATGCATGGGGTGATGGTGGCCGACCCAATTTTTATAGGTTCATTCGGCACCATCGTGACATACTCAATGTGAGCCTTCATTTCAGCTTCCCGGACGGGAAAGTAGCTGTATTGCAGTTGTACAGCCATGACTTGCTCAATCCCTTTTCCAGAAACCGGGTCAAAGCCACCGTGCAGACGCAGGGTGTTTCCGGGGATGAAGTTGGGAATAAAAAAGGGCAGGCCTTGAATGTGATCCCAGTGGGAATGGGTAATCAGCACGTTGGCGGTGACTGGAAGCTCGGCCAGCAGCGTTTGTGAAAGCGGAAAAATACCGGTGCCAGCGTCCAAGATGATGAGCTCGTTGTCATCTGTACGTACTTCAATACAGGTTGTATTTCCCCCAAAACGCACCGTTTTGGGGCCTGGCGACGCGATAGATCCGCGAACCCCCCAGAATTTAACCTTCATGCTCATTCCTTCTTGCACAGCCGATGGGCCGAAGCCCTATTTTCCAATGAAAACAGGCAAAGGGTATCGTCGGAGACACTGGCACTCGCCGTGACGGCGGTGTGATGGGGCATGTTATACTCGACTGGCTTTGCTGATAGTGCCTTTGACTATTAGTCGAGCAAATCACTGATTCGTCCCGTCAAGGTGTTGCGAGCCTGGCACTGACCGGTTTGCAGTAAGTGGGCCGAATTTTAGACCTAACCTTTGGAGAGATATATGGCAGTAACAATGCGCGAAATGCTGGAGGCCGGTGTTCATTTTGGACACCAAACCCGCTTCTGGAATCCCAAGATGGCCCCGTTTATTTTTGGTCATCGCAATAAGATTCACATCATCAACCTGGAAAAATCGTTGCCGATGTTTCAGGATGCGGCCAAGTTTGTTCGCCAATTGGCTGCCAAGCGCGGTACCATTTTGATGGTGGGTACCAAGCGTCAAGCACGTGAGATCGTGGCTGCCGAGGCTCAACGTGCCGGTGTTCCCTATGTGGATCAGCGTTGGCTGGGGGGTATGTTGACCAACTTCAAAACCGTCAAGACTTCGATCAAGCGGCTGAAGGAAATGAAGGCGCAGCAAGAAGCCGGTTTGGAAAGCATGAGCAAGAAAGAGCAATTGATGTTTGCTCGCGAACTGGAGAAGCTGGAGAAGGACATTGGTGGCATTCAGGATATGAGTGCGTTGCCGGATGCCATTTTTGTTATCGATGTCGGCTATCACAAGATCGCCATTGCTGAAGCACGCAAGTTGGGTATTCCCTTGGTCGGCGTGGTTGATTCCAACCATTCCCCCGAAGGCATTGACTATGTTATTCCTGGCAATGATGACTCATCGAAGGCTGTAACGCTATACGCACGGGGGATTGCGGACGCAATTCTCGAGGGGCGTGCGAACGCCATTGATGATGTGGTCAAGGCGGTCGCTGCGGAAGATGGTGATGAATTTGTCGAGGTGAGCGAAGCTTCTGCGTGAGGTTTTTGTCGCCCAAAAAGGGGGCTTCGTGGCCCCTTTTTTTTAGCCCTTATTAAACTATTGAATTGATTACGGAGAAACAAGATGGCTGCAATTACCGCAAGCATGGTTGCTGAACTGCGTGGAAAAACAGATGCCCCGATGATGGAGTGCAAGAAGGCGCTGACCGAGGCTGATGGTGACATGGTCAAGGCGGAAGAGTTGTTGCGAGTGAAACTGGGTAGCAAGGCTGGTAAAGCTGCTGCGCGTATTACTGCCGAGGGTGTTGTGGTTTGTGCACTGGAGGGGAATTCTGGTGCGTTAATGGAAGTAAATTGCGAAACTGACTTTGTCACCAAAAACGACAGTTTCTTGGCCTTGGCCAACGCGGCTGTTGCGCTGGTCGCCAAACATAACCCAGCCGATGTTGCTGCATTGGGTCTGCTGGATTATGCGCAAGATGGTTTTGGTCCGACATTGGAAGATGTCCGCAAGGGACTCATCGGAAAGATTGGCGAGAACATGACCTTCCGGCGCTTTAAGCGTTTTTCGTCGGGTGCACAGTTGGCTTCGTATTTGCATGGCACGCGCATTGGTGTCGTGGTGGAGTTCGATGGTGATGCAGTTGCCGCCAAGGATGTGGCAATGCACGTGGCTGCAATGAAACCGGTAGCCTTGACGAGCAACGACGTACCAGCCGAGTTGGTGGAGCGTGAACGGTCGGTAGCTGCCGCCAAGGCTGCCGAGGATGCCGCTGTCGCTACGGCTGCGGGTAAACCCGTTCAGTCCGCTGAAATTGTTGCAAAGCGCATTGAAGGCGGCGTGCAAAAGTATCTCAAAGAGGTTTCACTTTTCAATCAGACCTTTGTTAAGAACGACAAGCTGACCGTTGAGCAGATGTTGAAAGCCGCTGGAACATCGGTCAAGGCGTTCACTTTGTATGTTGTTGGGGAAGGCATTGAGAAAAAAGTGGACGATTTTGCTGCGGAAGTGGCCGCACAGGTTGCCGCAGCGCAGCAGACTTCCTGATTGATGGATTGCCCCTACTTGCGTACAACCCGGAGTCGCCCATGAGCCCAGATGTGCCTGCTTACAAGCGTATTTTGCTGAAGTTGTCAGGTGAGGCGCTGATGGGCGACGATCAGTTCGGCATCAACCGTGACACCATCGTTCGAATGGTGGATGAGATCGCGGACGTCACTCGTCTGGGCGTGGAGGTGGCTGTCGTCATAGGGGGGGGCAATATATTTCGTGGAGTTGCCGGTGGATCGGTAGGCATGGACCGTGCTACCGCCGATTACATGGGCATGCTGGCGACGGTGATGAATGCGCTGGCATTGGGTGACGCGATGAACAAGGCGGGTCTGATCGCCCGCGTGATGTCCGCTATCGGTATTGAGCAGGTGGTTGAGCCGTATGTACGACCGAAGGCACTTCAGTATCTTGAAGAGGGCAAAGTGGTGATTTTTGCTGCTGGAACCGGGAATCCGTTTTTCACCACGGATACCGCCGCTGCGTTGCGTGGAGCAGAGATCGGTGCGCAAATCGTGCTCAAGGCGACCAAAGTAGATGGCGTCTATACCGCAGATCCCAAAATTGATCCCAGTGCGACCCGGTATTCCAAGATCACCTTCAATGACGCCATGTCGCAGAATTTAGGGATCATGGACGCGGCAGCGTTTGCGCTGTGCCGGGATCAGAAGTTGCCCATCAAGGTGTTTTCGATTTTTAAGCACGGAGCGTTGAGACGAGTGGTACTGGGCGAGGACGAAGGTACCTTGGTATACGTATAAATTGGTGCCCGATGATTGCATCGGTTTTGACGAGCAGAGGATGAGATATGGCTATGGATGAAATCAAAAAGACGCTGGATATGAAAATGGACCAATCCATTGCGGCGTTCAAACACAATTTGACAAAAATCCGAACCGGTCGCGCCAATCCGGCACTGCTTGATACCGTGCATGTTGACTATTATGGAGCCATGGTGCCCATCAGCCAGGTTGCAAATCTGTCTTTGCTGGACTCTCGGACAATCAGCGTGCAACCGTGGGAAAAAGGAATGGGAGCCAAGATCGAGAAGGCGATTCGTGACAGCGATCTGGGGTTGAATCCCTCGAGTATGGGTGATCTGATTCGGGTTCCCATGCCCATCATGACGGAAGAGCGTCGACGCGAGTTGAGCAAGGTCGTGCGGGGTGAGGGTGAAAATGCAAAGATCGCTGTGCGCAACATTCGTCGTGATGCCAACGAAGCTGTCAAAAAGCTGGTGAAGGACAAACTTGCATCCGAAGATGATCAGAAGCGTTCAGAAGCGGACATTCAAAAAGTAACCGATCGCCACATCGCTGAGGTGGACCGGCTTGTCGCTGCCAAAGAGCATGACATCATGGCGGTTTGAGCGCAAAATCCGACTCATTCGACGGGTTTCGTATGGCTGAACCTGTATGTGTACCGCGCCATATTGCCATCGTTATGGATGGAAATGGGCGCTGGGCTTCCCGGCGCTTTTTACCCCGTATTGCAGGGCATAAGCAAGGAGTTGACGCGCTCAAACGCATTGTGGCGGCTTGTCCTGATCGTGGAATTGACACCCTCACGGTGTTTGCCTTTTCTTCAGAGAACTGGAATCGCCCGGCGGACGAGGTTTCTGGTTTGATGGACATCCTGGCCATGGCGTTGACCAGGGAGGTGCCCAAGCTCCTGAGGGACGGGGTACGAATTCGGTTTGTAGGCGCCCGTGAGAATCTTTCTGCGCGCGTAAAGGCCGGACTGGTGGATGCGGAGTTCTCCACCCGTGGAAACACGCTTCTTAATCTCAATGTGTGTTTTAACTACGGGGGGCGTTGGGATATTGCGACGGCGGCGGCGAGCCTGGCTGCTTCGGCTGTACCAATAACGGAAGCCAGTCTTTCCGGCGCACTGGCCTTGGCCCATTGTGCCGATCCCGATTTGCTCATTCGGACGGGAAACGAAAAGCGGTTGAGCAATTTCCTATTGTGGCAGGCCGCCTATTCTGAGCTCTGCTTCAGCGAGCTTTTGTGGCCGGATTTCGACGAGGCAGCACTGGATGCCGCTTTGCTGGAATACGCATCGCGCGAGCGACGATTCGGAAAAACACCAGACCAAGTGGCAGGCGATCCTGGTGCGATAAGCCGTATAAAGGGGCCTCATGCTTAAGCAACGAATCATCACTGCCGTGTTGTTGCTATTGGTTTTGCTGCCAGCAGTTTTTTATCCAGTTGGTGAAGTGTTCGCGGTCGTTGCAGCCATGTTGATTGCCGCCGGTGCCTGGGAATGGGCGCGGATGAATCAGGTTGACATGCTGCGTTCGTGCGTTGCCGGCGTCGCCTGTACGTTGCTGTGTCTGCTGACATGGTCTTCGGGCTTGTTGTATGTTCCGCTGAAGACTTTGTGGGCATTGACAGGCAGCATGTGGGTCATTGTGGGAGTTTGGCTGCTCTACCGTGGGGTTGGCGTGTGGTCGCAGGTGCCCCAATCGATTCGCCTCGTTGGCGGAATTTTTGCCTTGTGGGCGGCGTGGCTGGCCGTTGCACAGGCGCGACTTATCGGTATCAACTTTTTGTTCTCCGTGCTGGTGCTGGTGTGGGCTGCTGACATTTTTGCCTACTTCGCTGGCCGGGCGCTGGGAGGCCGCATTTTTAGTCGCAAACTGGCCCCGACTATCAGTCCGGGTAAGTCATGGGAGGGGGCCTTTGGAGGTGTAATCGGTGTTTTGGCTTGTGCAGCAGCATGGCGTATTTTGGACGGATCGCTGGATTTGGGGAGCGCTAGCCTCTACACACGACTGGCATCAGTAAACAATGGGTTCATGGTTTTGGCCGTCATATTTCTTGCGGCCATGAGTGTTGTGGGCGATTTGGTGGAATCATTGTTTAAGCGCAGTGCTGGTGTGAAAGACAGCAGTGGTTTGCTGCCGGGACACGGTGGCGTACTGGACCGCGTGGATGCGCTGCTGCCCATACTTCCGCTGGCCATGATGCTGGGTGCGCAATGACGTCAAACAAGTCCCGGATCGTCGTGTTGGGGTCGACCGGCTCGATTGGAGTGAATACCCTGGATGTCATTGCCCGGCATCCTCAGCGTTTTGAAGTTTTTGCGCTCACTGCGTCTATCAGTGTGGACGCGATGCTGGCACAGTGCGTGCAACACCGACCGACATTTGCAGTCATGGCCAGCGCGCCACATGGCCAGCAACTGGAGGCAAAATGCCGCGATGCAGGCTTGACAACCCGGGTGATGTGGGGTGCGCAGGCGATAGAAGAGGTGGCGTGCCATGAGCGGACGGACACCGTTATGGCGGCCATCGTCGGCGCAGCGGGACTGGGTGCCTGTTTGGCATCAGCCAGATCTGGCAAGCGGCTGTTGTTGGCAAACAAAGAGGCGTTGGTCGTTGGCGGCCAGTTGTTCATGGATGCCGTCGCTTCGGGAGGGGCGACCCTGTTACCAATTGACAGTGAGCACTCGGCCATCTTTCAGTCTTTGCCGCAAGATTCCGCGGATTGGGCGGCGCGGATTGATAAGATCATTCTCACAGCCTCGGGCGGTCCCTTTCGTACGCGCAGTCCGGAGACTTTGCGAGATGTGACCCCGGAGCAGGCATGTGCGCATCCCAACTGGGTGATGGGGCGCAAGATCTCTGTGGATTCCGCAACCATGATGAACAAAGCTTTGGAAGTTATCGAAGCCCGGTTTTTGTTCGGGGTGACGCCTGCGCAAATCGAGGTCGTGATACACCCGCAAAGTGTGATTCATTCCATGGTTCAGTTTGTCGACAACTCCGTGGTGGCCCAATTGGGAACCCCCGATATGCGCGGACCTATTGCCTATGGTTTGTCTTGGCCTGAGCGCATCACTTCCGGTGCTTCTCCATTGAATTTTGCCAGCATGAATGGTCTGACGTTTGAGATGATTGGAACGGATGACCACAGACGGCGATTTCCCGGACTCGACTTGGCGTGGACCGCACTAAGTGCTTCCGAAGGAACCACGGCGGTCCTCAATGCATCCAATGAAGTGGCCGTGGCGGCTTTTCTGGATCGCAGAATTCGCTATGACCAGATACACCACGTCAACTTGGAAACCCTCGGCGGGCTGGTGCCGCACAAACCACGTGTGTTGGAAGACCTTTTGGATATTGATCGCAGCGCCAGAGAAGTAGCTGAAAGCGCCGTTGCCCGTATGCGCGTTTGAACGGCACGCGCAGTCCGTATGCTGACGTTGATTGCATTTGTGGTTACCGTTGCGGTGCTGGTTGCCGTGCACGAATGGGGGCACTTTTCTGTCGCTCGGATCTGCGGCGTGAAGGTGTTGCAATTTTCCCTGGGATTGGGGCCGCGCATTGGGGGCTGGACTTCGCCCACATCGGGCACGGACTACGTGGTGCGTCTGTTTCCTCTCGGGGGATTCGTCAGAATGCTCGATGAGCGAGAGGCTCCTGTTGCGCCAACCGAACGGAGATTGGCTTTCAATACGCAGCCTTTGCGTTACCGCGTCGCGATCGTCGCCGCTGGCCCGATAGCCAATCTCCTGTTGGCTGTCATTGTGTATGCGTGTGTAAATTGGACAGGGGTAGAGCAAGCGCAGGCCCTATTGGCCAGGCCTGCTCCGGGTTCTGTTCTCGCACAAGCTGGGTTTACTGGCGGGGAAAGGGTCGTTCACGCGGGATTTGAAGGATCGGCGCTGGAGGGCATAAGGTCCTTTGATGAATTTCGCTGGTGGCTTGCCCGTGGTGCCATCGAGCATCGCAATGTTCAGGTCGAATTCATTGCACCAAAGCTGCAAGAAACGCGCACTGCGCTGTTGTCGTTAAGAGACTTCGATGCCGGCGCATCGGATGCGCAACTCATGCAGAAATTGGGTGTTTCCGCACCGTTTTCCCAGGCGCGCCTGGGGACTATGTTGCCAAGCGGTGCAGCCGTGCAAGCGAAACTGCAAATGGGTGACGTGGTGCTTCGGGTCGATCAAACTAATATTGTGGATGCTGCCCAGCTGAGGGCGGTAATTCGGGACTCCGGGCGGACCGGGACACCACACCAGCAGGTCTGGTTGGTCGAACGCCAAGGACAGGTTCAGTCGATCTTTGTCACTCCCCGTCGTGAACTGGATGCGGGAGTTTTCATTGGTCGCGTTGGAGCAAGTATTGGCGCGAGTCCGGCCACTGTGACCGTTCAGTACGGTCTTGTAGAGGGGATTCTTGCTGCGTTCATGAAAACGTGGGAATCCTCAGCATTGACAGTTCAGATTTTCGGTCAAATCCTGATTGGCAAGGCGTCGTTGAACAACTTGAGTGGTCCAGTGACGATTGCAGATTACGCAGGCAAGTCAGCGGCGATGGGTTTGCCGCATTTTCTGGAATTTTTGGCGGTAGTGAGTATCAGCCTGGGCGTGTTGAATCTGTTACCACTCCCGATCTTGGATGGCGGGCACCTGATGTATTATCTTTGGGAGGCGCTTTCTGGAAAGCCTGTGACGCTGTCTTGGGCAGAGCGACTCCAGAAAGTGGGACTGGTTATTCTATTCATGATGATGTCCATCGCCATCATGAACGACCTGACGCACCTGCTTCGGTAATCTCCCGGGCCAGTCCGCGAACTTCCGGAATACTAAATTGATGAATATGCAATTCAATCGAAACTTTTTGCGCCGGGCATCTGCTGCGGCAGTGTCACTGCTGTTTTTTCAGGGGGCCTGGGCGGTGGAGCCATTCACCGTCCGTGACATTCGGGTCGAGGGCTTGCAGCGGGCCGAAGCGGGGACTGTTTTCGCGTCCTTACCCGTACGGGTGGGTGACACTTACAGTGACGAAAAGGCGGCGGCGTCAATCAAGGCGTTGTTTGGATTGGGCCTGTTCAAGGATGTTCGCATCGAAGTCAACGCGGATGTGCTGGTTGTCATTGTGGAAGAGCGCCCCACGATCGCGGAAGTCGATTTTTCTGGTGCCAAGGAGTTTGACAAGGATGTTTTGAAGAAGGCCTTGTTGCAAATTGGTCTGGCAGATGGTCGCCCTTTTGACAAGGCTTTGGTGGACCGCGCCGAGCAAGAACTCAAGCGCCAGTACATCAACCGCAGCATGTATGCGTCCGAGATCGTCACGACGGTCACGCCGGTGGAGCGCAACCGTGTCAACCTCAGTTTTGCCGTGGTGGAGGGCGAGCCTGCCAAGATCAGCGACATACGCATCGTGGGCAACAAGGCGTTTTCCGAGTCCACTTTGCGGGGGCTATTTGATCTGGATACCGGCGGATGGCTGAGTTGGTACACCAAATCCGATCGCTATTCGCGTGCCAAGTTGAATGCGGACATTGAGTCCTTGCGTTCCTACTATTTGGCGCGTGGTTATCTGGAGTTCAAAGTAGACAGCACCCAGGTTGCCATTTCCCCCAATAAGCAGGAAATGGGCATCACCATCAATGTCACCGAGGGCGAGCAGTTTGTAGTGTCCAAGGTCAATCTGGCGGGCAACTTCCTGGGCAAGGAGGAAGAGTTCCGTTCATTGGTCGCCATCCAGGTGGGGCAACCCTACAACGCCGACCAACTGGCCCTGACCACCAAGGCCTTCACGGATCATTTTGGCAACTTCGGGTTTGCCTTTTCACGGGTAGAGCCACGCACGGTCATCGATCGAACGACCAATCGGGTGGAAGTGACCTTGCAAGTGGATCCGTCGCGGCGAGTCTATGTGCGCAGAATCAACGTTGCCGGAAACGACAGAACGCGGGATGAGGTCATTCGACGGGAATTCCGGCAGTTGGAGGCCGCCTGGTATGACGGTGAAAAGATTCGCCAGACCCGCAACCGGGTAGACCGACTGGGTTACTTCAAGGAAGTGTCGATGGATACCCAAGAAGTCCCGGGTTCGATGGACCAGGTGGATCTGACGGTGACCGTCGCCGAGAAGCCCACTGGTAGCATTAGCCTGGGGGCCGGAATTTCAAGCGCCGACGGATTCGGCGTGTCGTTCGGATTCAAGCAGGACAACGCCTTTGGCTCTGGCAATTCGCTGGGCATTGAGTTGAATACCAGCAAGCAGAACCGCACTCTGGTCTTCAATACCACCAATCCGTATTTCACCGAAGATGGCGTGTCGCGGACCATCGACGTGTACCAACGCAACACCAAGCCCTACGTGGATATCAATGGCTATGCCATTGAGACGACGGGGGGTAGTTTGCGATTTGGTGTGCCGTTTACTGAGTACGACACGGTGTTTTTTGGTTTGGGCGTGGACAGAACCACCATTGTTCCCGGCAATTTGTTGCCGGTGGTGTACCAGGATTTTGCCAACAAATTCGGCTTTACCAGTAACGCCGTACCGCTCACCGTTGGCTGGGGGCGTGATACCCGGGACAGTGCCCTGGTTCCGACTACGGGCAAGATCATGAAGGCGTCTGCGGAATGGAGCGTGGCGGGTGAGTTGAAGTACGCGCGTGGGACGGCGGTTTATCAGCAGTATGTACCCGTGACCAACAAAATTACCGGTGCGCTGAATGCGGAGTTGTCGGTTGGATCGGCAACGGGTGATGGCACCTATCCGATCTTCAAGAATTTTTACTCGGGTGGTCTTGGTACTGTGCGGGGCTTTGAGCAAGGCAGCTTGACCACCGGCACGCAGCGGGCTCTGGGACTGAGCGCAACCGGTGGCACCAAGAAGATCAACTTCAATCTGGAGCTGTTGTCTCCATTGCCGGGTGGCGGAAAAGACAGGACCCTGCGCGTCTATACATTCTTGGATGCCGGTGGCATTTATGGCCCGGATGAGTCCCTTCAGCTAAGCGACATGCGCAGTTCTGTGGGCATTGGTATCAGCTGGATTTCTCCGGTGGGCCCGCTGCGTTTGGCATTTGCCAAACCGCTCAAGCAATTTGATAGCGATAAAATTCAAGCCATGCAATTCCAGATTGGAAGCTCTTTTTAATGAATACGTCTAAATTCGGTTGGTTGTTCGCAGCAGTGTTGTCCTTTGGCGCGGCGGGTGCTGCGGCACAGGAATTCAAGGTGGGCGTGATCAATTACCAGGTCATCACCACGCAATCCAATCCTGCCAAAGCGGCCCAGGTCAAACTGGAGCAGGAGTTTTCCAAGCGGCAGAAAGAGCTGGCAGAACAGCAGGCGGCGTTGAAAACCTTCGGCGAAAAATTTGACCGTGACGCGCCGACCCTGAGCGAAAGCCAGCGCGCCAGTCGCCAAAAGGAAGGCACTGAACTCGCGCGTGACCTGCAACGTCGCCAACGAGAGTTCCAGGAAGACCTCAATGGCCGCCGCAATGAAGAATTGCACCAACTGCTGGAGCGCGCGACGCGTGCGGTAAAACAGGTCGCCGAGGCCGAAAAGTACGACATGGTCTTGCAGGAAGTGGTTTACGTCAGTGCCAAACATGACATTACTGACAAAGTACTCAAAATTCTCAACGCCAACGCGTCGTCCAAGTAGTGTGGGCGACAAGGCCTGAAGCATGAGGCTGGACCTGGCCTCTGTGGTTGCGTCACTGGGCGGCGAATTGCACGGCGACCCACAGCTGGTCATTACCGGATTGGCCTCACTGGAGGCTGCGACACCCCAGGATCTGAGTTTTCTCAGCAATCCTCGCTACCAGCCCCAGTTGGCGGCCTCCAAAGCGGGGTGTGTGATTGTGGGCCCGGCTGCCCTCGCGGTAGCGCAGCAGCGCGGTGCCTGTATCGTGAGCGAGCAGCCCTATCTGTACTTTGCCCGGGTCACCCAATTGTGGAAGCGCGGGCAGTCCCCACGGCGCGAGGCATTCGTTCACTCCAGTGCGGTGGTGGACGACAACGCAGTGGTGCACCCCTCGGCCAGCATTGGTCCGCTGTGTGTGGTCGAACGGGGGGCCCGCATTGGCGCCGACTCGGTACTCCATTCGCGGGTCACGGTGGGTGAGAACTGTGTTGTTGGGGCACGGTGCATTCTGCACAGCGGGGTGGTGATCGGTGCGGATGGGTTTGGGTTCGCACCCAACGCCGGAACGTGGGAGAAGATTGAGCAATTGGGCGCTGTCCGTATTGGCGACGATGTTGAGATTGGTGCCAACTCCTGTGTTGACCGGGGTGCCCTGCAGGACACGGTAATTGAAGACGGAGTCAAGCTGGACAACCTGATCCAGATCGGCCACAACGTGCGCGTGGGGCGACACACGGCCAGGGCCGGCTGCGTTGGCGTTGCGGGTAGCGCCACCATTGGTGCCCATTGCACGGTGGGGGGCGGGGCCATCATTCTGGGCCATCTCACCGTGGGCGACCACGTCAACATTTCTGCCGGGACCCTGGTTAGCAAATCGCTGCCCAAACCGGGTCACTACACAGGAATTTTCCCGGTGGACGACAATGCCACATGGGAGCGCAACGCGGCTTCGCTTAAACAACTGCACAGTCTGCGCGACCGTATCAAGATTTTGGAAAAAGAGACAAAAAAATGATGGATATCCACGAGATTCTCAAGAAGCTGCCGCACCGATACCCCTTTCTGATGGTGGACCGTGTAACGTCCATTGAAACAGGGAAATCGATACAAGCCCTCAAGAACGTCACTATCAATGAGCCATTTTTTGGCGGCCATTTTCCGCACCGTCCCGTTATGCCGGGCGTGCTGATGCTGGAGGCCATGGCCCAGGCCGCCGCATTGCTGGTCTTCGACACCATGGGTGTAAGTCCCGACGACAAGACGGTGTACTACTTTGCGGGCATCGATGCGGCGCGTTTCAAGCGACCGGTGGAGCCTGGCGATCAGCTGGTGATGGACGTCACCATGATCCGTGCCAAGGCCGGAATCTTCAAGTTCACGGCCGTTACCCGCGTCGATGGCCAAGTGGCCTGCGAAGCAGAGTTGATGTGCACCATGCGCACAATCGCCTGACGCGGCAAGGCAGACGCTTGTGACCCACATTCATTGCACCGCCATCGTTGACCCAGCCGCCGAGCTGGACAGTACGGTTACTGTGGGGCCCTATTCCGTGATCGGACCGCATGTGCGCATCGGTGCTGGTACCACGGTCGGTCCGCATTGCGTGATCGAAGGCCACACCACCATCGGCCGGGACAACCGCATTTTCCAGTTCAACTCCCTGGGGGCCGTTCCGCAAGACAAGAAATACGCTGGCGAGCCCTGTGCGCTGCACATTGGTGACCGCAACACCATTCGCGAGTTCTGCACTTTCAATATCGGCTCGCCCGGAGACCGGGGGGTGACCCAGGTGGGTGACGACAACTGGATCATGGCCTACGTGCACCTGGCGCACGACTGCCATGTGGGCAACCACACCATATTTGCCAACAACACGCAATTGGCCGGCCATGTGCATGTGGATGATTGGGTGATTTTGGGCGGGTTTACGGTGGTGCACCAGTTTGTGCGATTGGGTGCCCACAGCATGACCGCCATGTGCTCGCTGCTGTTTGCGGACCTTCCGCCCTTTGTCATGTGCCAGGGCCAGCCAGCGGCCGCGCGTTCGATGAACTTTGAGGGCCTGCGCCGTCGCGGCTGGACAGCCGAGCGCATGAGCGGTATCAAGGCCTTGCACAAGGCACTGTACCGGGATGATCTGACGTTGGAGCAGGCCCAAGTCCGCATCGCGGAATTGGCCATCAGCCAACCCGAAACCGCCGAGGACGTGGCGACCCTGTTGTCGTTCTTGGGCCAAACGTCTGCGCAGCGCGGCATTGTTCGCTAGGCCCGTTTGCCCATGAGCCAGTCCAGCGCCGCCGGGCAGCCCCAAGGTGCGAGCGCCCCCCAGGAGGCCTGCGCCGTACGCACGACGCCACCCCGCATCGCCATGGTAGCCGGCGAGGCCTCTGGCGACCTGCTGGCGGGGCTGCTGCTGGGGGGGCTGCGCGCGCGCTGGCCCCAATTGGCGTCCATGGGGATTGGGGGGCCCCAAATGGCCCCCCACGGATTTGAGGCCTGGTGGCCGCACCACAGGCTGTCGGTGCATGGATTTGGCTGGGAGGTGGTGCGCCGCTACCGCGAGATCGTGGGCATTCGCGCGCAACTTCAGGCGCGGCTGCTGGCGCAGCGCCCGGACGTGTTCATTGGCGTCGATGCGCCGGACTTCAACCTCGATCTGGAGTTCAACCTGCGCACGGCAGGTATCAAGACCGTGCACTTTGTGTGCCCGTCCATCTGGGCCTGGCGGGCGGATCGGGTTGAAAAGATCCGCGCCAGCGTGGACCACGTGCTGTGCATCTTTCCGTTTGAGCCAGCGCTGTTGGCCAGTCACGGCATCGCCTCCACGTTTGTAGGCCATCCATTGGCCAACGTGATCCCGCTGGAGCCGGACAAGGCTGCTGCCCGGGCAGCGCTGGGCCTGGACGCGGGCGACACCGTGCTGGCGATCCTGCCAGGCAGCCGAGCATCCGAAGTGCGCCACCTGGCTTTGTGCTTTTTTGAGGCTGCAGCCCGCGTAAAAAGGGCGTATCCCGCTATCAAATTGATAGTACCCGCAGTTCCATCCTTGCGTTCGGACATCGAACGTGCGGCAGCCCAGAGCGGACTGCAAGGCCAAGTGCGGCTGGTCGATGGCCAGTCCCATGCAGTACTGGCGGCGTGTGACCTGACGCTGATCGCCAGTGGCACCGCCACCCTGGAGGCCGCGCTGTTCAAGCGCCCCATGGTGATCGCCTACCGCATGGCCTGGGTGTCGTGGCAGATCATGCGACGCAAGCAACTGCAACCTTGGGTGGGTTTGCCCAACATTCTCAGTGGCGCATTCATCGTGCCCGAACTGATCCAGGACCGCGCTACACCCGAGGCCCTGGCCGACGCAGTGCTGCATTGGCTGGACGCCTTGCAGCACCAACCTGCGAAAATGTCGGCCCTGCAACAGCAATTTACCGCGCTGCACCACAGCCTTCTTCGCGACACGTCCACACTGGCCACTAATGCGATCGAAAACATTCTTGCGCGCTGAACAGGCCGCATTCTCCTGGGACGTTCCCGGACTGATCGCCGGCGTGGATGAAGCCGGGCGCGGTCCACTGGCAGGTCCGGTGGTGGCTGCGGCCGTGATCCTGGACGACCAGAACCCGATTCGCGGCCTGGCCGATTCCAAGGTGCTGACCGCACGCAAACGCGAGCAGCTGTACGACGAGATCCGTGCCAAAGCCCTTTGCTGCTCGATTGCGCAGGCCAGTGTCGAAGAGATCGACCAAATCAATATCCTGCAGGCCACCATGCTGGCCATGCGCCGTGCGGTGGAGGGGTTGCGCCTAAAACCCGCCAAAGTGCTGGTGGACGGCAATCGCCTGCCGGTGCTGGATGCGTTGGCCGAGGCCATTGTCAAGGGGGACAGCAAGGTGGCTGCGATCTCGGCGGCATCCATTCTGGCCAAAGTCACGCGCGACCGCTGGTGCGCCGAGCTAGATGCCCAGTACCCGCAGTACGGCTTTGCCGGACACAAGGGGTATGGCACGGCTGAACACCTGCGGGCACTGCAAACGCATGGTGCCTGCCCGCAGCATCGCAGGAGTTTCGCGCCCGTGGCCAAGGTGCTGCCATGAACGAAGCACAGGACAGCGGCACACCGGCACGCGCGGGAACCGAGCCCGCCTTCATCACGTCACGCGACAACCCGCTGCTCAAGGAGTTGCGCCGGATCGCCCAGGACAACACCGCCTACCGCAAGGCCGGGCGCTTCTGGATCGAGGGTGAGCATCTGTGCAGTGCTGCATTGCAGCGCGGGCTACGGCCCGCCGTGGCCGTGTGTATTGAAGAATATTGGCCACTAGCCCGCGCGAAATATGAACTGTATGCTATAAAAAGTGTAGTGATTCCACGCAAACTGTTTGCCGACCTGAGTGGCCTGGAGTCGCCCGCTGAGGTTGGTTTCGTACTGGATTTGCCCCAAAATCTGGCACTACAGCCCAGCGCACCCAGTGTCATCCTGGACCGGGTTCAGGACGCTGGCAATGTGGGGTCCATTTTGCGCAGTGCGGGGGCCTTTGGCTTTCGACAAGTGATTGCACTCAAGGGAACGGCCGCGCTGTGGTCGCCCAAGGTTCTGCGGGCTGGCATGGGTGCGCACTTTGGCCTGCATGTGCTGGAAGGGCTGACGTTGGAAGACTTGAACGGGCTGCAGGTCCCCCTTGTGGTGACCAGTTCCCATCAGGGGGACTTGATTCACCGTCTGCGCCTGCCCCATCCCTGCGCGTGGGCCATGGGACACGAAGGGCAGGGTGTGTGTACGGAACTGATGGAGCGCGCCAGCGTGCACGTGCGCATCGGCCAGCCAGGCGGCGAAGAGTCCCTCAATGTGGCCGCCGCCGCCGCCATTTGCCTGCATGCCAGCAGCGTGGCACTGCAATAGGGAAATCCCGGTGCCGCAAGGCGAACACCGTGCCCCAGCCGCTATAATGGGAGGCTTTCCAGAAAACAGCAGTCCCTAGCGCATTTCAAGCACTTTCCCAACCACAATAGCCGCCAAGAATTGTTCTTGAGCACGCTAGGGGCTACCCGTAACCCACTCGGAGAACCCAGTGCTTTTGTCTCTCAAGGGAATCACCCCTCCCGCCATCCTGGCGCTCGCAGACGGCACGGTCTATATTGGCAATTCCATCGGAGCCGTCGGCTCCACGGTCGGTGAGGTCGTGTTCAACACGTCCATGACCGGCTACCAGGAGATCCTCACCGATCCCAGTTATTGCCAGCAGATCGTCACGCTCACCTACCCCCATATCGGAAACTACGGCACCAACCCGGAAGATATCGAGTCTGACAAGGTCCATGCCGCCGGCCTGATCATTCGTGATCTGCCTCTGGTGGCTTCCAACTTCCGCAGCTCCGCCAGCCTGAGCGATTACCTGACGCAAGCTGGCACGGTGGCCATTGCCAACATTGATACCCGTCAGCTGACCCGTCAGCTGCGCACCCAAGGCGCACAAAATGGCTGCATTCTGGCCCTGGCCGCTGGCGAGGCGGTGACGCCCGCCGCCGTGGACAAGGCTATCGCTTTGGCCAAGGCTGCGCCCGCCATGTCCGGACTGGATCTTGCCAAGGTGGTCACCCAATCGGGCACCACCCAGTGGACCGAGTCCGAGTGGTTACTCGGTACAGGCTATGGCCAGCAGTCGGCACCGCGCTTCCACGTGGTGGCCTTTGATTTTGGCGTCAAGAAGAACATCCTGCGCATGTTGGCCGAACGTGGCTGCAGGGTCACGGTGGTGCCCGCCCAGACATCCGCCAAAGATGTCTTGAAGTACCAACCCGATGGCATCTTCCTGTCCAATGGGCCTGGCGACCCGCAGCCGTGTGATTACGCAATCACCGCTGCCACGGAGTTGATCGAATCGGGCATTCCAACCTTCGGCATTTGTCTGGGCCACCAGATCATGGCCCTGGCCTCAGGTGCCAAAACCTTCAAAATGAAGTTCGGCCACCACGGTGCCAACCACCCGGTGAAAGACTTGGACAGCGGGCGGGTCTCCATCACCAGCCAGAACCACGGTTTTGCGGTGGATGAGCGCACGCTGCCCGCCAATCTGCGCGCCACCCACATCAGTCTGTTTGACAACACGTTGCAGGGCCTTGAGCGCACCGACAAACCCGCGTTCTGCTTCCAGGGTCACCCTGAAGCCTCGCCCGGGCCACACGACATTGGCTACCTGTTCGACCGGTTCATCGGACTGATGGAAACCGCGAAAGGCCAGCGCGAATGAGTTTTTACGGTGTCACCGATATCTGGACCTACGTAGTGGGGGCGATTGGCATTATTTTGCTGCCCGGCCCCAACTCGCTGTTCGTTCTGTCGGTGGCTACGGCGCGTGGCGTCAAGGCCGGTTACCAGGGTGCAATGGGTGTGTTCGTTGGTGACACAGTTTTGCTCATGCTGACCGCGCTGGGGGCAGCCAGCCTGCTGCGTGGCAACCCTGCGTTGTTCATGGTCGTCAAATACGCCGGTGCCGCCTACCTGGCATGGCTGGGCGTGAACCTGGTCTGGGCTGCGATCCAGAAATGGCGTAGCGCGGATGCGCCCGAGGCGCAGGCGACTACGGAGGCAACGGCCAATCTGGAGCACCCGTTCAAGCGGGCACTGGTCATCAGCCTGCTGAACCCAAAAGCGATATTGTTTTTGCTGTCGTTTTTTGTGCAGTTCATTGACCCGTCTTACGAGACACCCGCCGTGCCGTTCCTCATACTGAGCACCATCGTCATGGTCTTCAGTGCCTTGTATTTGTCCGCGCTGATTTTTGCCGGTGCTCGCCTGGCCCAGCTGTTCCGCGCCCGCAAGCGCTTGTCTGGCGCACTGTCGAGCGCGGTGGGTGGACTGTTTTTGTGGTTTGGTGCCAAGCTGGCCACCGCGAGCCTGAATTGAGCAACCAGCCCGAATTGATTGATTGAGAAAGTAAAGAGCAGAGAAGAAGAAATGCCAAAACGTACCGACATCCAAAGCATCCTCATCATCGGCGCTGGCCCCATCATCATTGGCCAGGCCTGCGAGTTCGACTACTCCGGCGTGCAGGCCTGCAAGGCGCTGCGCGAAGAGGGTTACAAGGTCATCCTGATCAACAGCAACCCGGCCACGATCATGACCGACCCCGCCACGGCGGACGTGACCTACATTGAGCCCATCACCTGGCAGACGGTGGAGAAGATCATCGCCAAGGAACGCCCCGACGCCGTGCTGCCGACCATGGGCGGCCAGACGGCGCTGAACTGCGCGCTGGACCTGTG
>CAZDDK010000025.1:17532-23231 GCA_964504185.1 uncultured Rhodoferax sp. | reverse complement strand
TCCGGATGCTACGGTATAGCGGACTTGTGCGTCCGCGAGCAGATCGGGAAAGGGGTCGGGCGGTGTGGCGTCGGTGAACAAACGGTCGATTTGGGACAGCTTGGCCACTTCCACCATGGCGGGGCGGTTGAACTTGCTGCTGTCGGCGGCGACCCAGACCTCGCGCGCATGCGCGATGATGGTTTGCGACACCTTGACCTCGCGGAAATCAAAGTCGCGCAAGGTGCCGTCTGCCTCAATGCCCGAAATGCCGATCAGCGCAATGTCTACCTTGAACTGGCGGATGAAGTCCACCGCGGCTTCACCCACGATGCCCTGGTCCCAACCCCGCACCACACCGCCGACCACGATCACTTCGCTGTTGGCATTGGCGCTCAGGATGCTGGCCACGTTCAGGTTGTTGGTGATGACACGCAGGCCCGTGTGGTTGAGCAGGGCCCGGGCAATGGCCTCGGTCGTGGTGCCAATGTTCAGGATCAAGGAACAGTCGTTTGGCACGGCAGCGGCCACATCGCGGGCGATGCGCACCTTGCCTTCGGCGTTGAGGTCCTCGCGCTGTTTGTGGGCAATGTTTTCGATGGTGGAGCTGGGCACCCGCACACCACCGTGGAAACGCGCCAGCAGGCCCTCGTCGGCCAGGCGCTGCACGTCGCGGCGTACGGTTTGCAAGGTCACACCCAGTGTGTCGGCCAACTGCTCCACGGAAACCGTGCCGTGGGTTTGCACGTAGGCCAGTAATTCAAACAATCTGGGGTGTCGATTCATTTATGTTCCTTTGGCGGATCACGTCATGGGTCGGTATCTTAATTCGAATAAAAACGAACCAAACTAGGGTAAATACCGATAAAGAACGAAAGCAAAAGAATAACAATCGCTGAATTCGAATTCAGACGAAAACACAAAGAAAAGGTGGCGTGATGCAGTTGACCCTTGAAGGCATCAACAAAAAAGTGGGCCCGCAGACCTGGTTGCACAACATGAACATTGCACCCCGCAGCGGCGCAGTCACCGTGTTGTTGGGTGCAACCCAGGCCGGCAAAACCAGCCTGATGCGCATCATGGCCGGGCTGGATGTCCCCACTTCCGGCCGCGTGATGGTGGACGGGCGCGATGTAGTGGGTGTGCCCGTGCGCGACCGCAATGTGGCCATGGTCTACCAGCAGTTCATCAACTACCCCTCACTCAAGGTGCGCGACAACATCGCATCACCCCTGAAGCTGCGCGGCGAAAAAAATGTGGACCAGCGTGTGCGCGAGCTGGCCGAAAAATTGCACATTGAAATGTTCCTGGACAGGCTGCCGGCCGAACTCTCCGGCGGGCAGCAGCAGCGCGTGGCTTTGGCCCGTGCATTGGCCAAGGGTGCGCCGCTGATGTTGCTGGATGAGCCGCTGGTGAACCTGGACTACAAGTTGCGCGAAGAGTTGCGTGACGAATTGACTGCGCTGTTTGCAGCGGGCAACTCCACCGTGGTGTACGCCACCACCGAGCCAGGTGAAGCCCTGCTGCTAGGCGGCTACACCGCCGTGCTGGACGAGGGCGAGTTGCTGCAATACGGCCCCACGGCCGAGGTCTTCCACAAGCCGGCATCCTTGCGGGTGGCGCGCGCCTTTAGTGACCCCCCTATGAATCTGTTGTCTGCCATGGCAACCCCCGAAGGTGTGCAACTGGAGGGCGGGCCGCTGTTGGCGCTGGGGCTGGCCTCTAAAGCGACACCCAAGTTGACAGAGGGTATGCGCGCAAGTGCGGTGCGCGTGCAGGCCCAGCCGCGCGACGTAGCACTGCCTGGCAAGGTGGAGCTGGCCGAGATTTCGGGCTCCGACACCTTTGTGCACGTGCACACCCTGGTGGGCGAACTGGTGGCTCAGCTCACCGGTGTGCACCACTTTGAGCTGGGTGCCCAGGTCACCCTGTATTTCAACCCCGCACAGGTTTATGTGTTTGATGCCCAGGGCATGCTGGTGCTGGCGCCCGTGCGCGGCGGAGGACGTTGATATGGCACGTATAGAACTCGACATGGCCCATGCCTACCGGCCCAATCCCAAGCAGGACAGCGATTACGCGTTGCTGCCGCTGAAGATGACATTCGACGACGGTGGCGCCTATGCGCTGCTGGGTCCGTCTGGCTGTGGCAAGACCACCTTGCTCAATATCATGTCCGGTCTGGTGACCCCGTCGCAGGGCACGGTGTTGTTTGATGGACGTGATGTGACCCACGCGTCGCCCCAGCAGCGCAATATTGCCCAGGTGTTCCAGTTTCCGGTGATTTACGACACCATGACCGTGGCCGAAAACCTGGCCTTCCCCTTGCGCAACCGCAAGATACCCCAGGACCAGATCAACAAGCGGGTGGGCGAGATTGCCGAGATGCTGGAAATGAGCGGCCAGCTGAACCAGCGCGCAGCTGGTTTGGCCGCGGACGCAAAACAAAAGATTTCCCTGGGCCGGGGCCTGGTGCGCCCCGACGTATCGGCGGTGTTGTTTGACGAACCGCTGACCGTGATCGACCCGCACCTCAAGTGGCAGTTGCGGCGCAAGCTCAAGCAAATTCACCATGAGCTCAAGCTCACCTTGATCTATGTAACCCACGACCAGGTGGAGGCTTTGACCTTTGCCGACCAGGTGGTGGTGATGACACGCGGCCGTGCGGTGCAGGTGGGTTCGCCAGCCGATTTGTTCGAGCGCCCCAGCCATACCTTCGTGGGCCATTTCATTGGTTCCCCGGGGATGAATTTTCTGGCCGGGCAGGTGAATGACCAGGGTGTGCAGGTGGCTGGCAACACACTGGCCTTGCCAGCTGGTCGCTCCCTTCCGGTGGGCGACATCAAACTGGGCATACGGCCAGAGTATTTGACCCTGGTGCCTGCACAAACCGACGGTGCGCTGGCGATGACCGTGTCACGCGTGCAAGACGTGGGCACCCATGTCATGTTGAGTGCAGATTTTGCCGGCATCACCGTAAAGGCCCGCCTGTCCACAGACGCGGCCCAACTCGCGGCTGGCGACATTGTCTGGCTCAAGGTGCTGGGTGACCACACCTGCGTTTACAAGAATGAGGAGATCGTGGCATGAGCACCACCACCAAACCAGTGAACCAGAAGGCCTGGTTCCTGATCCTGCCCATGCTGATCTGCGTCGCCTTCTCGGCGGTGCTGCCGCTGATGGTGGTTGTCAACTATTCGGTGCAGGACATCATCTCGCCCGAGCGCAGGGTTTTTGTCGGCACCGAATGGTTTGCGGCCATCATGCGCGACGAAGAATTGCACGGCGCCCTGTGGCGGCAGATCACCTACTCGTTTGCCGTGCTGGCGGTCGAGCTGCCTTTGGGCATTTTGCTGGCCCTGGCCATGCCGACACACGGATGGAAATCATCCGCCGCGCTGGTGATTGTGTCGCTCTCGCTGCTGATTCCATGGAACGTGGTGGGCACCATCTGGCAGATCTTTGGCCGAACGGATATCGGGCTGATGGGGGCGGCGCTTCTGGGAATGGGTATTGACTTCAGTTACACCGGCAACCCGGTGCATGCCTGGCTCACGGTGTTGTTGATGGACGTCTGGCACTGGACGCCCTTGGTTGCCTTGCTGGGTTATGCCGGTTTGCGCTCCATACCCGATGCCTACTACCAGGCCGCCAGCATTGATGGCGCCAGCAAGTGGGACGTCTTCCGGTATGTGCAGCTGCCCAAGATGCGGGGTGTGCTGATGATTGCCGTACTGCTGCGCTTCATGGACAGTTTCATGATCTACACCGAACCCTTTGTGCTGACCGGGGGAGGGCCGGGTAACTCGACCACATTCCTGTCGCAGTTCCTCACACAAAAGGCTGTGGGCCAGTTTGACCTGGGTCCTGCTGCCGCGTTCTCGTTGATCTACTTCCTGATCATCCTGCTGATGTGTTTCATTTTGTATAACTGGATGCAGCGCGTGGGCACCCAGGAAAAGGAGGGCGGCCATGACTAAGCCTAAATTCCAGAAGCGATCGCTGTTCATGATCGCCTATGTGGTGTTTGCCCTGTTGCCCATCTATTGGATGGTCAACATGTCCTTCAAGACCAACAATGAAATCCTGGCCGGGTTCTCGTTGTTCCCGCAGCAATTTACCTGGGACAACTACAAGACCATCCTGACCGACCCGGCCTGGTACTCGGGCTACATCAACAGCCTGATCTATGTGGGCATCAACACCGTCATTGCGCTGACCGTTGCGCTGCCGGCTGCCTATGCGTTCTCGCGCTACAGCTTTCTGGGTGACAAGCATGTGTTCTTCTGGTTGCTGACCAACCGCATGACACCCCCCGCCGTGTTTTTGCTGCCGTTTTTCCAGCTCTACACGTCCGTGGGCCTGATGGACACCCACATCGCCGTGGCTCTGGCGCACCTGCTGTTCAACGTGCCGCTGGCGGTGTGGATTCTGGAAGGTTTCATGAGCGGCATTCCGCGCGAGATCGACGAGACCGCCTACATCGACGGGTATTCGTTTCCCCGCTTCTTTGTGCAAATTTTCCTGCCACTGATCAAGGCCGGTGTGGGGGTGGCGGCCTTCTTCTGCTTCATGTTCAGCTGGGTCGAGTTGTTGCTGGCCCGCACCTTGACCAGCGTGAACGCCAAGCCCATTGCCGCCACGATGACCCGCACCGTATCGGCCTCGGGCATGGACTGGGCCACGTTGGCTGCGGCTGGGGTGCTGACCATTGTTCCCGGCGCCATTGTTATTTGGTTTGTTCGCAACTACATCGCTAAAGGTTTTGCGATGGGTCGCGTGTAACACAGGAGTTCACGATGTTTGAATGGATGGCATGGACCACCCCCGTCGCGGTGTTCTTCTCTTGCATTGTGCTGATGCTGGTGGGCATGACGGTGTGGGAAGTGAAGTCTCCCACCACGCTGCGCAAAGGCTTTCTCCCCATGGAGACCACCCGGGGTGACCGACTCTTTATCGGCCTGCTTTCTGCGGCCTATGTGAACCTGGGCTTTGTGGGTGTAAGCGGAAAGCTGGTGACTTGGATGAGCCTGGAGGCCGAGCCCTCTATCTGGATCAGCTTTGTGCTGTCTATGGTCTTGCTCGCCCTGATCATGCGCAAAGGCTGACATTCATTTTTTTCTGGATCAAGGATCGGCTTGTTTCCCCCCTGGAGCCGTGACAGCCTTGCAAACAGGGGTTTATTAGATCTGAGGAGATTGACGATGAAATTGAGGTATTCCGTATTGGCAGTGGCAGCCGCCTGTGCCATGGCTAGCCAAGGCTGGGCTGACGAAGCCGCCGCCAAAAAATGGATTGACAGCGAGTTCCAGCCGTCAACCCTCTCCAAGACCCAGCAAGCGGCCGAGTTAAAGTGGTTCATCGACGCCGCAGCCAAGCTCAAGACCAAGGGAGTGAAAGAGATTTCCGTAGTGTCGGAAACCATCACCACCCACGAGTACGAGTCCAAGACCTTGGCCAAGGCCTTTGAAGAAATCACCGGCATCAAGGTCAAGCATGACCTGATCGGTGAAGGCGATGTGGTCGAAAAGCTGCAGACCTCCATGCAGTCTGGCAAGTCCATCTATGACGGCTGGATCACCGACTCCGACCTGATCGGTACCCACTACCGCTACGGCAAGATTCTGAACCTGACCGACTACATGGCAGGTGCCGGCAAAGAGTGGACCAACCCAGGACTGGACATCAAAGATTTTATCGGTACCAGTTTCACTACCGGC
>CAZDDK010000025.1:17021-17522 GCA_964504185.1 uncultured Rhodoferax sp. | reverse complement strand
CCGATGGCAAGTTGTACCAGTTGCCTGACCAGCAGTTTGCCAACCTGTACTGGTTCCGTGCCGACCTGTTTGACCGCCAGGACCTGAAAGACAAGTTCAAGGCCAAGTATGGCTACGACCTGGGCGTGCCATTGAACTGGAGCGCTTACGAAGACATCGCCGAGTTCTTTACCAATGACGTGAAGAATATCGACGGCAAGCCGATCTATGGCCACATGGACTACGGCAAAAAAGACCCCTCCCTGGGCTGGCGCTTCACCGATGCATGGTTGTCCATGGCCGGCTCTGCCGACATTGGCATCCCCAATGGCAAGCCGGTTGACGAGTGGGGTATCCGCGCCTCGGCCGATGGTTGCACACCCCAAGGTGCATCCGTGGCCCGCGGTGGTGCAACCAATTCACCGGCTGCTGTGTATGCGCTGACCAAGTACATCGACTGGATGAAGAAGTACTCACCCAAGGAAGCCATCGGCATGACCTTCGGTGAAGCCGGCCCCGTGC
>CAZDDK010000025.1:0-17011 GCA_964504185.1 uncultured Rhodoferax sp. | reverse complement strand
TCTGGTACACCGCGTTTACGGCCGACATGGTCAAGCCTGGCCTGCCGGTGGTGAATGCCGATGGCACACCCAAGTGGCGCATGGCACCCGGCCCCAACGGCCCGTACTGGAAACAAGGCATGCAAAACGGCTACCAGGACGTGGGCTCGTGGACCTTCTTCAAGGACCACAACGCCGACAAGGTGGCAGCCGCCTGGTTGTACGCGCAGTTTGTGACCGCCAAGACCACATCGCTGAAGAAGACGACCGTGGGCCTGACACCAATCCGCGAGAGCGACATCAAGTCCAGCGCTATGACCGCTATGGCACCCAAATTGGGTGGTCTGGTGGAGTTTTACCGCAGCCCAGCCCGCGTGGCCTGGACACCGACCGGCAACAACGTGCCTGACTACCCCAAGCTGGCACAGCTGTGGTGGAAGAACGTGGCCGTGGCCGTGACCGGTGAGAAGACACCCCAGCAAGCCATGGACAACCTGGCTAATGAGATGGATGACGTGATGGGTCGCCTGGAGCGCGCCGGCATGGCCGTGTGCCCACCCAAGCTCAATGCCAAGCAGGATCCATCCAAGTGGCTGAGTGACAAGGGCGCGCCGTGGGCCAAGCTGGCCAACGAAAAGCCAAAGGGTGAAACCATTGGCTACAACACGCTGCTGACAGCATGGAAGAACGGCAAAACGCGTTAAAGCGTCCAACCGAAGTCTCCAAGCTCTAAAAGTTGGCCGTGTGCGCACATCTGCCACACGGCCTTTTTTCTAATCTATAGCCTATGCCCACACATATGCAGCCCCAATTGACGCAGCGCGACGCGCTAATGGCCCAACTGGCACATGCGCAGTCCTATGACATTGCCATCGTCGGCGGTGGTGCGACCGGTCTGGGCGTCGCGCTGGACGCCGCGGTCCGAGGATTCAAAGTTGTCCTGGTCGAATCACATGACTTTGCCAAAGGCACGTCCTCCCGTGCCACCAAGCTGGTGCACGGTGGTGTGCGTTACCTGGCCCAGGGCAATATTTCACTGGTGCGCGAGGCGCTGCACGAGCGCACCACACTGCTGAACAACGCGCCACATCTGGCGCAACCCTTGCCGTTCATCATGCCGTCCTACAAATGGTGGGAGACACCGTTTTACGGCATAGGGCTCAAGATGTACGACGCCTTGGCAGGCAAAGCCGGCCTGGGCAAGACCGAATTTTTGAATCGCGACCAAACGCTTAAATTCCTGCCCACTGCACTGCCGCAGGGTCTGCAGGGCGGAGTCAAATACTGGGATGGCCAGTTCAACGACGCCAAGCTGGCTATGGCCTTGGCCCGCACCGCCGCATCGCGCGGCGCGCTGTTGGTGAACTACTGCCGTGCTGCCCATTTGACCTATGACGACAGTAAGGTGTCTGGCCTGGTGTGTGAAGACACTTTGACGGGCACGCAATACACCATCAAAACCCGTTGCGTGGTGAATGCCACTGGCGTCTGGGTGGACGAGCTGCGCCAAAAGGACGGCGCCGCCAGTGGTGCCAGCAGCAAACGCGCGACCAAACCCATGGTCACACCCAGCCAGGGTGTGCACATTGTGGTGGACCGGTCGTTCCTGGACAGTGATGTGGCCCTGATGGTGCCCAAGACGGCCGATGGACGTGTGCTGTTTGCCGTGCCGTGGTTGGGCAAGGTTATTCTGGGGACGACCGACACACCCCGTAACGACCTGGCACGCGAGCCCTTGCCGTTCAAGGAGGAGGTGGACTTTATCCTCAACGAGTCGGCACGTTACTTACGCAAGGCGCCCACCCGCGCCGACGTGAAAAGCGTGTGGGTGGGCCTACGCCCCCTGGTCAAACCACAAGATGATGATGGCGACAACACCAAGGGCATCAGCCGCGAACACACGGTCATGGTCAGCCGCAGCGGCATGGTGACCGTGACCGGTGGCAAGTGGACCACCTACCGCGCCATGGCCGAAGACGTATTGGACGCCTGTGCGGACAAGTCCTTGCTAGAGCGGCGCGCCAAAGGCGTCACCACCCATCTCAAACTGGTGGGCGCCGGTATGCCTGCAGCGCAGATACGGTCCATTTGTCTGGCACCCGGATTGCACTCTTACGGTGACGAGCAGAGTGCGGTGCAGGCCATGCCAGGTTCAGACAGGATGTTGTGCGATGGCCTGACCGAGGGCATGGTGCGTTTTGCAGCGCGCTATGAGTACGCCATCACGGTGGAAGATATGTTGGCGCGCCGTTCACGCTTGTTGTTTCTGGACGCGCGCCTCGCAGCCAGTCTTGCGCACGAAGTGGGAAATATTTTGTTGCAGGAGACCGGTGTCAACCCCGAGGTTGAAGCCTTCACTGCACTGACCCAGCACTACTTGCAGCTGCCCGTTTAGCGGCCCCATCCAGGCTCGCACCCAGCCTGTTTTTACCTATTGACGTCGCCGATCAATTACCCGACGATGGTCGCAGTACAAGGGTAAAAGGAGACAACACCGTGAGAATTTTTACGCGTCTGGCGTTGCTGGGTGGCATTTTGTCCGCTTTGTTACTTGTTGTTGGGAGCATGGGGCTCTATGGCTTAGGGGTGACCAACCAGGCCTTGCGCACCGTATATGAGGACCGAACCGTCCCTGCCGGGCAATTGGGTGAAATTAGCTCCAAGTTGATCAGCAACCAACTTGCGTTGTCCGCGGCGCTGATCACCCCCACCCCAGAAGTCATTTCGGCTAGCACTGCAACGGTGGACGCGAATATCGCGGCCATCTCCAAATTGTGGTCAGCCTACACCGCTATCAAGCTATCGGATGAAGAGCAAAGGCTTGCGAAGGCCTTTGTAGAAGATCGCCAGAAATTCGAAGAAGGTCTGCAACCCGCGCTGGCTGCCCTGCGCGCCAATGATGTGATCGAGGGCCAAAACATTCTGGTCAACAAGATTCCGCCTTTGTATGCGCCGGTCAAAAAGGGTATTGATGCACTGAGCCAGTTGCAGGTGGAAGGAGCCAAGCGGGAGTTCAACGACGCCTCGGCACGTTATGGCACGTTCAAGTTGGTTTCACTTGTTTTTATCGTTGGTGGGCTCGTGTTTGCCGCACTGTTTGGCGGAGTGACACTGCGCACCATTACCGGCCAGTTGGGGGCCGAGCCATCGGAAGCTGCGTTACTGGCGCAGAGTGTTGGTGCGGGCGACCTTACGACGTCGTTGTACCTCAAAAACGGGGACAGCACCAGCTTGATGGCGCAGCTCAAGGCCATGCAGGATAACCTGACCCAAGTGGTGACCAATGTGCGCAACGGTTCCGAAGGCGTTGCCACTGCTAGTGCCGAAATCGCCCAGGGCAACCAGGACCTGAGCGCGCGCACCGAGCAGCAGGCCAGCGCGCTGGAGAAAACCGCCTCCAGTATGGAAGAGCTCAGCTCTACCGTCAAACAGAATGCCGACAGCGCCCGCCAGGCCAACCAACTGGCTATGAACGCCAGCACGGTGGCCGTCAAGGGTGGTGAGGTGGTGACCCAAGTGGTGGAGACCATGAAGGGCATCAACGAATCCAGTCGAAAGATATCGGACATCATCAGCGTCATCGACGGTATTGCCTTCCAGACCAACATCCTGGCCCTCAACGCCGCCGTCGAGGCGGCCAGGGCAGGGGAGCAGGGCCGTGGATTTGCCGTGGTGGCCAGCGAGGTGCGGTCCTTGGCCGGGAGGTCGGCCGAGGCGGCTAAAGAAATTAAACAACTTATCAATGCCAGCGTCGAGCGGGTCGAGCATGGCAGTGCCCTGGTGGACCAGGCGGGCGTCACCATGACCGAGGTGGTGGGCAGCATCCAGCGGGTGACCGACATCATGGGAGAAATCAGCGCCGCCAGCCACGCGCAAAGCCAGGGTGTGGCCCAGATCAGTGAGGCAGTGGCCCAGATGGACCAGGCCACGCAGCAAAACGCCGCGCTGGTGGAGCAAATGGCAGCTGCCGCCAGCAGCCTGAAGTCACAGTCCCAGGAGTTGGTGGGTGCGGTGGCAGTCTTTAAGCTGGCCCCGGTGTCCGTCGGTGCGCTCGCACTGCCCTATAGTTATTGATGAAATATGGCTCTAGCCCGCGTATTTATTCACTTGTTAGCTATTTATTTAATAGCATAACAAGCTTGCCCCACGGGGCGGTGCTACCAGGTTTTAGAAGCAGCCACCAGAACGACGGCAACTACTTCCCCGCTGGCACGCCGAATTTTCAGGGTCAGCGCTTGCCCCACTTCTTTTTCCACGTCGGTCTTCAGGTCGTTGCCTTTTGCGCCCGGCACCGGCTTGCCAGCAACTTCCAGAATTTCGTCCCCCGAAACCATGCCTGCCAGCGCCGCTGGCGAGGCAGGTGAGACCTCTTTGATCCTGACCGACCGCAAGGTCGGGTTCCAGAACTTGCCCTCGCCTTCCACGGTGAGGGCAAAGCCGAAATACCCGCGCTCACCCGCCCAACCGGGCGGTGCAAGCAAAAACAAAGTCAAAAACGCCAAAGGAATTTTGTTTTTCATGAGGAGGGGCACCTGAAGTTGCGGCTGATTCTATTGGCACACCTGCCTGGTGCCGTGTCAGCCCAGTTTCGTCAGAATGCCCACTTTGCGCGGGCCACGGTCGAGATGGAGGGCGGCGCGACACCCAGCGAGCCTCGCACCGGAAAGCCGACCCCCACCCACCGCCAGACGAGCACAGTCATATCCGGCAGCCTGTAACGGACAATCACCGTAATCACCGTATTGCACTCCACATGCTTGCGCCGGGAGCCCCTGCCAGGTCACTCTGAATTAGCTACACAAATCATAGCTTTACAGCAAGCATTGACGGGGGCTAACGGCTAGTCTTTTTCAAACACACCTGACGCCCACAGTCAACGCAGCGGAACAAGCTGACAACTTTGCGTAGCATCGCAAACCGGCGGACGGGGAGCGGCGCATCCGCAAATACCAATCTGCTTTTGATAGCGCTGGGCCAAGGAAGCCAACTCCCGTTGCTCTGCAGCGGCAACGCTGGCCGCGGGTGCCGACGGAGCCATTAACGAGTAGGCCACATAATTGCTGGGGCATCCACAGCCGCCAACGGGTGGCAGGAACACGAGCATGCCGCATTGGTTGTCTGAGGCGCAAGGCGTTGGGGATGCCAGCGCGATGGCCTCCGCTTCCTTGGCGTTGGCCTCCTCGATGGGCGGTCCGGAAGACCCGCCGCAGGCAACCACGGCAATCAACGCGACCAGGGGTAGAAGACGGAGTAGGTGCATGCCGCGATTGTTTCGCAAACCCCCGTAACGCGCCTCCCATAAATGGGGGATGTGTTGCATCCGTGTTCACTGCGCCGCAGGCCAAACCGGTCGGGCGTCTGGTGTTTCCAGTATCCCCAACGCTTCTTGCGAAAACGCAATCCACTGCGTTTCCTGCAGAATCCCCGCGCTCAGCACCAGGTGCTGCAACCGTTGTTTCTTGGAGCTGCCGTTCTCCACGCTGGCAAAGTCACGCGCCTCAATCGCTTGGTACAGCGCCAACTTCTCCTGGTGCAACTCCAGGCGGCGGCGGATGTCCTTGGCCAGGCCGGTGGGGCCGATCACGGCTTCGGCGCGCAGGCGCACCATCAGTTCGTTGCGCATGACCTGGGGGTCTTGCTGCTCGGCCACCCAGCGCTTGAGTTCCTTGCGCCCGGCGGGCAGCACGCGGTAAACGCGCTTGCGCCCGCGTCCGCTCTCGGGCGGGAGCGACTCCACCCAGCCGGATTCTTCCAGACGGCCCAGTTCGCGGTAGATCTGTTGGTGCGTGGCGTGCCAGAAGTAGCCAATGGAGCGGTCGAAGCGGCTGGCCAGGTCGGAGCCGGAAGAGGGCTGTTCGACCAGGGCGGTGATGAGCGCGTGGGGGAGGGACATGCCCCATTTTATGCAACCAGTTGCAAAGACGGCAAACATCTGCGTAGAATTGTGCAACCAGTTGCATAAAGGAATTCTCATGACCGCTGCCGCGACCCCCTATCCCCATCTGCTCGCGCCCCTCGACCTGGGCTTCACTACCCTCAAGAACCGGGTCCTGATGGGCTCCATGCACGTGGGCCTGGAAGAGGTGCCCAACGGCTTTGCGCGCATGGCGGCCTTCTACGCCGAGCGCGCCCGGGGCGGCGTGGGCCTGATCGTGACCGGCGGCATCGCCCCCAATGAGCGCGGTCGGCCCATGAAGGGCGGTGCCATGTTGACGACCGATGCCGAGGCTGCCCACCACCGCGTGGTGACCGATGCCGTGCACCAGGCGGGGGGCAAGATCGCCATGCAGATCCTGCACTTTGGCCGCTACTCCTACCAGAAGGACCTGGTGGCGCCCAGCGCGCTGCAGGCACCCATCAACCCGTTCACGCCGCACGCGCTCACCACCGACGAAGTGGAGCAAACGGTGGAGGACTTTGTGCGCTGTGCCGCGCTGGCCCAATCCGCGGGTTATGACGGTGTGGAGATCATGGGGTCCGAAGGCTACCTGATCAACGAATTCATCGCCGCGCGCACCAACCACCGTGACGACGCCTGGGGCGGCGCTTATACCAACCGCATCCGCTTGCCCGTGGAGATCGTGCGCCGGGTACGCGAAAAGGTCGGCACCAACTTCATCATCATCTACCGCCTGTCCGCGCTGGACCTGGTGGAGGGCGGCTCTACGCTGGACGAGGTGGTGCAACTGGCCCAGGCCATTGAGGCGGCTGGTGCCACCATCCTCAACACCGGCATTGGCTGGCACGAGGCGCGCATTCCCACCATCGCCACCAAGGTGCCGCGCGCGGCCTATGCCTGGGTCACGCAGCGGCTGATGGGCTCGGTGAAGATCCCGCTGGTGGCCACCAACCGCATCAACACGCCCGAGGTGGCCGAGCAACTGCTGCGCGACGGCTTTTGCAACATGGTGTCCATGGCGCGCCCCTTCCTGGCCGACCCCGAGTTTGTGCGCAAGGCGGCCCAGGGCCGTGCCGACGAGATTAACACCTGCATAGCCTGCAACCAGGCCTGCCTGGACCACACCTTTGGAGGCAAGATCACTTCGTGCCTGGTGAACCCGCGTGCCTGCCATGAGACCGAGCTGGTGATTGCCCCCAGCGCCCAACCCAAGCGCATTGCCGTGGTGGGTGCCGGGCCAGCGGGGCTGGCGTTTTCCGTCACGGCGGCGCAGCGCGGCCATGCGGTGGAATTGTTCGATGCGGCCAGCGAGATCGGTGGCCAGTTCAACATCGCCAAGAAGGTGCCGGGCAAGGAAGAGTTCTACGAGACGCTGCGCTACTTTGACCGCCAGTTGAAGTTGACAGGCGTGAAGCTGTCGCTCAACACCCGCGTCAGTGCCGATGCGCTCAAGGCCGCAGGCTTTGACGCAATCGTGCTGGCCACTGGCGTGACACCGCGCACCCCCGAGATCGAAGGCGTGCACCACCCCAAGGTGTTGGGCTATCTGGACGTGCTGCGCGACGGCAAGCCGGTGGGCACAAACGTGGCCGTGGTCGGCGCGGGGGGCATTGGCTTTGACGTGTCCGAATTCCTCACCCACAGCGGTACCAGCCCCAGCCTGGATGCCCCCAAGTTCTATGCCGAGTGGGGTATCGACACCACCTACGCCAATGTGGGCGGCCTGACACCTGCGCATGTGGAGGCTGCACCGCGCAAGGTGCATCTGCTGCAGCGCAAGGAGAGCAAGGTGGGCGACCAGTTGGGCAAGACCACGGGCTGGATCCACCGCACGGGGCTCAAGGCCCGCCGCGTCGGCATGACCCCCGGCGTGCAGTACCAGAAGATTGACGACGCGGGCCTGCACATCCGCGTGGGCCAGGAGGAGCATGTGCTGCCCGTGGACAACGTGGTGCTGTGCGCAGGCCAGGAGCCCCAGCGCGAGTTGCTGGCCGACCTGCAGGCCGCCGGCTGCACCGTGCACCTGATTGGCGGTGCCGATGTGGCCGCCGAACTGGACGCCAAGCGCGCCATCCACCAGGGCACCACCCTGGGTGCCACCATCTAAACGAGGAAACATCCATGCAACAAGCACCCAGCCACCTGCACCCGGCCGTCGCTGCGTCCCTGGCCACCTGGCACGACATGGTCGCCAGGCGTGACCTGTCCGCCCTGGCCCGCATCGTCCACCCCGACGCCGTGTTCCGCTCGCCCATGGCGATTCACCCCTACCAGCCGGCGGCGGCGCTGATTCTGGTGTTGTCCACCGTGATCCAGGTGTTTGAAGACTTTACCTACCACCGCCAGCTGGCATCCGACGACGGCCTGAACGTCGTGCTGGAGTTCAGCGCCCGGGTGGGCGACAAGCAGCTCAAGGGCATCGACCTGATCCGCTTCAACGAAGACGGCCAAATCGTTGAATTCGAGGTCATGGTCCGCCCCTTGAGCGGTCTGCAGGCCCTGGGTGCCGAGATGGGCGCGCGGCTGGCCGAAAAGATTCCGGCGTTCAAGGTAAAGGCGTAGACCTACAACAGCAACAAGTGGTGTTTCTCTGCCTGGGCCACGGCATTCAAGGCAATGCGGTGGTCAAAGGTCGCCAACGCGCCGTCATGGGCCACGGCCAGCGCCAGCAGATACAGGTCGGTGATTTGGCCGTTGCTGAATACGCGATCCCAGTTCACCAGTCCGTCGGTGCGCAGGCTGATGTCGTCGCTCCAGAAGGTGTGGTCCACGTCGGCACAGGCCAGCGCCATCTTGGCGCGTACGATCTCAAATCCGGCCGGGCCGCGCTGGCTGTAGCCGGGTAGGTTCAATATCCGTAGAACGCCGTTCTCCACCAAGGGGCAGGTGGCGATTTTGAGGCGCGGCTTTTGAAACAGAGCCAATGCGGCCAGGTTGTGGACGTGGGCATCGTCCAGCAGCGCAATCCACACATTCACGTCCAGTAGCAGCCGCCGAGTGGTTGCCACGTTCAAATCCCCTCTTGATCCATCAGGTGGCGGACATGCTCACTGGTGATGATTTCATTCCGCGCGGGAAGCACGGAATATTTGCTGCGCATGGGAGCGGGCGCGGCGGGTACTTGTGCACCGGCACGCAAGGCGTCCCGTACGTAGCGGGACACCGCTTCGCCCAGGGAGATGCGTTCGCGCTGGGCACGCTGGCGCGCTACGGCAAATACGTCGTCGTCTAGAGAAAGGGTGGTTCGCATGGTTGTAACCTCGATCGCATCAAAGCATCATTATCGCATCAGTGCATGCATAAGTGTCCTGCGCCATACTCACCCCAACAACAGTATTCAGGATTTGGCGTGCAATCAGCAAGTGACCAGTGGTTTGACGAGGCGTACTACCAGCGCTACTACTTCGACAAGAAGACCAGCGTGGCAGACCCCGCGCATGTGGAGCGGTTGGGTGCGTTTGTGTGCAGTTACCTGAAGTACGTGCGCGTGCCGGTGCGCCGGGTGCTCGATGTGGGCTGTGGCATTGGCCTGTGGCGCGATGTGGTGGCCCAGCACTTCCCCTATGCCAGCTACCAGGGCGTGGAGTACAGCGACTACCTGTGTGCCCGCTACGGCTGGACGCGGGGCTCGGTGGTGGACTTCTCGGCCACCGAGCCGTTTGACCTGGTCATTTGCCAGGGCGTGCTGCCCTACCTGAGCGCGGCTGACCTGCAAAAAGCCCTGCACAACCTGGGACTGCTCTGCCAGGGCGCGCTGTACGTGGAGGCGGTGACGCGCGAAGACTACGAGCGCCAAACCATTGACGAGGCCCTGACCGACCCGCGCCTGTTTCGCCACCGCGCCCAGCTGTACCGGCGCGGGCTGTCGCAGGGTTTTCAGGCGCTGGGCGGCGGCGTGTGGCTGAGCCACCGGGCCGAGCTGCCACTGTTTGAACTGGAGAGCGCGGGTGGCCGGTGAAAGGCGTTTTGGCGAAATGGGTTTGCCCAAGCATCCCCAGCCGGTCTATAGTGCAAGCGGCAGCTACAGATTCCCCTACAGGAGGTGACACCATGGCGATTCAACATGCAGTTTCGGGTCAAGCGGTGAGCGTTCTGCCCTGCGCCAACATGCCCAGCGACCGACAGACCGTGGCAATTTTCAAGACGGACGAGCTGGAGGTCATCCGCCTGGTGCTGCCCAAGGGCAAATCCATGTCGGCCCACAAAGTGGCAGGTGACATCACCGTGCAGTGTCTGGAGGGTTCCATTGAGTTCACTAGCAATGGGACAACCCAGCTGTTGGCTGCCGGTGAGATGCTGTACCTGGCGGGCGGGGTGCCCCACAGCCTGACCGGCGTCGCAGACGCATGCGCCCTGTTGCACATCGTGCTGCGCAAGTAGCATGCAGTTTGCTACTTATTTTATAGTAAACTATTGAGATTCTACGCGGGCTATTGGCCTATTTTGCTCAGAACTTTGTAGCAGGGCCGTGATCTGCGAGTCTTTGTCGCGCCAAAGTTGCTGCACCCATTGCGAGAACGCTTCGCGAAAAACCGGGTCCTGGGCATAGTCGCCGTGCATCAGGTGCTGGGGGATGGGCAGGCTGCGCACCCGCACGACGATGCGGCGTACCTTGCCCAGCAAAAAATCGGTGAAAGTGGGGGCTCCGTCGGGGTAGACGATGGTCACGTCCAGAATCGCCTGGAACTTGGTCCCCATGGCGTTGAGCGCCAGGGCGATGCCACCGGCCTTGGGCTTGAGCAGGTGGCGGTAGGGCGACTGCTGCTTGGCGTGCTTGGCTTTGGTGAAACGGGTGCCCTCCAGAAAGTTCATCACGCTGGTGGGAATCAGCGCATATTTGGCACAGGCCTTGCGGGTGGTTTCCTGGTCCCGTCCGCGCATCTCGGGGTGTTTTTTGAGGTATTCCTCGGTGTGGCGGCGCATGAAGGGGAATTCGAGCGCCCACCATGCCAATCCCATCACCGGCACCCAGATCAGCTGCTGCTTCAGAAAGAACTTGAGCAGCGGAATGCGCCGGTTCAGCAGATGCTGCAGCACCAGAATATCGACCCAGGATTGGTGGTTGCTATTGACCATGTACCAGCTGCGTGCATCCAGTCCTTCGAGGCCCTGCACGTCCCAGGTGGTGCGCTGGGTCAGGCCCATCCAGGCGCTGTTGCCCCAGATCCAGGCTTCGGCAATCGACAGCAGGATGGGGTCGATGGCCAGGCGCACCGCCTTGAATGGCAGGACCAGTTTGAGCGCGGAAACCACCAGCAGGATGGGCACCCAGAACAGTGCATTCAACACCATCAGCAGGGTGGCTAAAGTGCCTCTTAGCGGCGCGGGCAGAAAGTACAGCATGGTTGTTTGCTCTTGATTTTGTAGCTATCTGTTCAATGTTTTAGCGGGCTGGAGGCCCATTTCACTGCGAGTGCATGCGCACTACTTGAGACTGCCCGACAAGAACTGCGCCAGGCGCTCGCTCTTGGGGCTGGACAGCACCTGGGCGGGGTGGCCTTCTTCTTCGATGCGGCCCTGGTGCAGAAAGACGACGTGTTTGGACACCTCGCGGGCAAAGCCCATCTCATGGGTGACCACCACCATGGTGCGGCCCTCCTGCGCCAGGCCCTGCATGACCTTGAGTACCTCTGTCACCAGTTCGGGGTCCAGCGCGCTGGTGGGTTCGTCAAACAGCATCACCTCCGGCTCCATGGCCAGGGCGCGGGCAATGGCCACGCGCTGTTGCTGGCCGCCGCTCAGATGGGCGGGGTAGGCGTCTTCCTTGCCCGCCAGGCCGACCTGGGCCAGGTATTTGCGGGCGGTGGCGATGGCTTCTTCCCTGGGGACGCGCTTCACGTGCACCGGGGCTTCGATGACGTTTTGCAGCACGGTCTGGTGGGCCCACAAATTGAAATGCTGGAACACCATGGACAGCTTGGTGCGCAGGCGGGCCAGTTGGTGTGGGTCCGTGGCGTGCAGTTCCCCATTGCGTTGAGGGGCCAACTGGAGTTCTTCGCCCGCCACGATGATGCGTCCCTCGTGGGGCTTTTCCAGCAGGTTGATGCACCGCAAAAACGTGCTTTTGCCGGAGCCCGAGCTTCCGATGATGCTGATGACGTCACCGGCGAGCGCACTCAGGGACACGCCCTTGAGCACTTCGTTGGCACCGAAGCGCTTGTGGATGTTGTTGACCTGAAGTTTGAGTGGGGTGGTTGTCATGGTGTTTAGGCACCCAGCAGTTCGCCGGTTCTGAAGGCCGTGGAGCCGGCGATTTTGCCCAGTTCGCCACCGGCTGGCACGTAGCGCTCGCGAATCCGGGCATAAAAAACACCCGCTACACCGGCCACCACGCGGTGGCTGTGCGCGCTCAGTGGGTCGATCACTTCGGCGACCAAGTCCCCCGGCTGCAGTGTTTGGCCGACCTGGGCGGCAAATACGACGACGCCAGGGACCGGGCTGCGCAGCGTTTCCGACCCCGCCAATGGCGTGGCCTGGCACCGCGCAGTGGGCACTTCGGGCGGGGTGGGTGTGGCAATGGCACCGATGTGCTGCAACCAGGCGTACAGTGCCTGCGCATCCGCTTGTGCCAGTGGGTGGGCCACGTCGGCTTCGCCGCGCAGTTCCACCGTGGTGCTGCAGCAACCCTGGGGCAGGGGGGCATGGTGTCCTGCGGCGGCCACCCTGTCGGCCAGACGCCACCACAACCCGGACAGGCATTCGTCCAGGGGGCCACTGCCGGAGTTTTTGGCCAGCAAGACGGCTTGGCACTGCAGGAAGCGGGTCAGGGGTTCGAGTTGCGGCCAACACGGTTCTTCGGTGTAGAAGTGCATGACGGCTTCGCAGTCGCAGTGCAGGTCCAGCACGTAGTCCGCACCGTGGGCGAGCAGCAGCAGTGCGCGGCGCAGGCTTTGCAGTTCCGTGGCCGCTGTCCAATCGCACAAATAGGCCCCAAGAGCCTGGCGCACGGTGGCCAGGTTGGCCAATGGGTCGGGACCGAGCCGTGACTCAATGGCGGGCCAGATGGCGGCAGCCAGGTCGGGGTAATGGCGGTTGAAGTTTTCGGACGAGTCCAGCTCAAACCGGCCCATGGCCTTGTGGTCTACCCGCTGGGCCAGGCCGATCGGGTTGGCCACCGGTACCAAGGTGATGGGCCCTCTGATCTGGCCCGCAGCGTCGGCCGCTTCCAGCAGGGACCGCAGGTGGTGGGCCACCAGCATGCCGGGCAGCTCTTCGGCATGCAGGCTGGCCTGGATATAGACCGCCGGGCCACCTCCGGCTGGGCCAAAGTGCAGGCTGGTCAGTGTCTTGTGGCTGCCCAGGCTGGGTGACAACAGGGGGTGTTCGTTGCGATGCATGGTGGTGAAACGGGTCCGGTCGCAACGTGCGGCCACGTCGGGCAATCAGGTGTGGGCGTCGCGCACCGAACTTTCCAGTTCGGTGAAGGCTTCCTGCACGTAATCGCCCAGCAGTTCCAGGTTGGGCAGCTCGTCCGTTGCGATCAGTCCAAAGTACAAAACGCCAGCATAGCTGAACAGTGTGATGTTCAGCAAATTGCTGGGTGGCAGGGTGCTGATGGGGTGCATTTCCTCCATGCGTGCGCCGCGAATGTAGAGATGTTCCTTGGGGCCGGGCACGTTGGACACCAGCGTGTTGCCCATGGGCGGCATTTTGTTGCTGAGCTTGAGCATTTCCGCAATCTGCGCCACCAGGCCGGTGATGATGGTGTAGGACTCAATGGCTTCGGGGGCCACGCTGTCCACCATGGTGCGCACATTGCGCAGGCTGTAGCCAATGTTGCGCAGGCGCACGTAGGGGTCGTCCGTGGGCGGGGACAACTCCACCTGAATGATGCCGATCTTGTTGCCCGACGTTTTTTCGCCTTCCTTGCGCAGGTTGACCGGCATCTGGATGGTGATGGGGCGGCGCAGTTCCACGCCCTGGTCGTTCAGGTAGCGGCGCAGCGCGCCGTCCAGGCAGGTGAGCGCAATGTGGTTCAGTGTGGAGCGGGTGCGGCTGCGGATGGCGTTGACCCGGTCCATGGAAACGCCGGCGGTGGCAAACTGCCGCCCCGATGTGACCTGGCCCGTCAGCGGCGTGCGGGCGCTGGACACAAAGGGCAGGGCGATGGCGTTTTTGGTGAGCTTCACGCTTTCCAGAAACAGCATGGCTGCCAGGCGGCCTATGCCCAGGAAGCGGCGGGTGTTGCCGGTGACCTCGCGCCAGGTGAGCTGGAGCAGCTCTTGCTTGGCGCGGCTTCTGTTGCCGCCGTGTTTTTGCGTCCACACCGGCGTGAGTTCCATGTCCGTGGGGGAGGTGGTGTAGCACTCGGCCGTCCAGCGCGCCATGGTCATGCCGTCGGCGTAGGCGTGGTGCAGCTTCTGGTAGAGGGCAAATTGGCCGTCCGGCAGGCCGTCGATGACGTGCACCTCCCACAAAGGGCGGCTGCGGTCCAGCATGGGGGTGTGCAACTGCGAAACCAGTTCGTACAGTGCCTTGCGGTCATTGTGCGCCTTGGGCATGGTGTGGAAGAACACATGCTGGCCCATGTCCACCCGGTCTGTGGCCTGCCAGTGGGGCAGGGCATTCATCGAGAACTGGATGATGCGGTTGAACGGCGGCTTAACGTCGCTGGCGGCCAGATAGTCGCGGTACAGATTTTTTGCGAAGGCGGCACCAGCACGGGGCGGGCGTTTAAAAATCAACAGACCTGCCACATGCTTGGGGCTGGCCTGCGATTCGGCAATGAAAAAACCAAGATCAAGGAGTGAGAGTTTGGACATGGCGGTGGAGCGTCGCAATTGCCGCAGGGATGCGTTGTGGTCGGGCAGGAGGGATAATTTACCCGCTAACGCCAGCCAGAAATGTAGGTGTTGCCCCTAGAGCCAAACGCTCTGGGTGCGTTGCAGATTGTGAGAGCCCCGTTGTACGAAACCCCCACCCCGCCCCTTGCGGTTAGCCCGCACCGCATGTCCGTCGCGCCGATGCTCGACTGGACCGATCGGCATTGCCGCTACTTCCACCGTCTGCTCAGTCGCAAGGCCTTGCTGTACACCGAGATGGTCACCACCGGCGCGTTGGTCCACGGCGATGTGGCGCGGCACCTGCGCTACAACACAGAAGAACACCCGGTCGCCCTGCAATTGGGCGGCAGCGATCCGGCCGACCTTGCACACTGCGCCAGGCTGGGCCAGCAGTGGGGGTATGAAGAGATCAATCTCAACTGCGGCTGCCCCAGCGAGCGGGTGCAACGCGGTGCGTTTGGGGCCTGCCTGATGGCCGAGCCACCGCTGGTGGCCGACTGCGTCAAAGCCATGGTCGATGGGGTGGACGTGCCGGTCACGGTCAAGCACCGCATCGGCATCGACAAGACCGAGAGCTACGAATTTGTGCGCGATTTCATTGGCACCGTGAGCCTGGCCGGATGCAAGGTATTCATCGTCCATGCCCGCAATGCCTGGCTCAAGGGCCTTTCGCCGAAGGAAAACCGCGAGGTACCGCCCCTGCGCTACGAACTGGTGCACCGCCTCAAGCGTGACTTTGCGGATCTGACCATCATCATCAACGGCGGCATCACCAGCAACGCGCTGGTAGCCGAGCAACTGCACGCGGTGGACGGCGTGATGGTCGGGCGCGAGGCCTACCACAACCCCTGGTTGCTGGCGGACTGGGACGCCGCCTTTTACGGCGAGACGCCATCCGAGCTGACACGGGAGATGGTGGAGCAGCAGATGGTGGACTACATGGTGCGCGAACAAGCGGCCCACGACACCCCCTGGAGCCACATCGCCCGCCACATGCTGGGCCTGCGCCACGGCATGCCGGGCGCGCGACACTGGCGCCAAGTGTGGAGCGACCATCGCTTGAAGACCTGCAGCCCGATCGAGGTAATGGCGTTGGCACATGCAGCGGTTGCACATGAATGCGGTTCGCAACGGCAGTGAACGAACGCTATAGCCCCAGCTGCGTGTTCATGAAATAAACCCCTGTACCGCTGGCTACGCTGCCACAAAAGGAAAAGGGTTTGCTGCTCGATGAATAGCAGCAAACCCTTGCCTGTTTTGGCTCCTCGACCTGGGCTCGAACCAGGGACCTACGGATTAACAGCCCCAAACCAGACTCCACTAGCCGCAAATGTACACCAAAAGGCACCACTAAAACCTCAAAAGAAAACCCCGACAAGTTAATCATCTTGCCGGGGTTTTTCGCCCTCGCACCAATCTCAATTTTCTTCGCCCACTAGAGGCTATGCATTGCCCGTAAATATTGGGCTGCAGTTGCCGCTTCACGTTGTTGCTCATGCAGAGCATGCAGTTCTCGCAAGAGAATCGGGTCCAGCTCGTTAGAGCGCAGTATTTGGGTGCACAGTGGAAGCACTTCAGGACCAATACCGTCGCGTCCCAGCTTCCTGGCAATCTTCACCATGAATTCAATGCGCCGAATGTCATGGCGAGTCGCCGTGGCAGATTCCAATGCCGCCAGGGCCATCAGCTCGGCGATGCTTGTTTCCTCCAGCTGTGCCCGGTGGTCGGTCTCCATCACGGCCCACCGCACTGGGTTGGCCAGAGGGTTGTAGCGGGCCTGCCGTGGCTTTTTCCTCATTGCAAGAACTACTGCACTGTGGATCGGATGGCTAAGAGGTTTCGGGCCATTTGATATCGGATTGCACTTGGATCGTGCTCACGATTTCATCCTCGGCATTGCGATGCACGGCAGTCTCAGTCTTGCGGTCGGGCATCGCAACAATCCGAATCTCTTGCGGTTCTGGCTTTGCAGCCTTGGCCGGTGTGTCGTATCTCCAGCTTAGTGCTTTGCGGTGCCTATTTACAGCCTGACAGACGCACCAAAGCCGATTGCCAAGTTCGCGTGCTGTTCCTTCATCGCAGGGCTGATCCAACAGGCGCAGGAAATCCACTGACATTCCTATGTAGCTGTGAGCCATAAAGCGGTTCAGTGTGGGGTCCTTGACCGCCCGAGTCGACACCGGCAATCCGGCCTTCTTGATTTTTTGGAACGTGTCCATCATGCAGCCCAAAGCGCCACTGAAAACGTCGGCACTTGCTTGGCTCAGTAGTCGGGCGTTTGCCATTTCACACATGACAGATCCAATATCTTCACCGCCCTGGAGTGCATCGATCACTCGCATGTACCCAA
>CAZDDK010000024.1:22949-23344 GCA_964504185.1 uncultured Rhodoferax sp. | reverse complement strand
CAGATAGCCCATGACTTGCGGCTGGATTTGCGCGTTCACGCTGCCGTCGATGGTCGACACCGAGAGGATCAAGGCCGAGTTCAAGGAAGGCGTCCTGCACCTGACGCTGCCCAAGAAGGAGGAGGCCAAGCCGCGGCAGATCAGCATCAAGGTCTCATGAGCCCCGCCCGCGGGGCCTCGGGGCCCACCAGGGTCAAACCGATCTTGTTGGCCTGGGCCCATTCGCGCAATCCCACCCCATCGGTGATGGGTAGGTTGGTCAGGCGGCTGTCCAGCGCCGTGCCCCCATTGCCGGGGGCCACATAGACCCGCTGAACTTTCGGGGATTGCGCCAACTTCCAGGCCATGGCATGTTCACGGCCACCGCCACCAATCACAAGAACATTCATAATTTT
>CAZDDK010000024.1:0-22939 GCA_964504185.1 uncultured Rhodoferax sp. | reverse complement strand
CAGGAAAGCCGCGTGGCCCAGCGAGAACTGCCCGGTGAAGCCGGCCAGCAGCATCAATCCGAGGCCGACGATGGCATAGATCAGGATGAACGTCAGCTGGGCCAGCCAGTATTCGGCAAACAGCCAGGGCGCGGCCGCCAGCAGCAGCGCCAGGGCGCCGTACCAGAAGACGTGGCCGCCATGCTTGGCGAGGTTGATGTCCTGCGCGTAGCTGGTTTTGAAGATGAATCTCATATTAATCGGTTGGGGTCAGAGCACATCGCTTCGCGAGTGGTCTGACCCGCAAGATCTCCTAAAGCCGCGTTGTGGTAAATCTCCTGGGTGTCATCCAGGTCCTCCAGCACGTCCAGCAGCCGTTGCATGCGCGCGGCATCCTCACCAGAGAGCTCGATGGTGTTTTCAGCGCGCATGGTCACACCGGCCACTTCGGCCGTGAAACCGGCCGCTTCCAGCGCTTGCTTGACGGCTTCGTAATCAGCGGGGGCTGTCAGCACCTCAATGGCACCATCGTCATCCGTCACCACGTCGTCGGCACCGGCCTCCAGCGCCACTTCCATCAGCTTGTCTTCGTTGGTGCCGGGAGCAAAAATGAGCTGGCCACAGTGCTTGAACTGAAACACCACCGAGCCTTCCGTGCCCATATTGCCGCCGTGCTTGCTGAAAGCGTGGCGCACTTCGGCCACGGTGCGCACCTTGTTGTCGGTCATGGTGTCCACCACAATGGCCGCGCCGCCGATGCCGTAGCCCTCATAGCGGATCTCCTCATAGCTCACGCCATCTAGTGAGCCGGTGGCCTTGTCCACGTTGTACTTGACGCGGTCGGCAGGCATATTGGCCGCCTTGGCCTTGTCAATAGCCAGGCGCAGACGCGGATTGGCGCTGACATCCGCGCCACCGGCGCGGGCCGCCACCGTGATCTCGCGGATGATGCGCGTCCAGATCTTTCCGCGCTTTTCATCCTGGCGACCCTTGCGGTGCTGAATATTGGCCCATTTGCTATGTCCTGCCACGTGAAATCCTTTGTTTTTTCGTTACGCTACTGGCTCAATTGTACTTTTTGGGATTCCCATGGCCGCTTCCAACGACACCAGCATTCTGATTGCCCAACATGGCGCAGCCAGCAGTACGGTCCAGTGCCGCCTGCTGCCCGACAAAGCCAACCGCCACGGACTGATCACCGGTGCCACGGGTACCGGCAAAACCATCACCCTGCAAACCATGGCCGAGGGGTTTTCCCACCTGGGCGTGCCGGTGTTCCTGGCCGACATCAAGGGCGACCTGACAGGTATCTCGCAAGCCGGTAGTTCCCAACCCAAACTCGCCGAAATCATCCAGGAACGCGGCCTGCCCGAGCCCACCTACCAGGCCTTTCCCACGACGGTGTGGGACGTCTTTGGCGAACAAGGCCACCCGGTCCGCGCCACGGTCAGTGATCTGGGGCCGTTGCTGCTGGCCCGCATGCTGAACCTGAATGAAACCCAGACCGGCGTGCTGCAACTGGTGTTCAAGATTGCCGACGACGACGGCCTGTTGCTGCTGGACCTGAAAGACCTGCGGGCCATGTGCCAGGACGTGGGCGACAACGCCAGCCAGTACACCACGGAGTACGGCAACATCAGCGCCGCCAGCATTGGTGCCATCCAGCGCGGGCTGATGCAAATCGAGCAACAAGGCGGCGACCGGTTCTTTGGCGAGCCGATGCTCAACATTGCCGACTTCATGCAGACAGATTCCACCGGCAAAGTCATTGTCACCCTCCTGGCCTCCGACATGCTGATGAACGCGCCGCGCTTATACGCCACCTTCCTGTTGTGGTTGCTCTCCGAATTGTTCGAAACCTTGCCCGAGGTGGGCGACCTGGACAGGCCAAAGATGGTGTTCTTCTTTGACGAGGCCCACCTGCTCTTCAACGACGCCCCCAAGGTGCTGCTGGAGCGCATCGAACTGGTGGTGCGCCTGGTGCGCAGCAAGGGCGTGGGCGTGTATTTCGTCACGCAGAACCCGTTGGACATCCCCGACACGGTGCTGGCCCAATTGGGCAACCGCGTGCAGCACGCGCTGCGGGCCTTCACACCGCGCGACCAGAAGGCGGTGAAATCCGCCGCTGAAACCATGCGCCCCAGGGACGGCTTGGACATCAGTGCCGCCATCACCGAGCTGGCCGTGGGCGAGGCCCTGGTCAGCTTTTTGGACGACAAGGGCCGCCCCTGCCCGACCGAGCGCGTTTACGTGTTGCCACCCAACAGCCAGATCGGTCCCATCACCCCTGCGCAGCGCACGAACTTGATCGCCACCTCCCTGGTGGCCGGTGTGTACGAGAAGGCGGTGGACCGCGAGTCTGCCTTTGAGGCCCTCAAAGGCCGCACCCAGGCCAAGCAGGCCACTGCGCCAGCGCAAGCCACAGCCGACACACCAGCCGCCGCGCCCCGCCGCAGCGGAGCCCCTGCGACCGCCCCGGAGCGGGGTTTCATGGATTCCATTGGCGACATGCTCGGTGGTGGTGCCCGGCGCAGCCGCGCCAGCGTGGGTGAACAACTGGTCAAAAGTGCCGCCAGTTCCATCGGGCGCGAGGTGGGGCGTCAAATCATCCGTGGGGTCCTGGGCGGTATTTTTGGCGGATCGCGCAGATAGCCTGCGGTGGCCAGCGGGCTACTTCTTGGGGGATTGAGGGGCGGCACCCGAACCCTTGGCGGCGGTGGGCGGTGCCGACAAACCCAGGCGCTTGGCAATTGATTGTTCCAGCGCTTTCACCTTGGGTTCCACGGTCGCCTGCATCTGGGCCACCAGCTTCTGACCCAGCGCATTTTGCAACTCGCCACCCATTTGCTGGTATTTGCGATTGACGGGGGACTCCACAATGGCAATCAGTTGCTTGAGTTCGTCCTCGGTAAATTTGGATTCGAGCAGGGCACCGATGGTGGACGGCGCCAGCTTCACGGCCTGTTGGCGCGCCAGCGGTCCCACTTCGTCCACATATTTCTTGAGGTCTTCCTGCACCTGCTTGGCCGCCGCCTCGCGTTTTTCCGGCGGCACGCGGGTCTGCAGCGCCAGACCGGCTTGCTGCTGCAACACCATCGCCGGACGCTCCACCAGAGACTGCGCCGTTTGTTCAATGGCCGCCTGCTGCAAGACCAGGATGCGGGCAACCAGCTCCTTCTTGGACGCAGAAGGGGGCGGCGTTTGCGCCTCTGCGGCTCCGGCAGCCAGCAACAGCGCCAGAAGAGTGAATTTTTTCATGAAGAACGGTAGGGTCTGAAAACAAAGGGCCTACTGTAACGCCTTGGCTCACGCAGCTATGCGGTAGTTTGCGTTAGAGTTTCATGAACCTACACTGAATCCACTTTCAATATCCCCTCGAAACCATGACACCCCTATCCCCAGAAGCCCGCGCCAACGTCCACCTGATCGACCACCCCCTGGTACAGCACAAGCTCACACTCATGCGCAACCAGGAAGCCAGCACCAACAGCTTTCGCCGCCTGCTCAATGAACTCTCCAGCCTGATGGCCTATGAGGTCACGCGCGACATGGCCACACAGGACATCGAGATCGAAACCCCGCTGGAAAAAATGACCGCCAAGGTCATCGACGGCAAAAAGCTGGTGTTCGTCAGCATCCTGCGTGCGGGCAATGGCATTCTGGACGGCGTGCTCTCCGTGGTGCCCGGCGCGCGCGTGGGCCACATCGGCCTGTACCGCGACCCCCAGACGCTGCAGGCCGTGGAGTACTACTTCAAGATGCCCAAGAACATGGAGGAACGCGACATCATTGTGGTGGACCCCATGCTGGCCACCGGCAACTCCGCCGCCGCCGCCGTCACCCGGTTGAAGGTCTGCAAGCCCAAATCCATCAAGTTTTTGTGCCTGCTGACCGCGCCCGAAGGCATCGAGACCCTGTACAAGGCCCACCCGGATGTGGCCATCTACACAGCGGCCATTGACCGAGAACTCAACGACCACGGCTACATCCTGCCGGGCCTGGGCGATGCGGGCGACCGTATCTTCGGCACGCAGTAAAGCGGTTCAAAGCAAAATCAGCCTCTAGCCCTCGTAAAACCTGCATGGGCAGCTAGCCTTTTGATAGCAAACTCAAGGAATCCCCCATGCTCGATCTGCTGGTGCACAACGCCACCCTGCCCGACGGTCGCACCCACATGTCCGTGGCGGTGCAAGCCGGACGCATTGTCGAGGTGGCCCCGGGCCTGCTGGCCCCGGCTGCTGAATCCGTTGATGCCGCTGGCCTGCTGCTGAGCCCGCCCTTTGTCGATGCCCATTTCCACCTGGACGGCACGCTAACCTATGGCATGCCGCGCATCAACCACAGCGGCACCCTGCTCGAAGGCATTGCGCTGTGGGGCGAGCTTAAGCCCCACCTCACAGTGGATGCCATCATCGAACGCGCCCTCACCTATTGCGACTGGGCCGTCGCGCAGGGGCTGCTGGCGATCCGCTCGCATGTGGACACCAGTGATCCGCGCCTGCTGGGCGTGCAGGCGTTGCTGGAGGTCCAAAAGCGTGTGGCACCGTATATCGACCTGCAACTGGTGGCCTTTCCACAGGATGGCGTGTTGCGCAACGGCGGGGATGGCACGCGAGGCGTGCCGGGTGGCCTGGACAGCCTGCAGCGCGCGCTGGACCTGGGCGTGGACGTGGTGGGCGGCATCCCCCACTTTGAGCGCACCATGGCCGATGGAGCCGCCAGCGTCAAGTTGCTGTGCGAAATCGCCGCCGCGCGCGGCAAGATGGTGGACATGCACTGCGACGAGTCCGACGACCCGCACTCGCGCCACATCGAAACCCTGGCCTTCGAAACCCAGCGCCTGGGCCTGCACGGCCGCGTGACCGGCTCGCACCTGACCTCCATGCACAGCATGGACAACTACTACGTGTCCAAGCTCATCGCCCTGATGGCCGAGGCCCAGGTCCACGTAGCCAGCAACCCCTGCGTCAACATCACGCTGCAGGGCCGCTTTGACACCTACCCCAAGCGCCGCGGCCTGACCCGCGTGCCCGAGCTGATGGCCGCAGGCCTGACCGTGGCCTTTGGCCAGGACGACATGCTGGACCCCTGGTACGCGCTGGGCAGCGCCGACATGCTGGAAGTGGCCAGCATGGGCCTGCATGTGGCGCAGATGACCAGCCAGGCCGCCATGCGCCAGTGCTTCGACGCCATCACCACCAACCCGGCCAGGATCCTGGGGCTGCAAGGCTACGGCATCGAAAAGGGTTGCCATGCCGACTTTGTGCTGCTGCAGGCCCGTGACCCGGTGGAGGCCCTGCGCCTGAAGGCCACACGGCTCCAGGTGTTCAAGCGCGGAAAACTGCTGGCACAGACCCCGGCACGGACCGCCGCACTGAATTTGCCGGATCGACCGGCGCAGACCTCGTTTCTACAAGCAAAATAGGCCACTAGCCCGCGTATTTATTGAGTATTTTGCTACTAAATATATAGCACATATGCCCCAGCGACCCTGCAACCGCTTTTCCGCTCTCACACTCGCCGCCTGGTGTGTATGCGCCCATTCGGTGGGGGCTGCGGTCGGCAATCCGCGCGTTAACCAGTTGGGGTACTTGCCGGACGGAGCCAAGACCGCCAGCTTCCTCACCCCCCACACCCGGCCCCAACGGTGGGAACTGCGGCAAGGCGGCAAACTGATTGCGCGCGGGAGGACATCCCCTGCAGCGGTTGACAAGGCCAGCGGCGACCGTTTGCAGCAGATTGACTTCAGCACGGTTGCCGCCACGGGCTCCGGTTTCACCCTGACCGTGGGTGCCAATACCAGCCACGCGTTTTCGATATCGCCCACCATTTATCGGGCGGCGTTCTACGACGCGCTCAAATACTTCTATCACAACCGCAGCGGCATCGAGATTGCCACGCAGTACACAGGCGGTGGCCTCTCCTCCTATGCCGCCAGCAGCCGTTGGTCCCGGCCAGCGGGCCACGTCAGCCGTGGCGACAACAAGGGGGACTTCACAGTGCCGTGCTGGCCGAATACCTGTGGCTACGCCCTGGATGTTCCCAAGGGCTGGTACGACGCGGGCGACCACGGCAAGTATGTGGTGAATGGCGGCATTTCCGTGTGGACGCTGCTGAACATGGCAGAGCGCGGGCGCTACTGGGGCCGCACCACCCGCTGGGGGGATGGCACGCTGCACATCCCGGAGAGTGCCAACGGCATTCCCGACCTGCTGGACGAAGTGCGGTGGGAGCTGGAGTTTTTGCTGGCCATGCAAGTCCCGGCGGGGCAGCCCTTGGCGGGCATGGTGCACCACAAGGTGCACGATGTGGAGTGGACCGGCCTGCCGTTGGCCCCCGATCAAGACCCCCAACCGCGTGCGCTGGTTCCGCCGTCCACCGCCGCCACGCTGAATCTGGCCGCCACCGCCGCGCAGGCTGCGCGCGTGTGGAAAGACCATGATCCCGCCTTTTCCGCACGCTGCCTGCAGGCGGCCCAGTCCGCCTGGGAGGCGGCACGGCAGCACCCCGTCACCCTGTACCGGGGCGGCTTTGACACGGGCGGTGGTGCCTACGACGATGACCGGGTGGACGACGACTTCTATTGGGCAGCCGTGGAGCTGTACCTGTCCACTGGCGATCCCCGCTACCGCCCCACAATCGACCGCTACACACCGGCCCGCACCGACCTCAACTGGGCACACACCGAGTTGGCCGGTCTGATGTCTTTGGCGACCGTCGTCACACCGGCTAGCGCTGGCCTGCGCACGGCGGCGCAGCGCAGCGTGCGCTCCCTTGCCGACCAGTACCTTGCCACCCAGCAGATTTCGGGCTATGGAACACCGCTGGCAGTGTCCGAGTACGCGTGGGGCTCCAACAATGCGGTCACCAACAAGCTGATGGTGATGGGGCTGGCCTACCACTTCAGCCAGGACCGCAAATATCTCCAGGGAGTGACCCGTGGCATGGATTACCTGCTAGGGCGCAATACGTTCTCCCGGTCGTTTGTGACCGGCACCGGCACACACGCGTTCCAATACCCCCACCACCGGTTCTGGGCCGGCATCCTGAACCCTGATTTTCCCCACGCGCCGCCTGGCGCGCTGTCGGGAGGCCCCAATCCAGGCCTGCAGGACCCAGTTGCCAAGGAGCGGCTGGCCCGTTGCGTGGCCCGCCCCGCAAGCTGCTGGATGGATGACATTCAGGCCTATTCCGTCAATGAGGTCACCATCAACTGGAATGCCCCGTGGGCCTGGCTGCTCGATTTCCAAAACGACCAGACCGACGGGGCCAAAACCGCGCCCCGACCCCAGCAGTAACGGCTCAGCGCGGCTCAGTGCGGGTCAGTGGCGCGCGCTGCCCACTGCCGTATCCCCCTCCACCTTGTTCGGAAACGGTGCAAAGTACGCCCCCAGCACAGAAGGAATGGACGCCGCCATCACCACCAGAAAGAAGGTCTGAAATCCCATGTGGTCGGCCAGGAAGCCGCTGGCCATTTGTGTGGGTATCAGCGTCAGATTCATGATGGCGGTGCAATAGGCGTAGTGGGTCATGTGGTACTTGCCGGGCGAGATCTGCTGCATCATGTAGAGCATGTTGGCCACAAAGCCGAACGCATAGCCCGCCTTTTCAATCGTCACCAGGGTGGCGATCACCGGCAGGGAAACCGGGGCATCGGGCGACACCATGCTGCTCAGGATGTAGAAGGTGATGTGCGGCAGGTTGAGGCACAGGGCCATGAAGACCAGCGTCTTGCGCGTCAGGCCAAATTTGCCGGCAAACAAGCCGCCCAGCATGCCAAAGGCCAGGCTCACGACGGTGCTGATGAGGCCGTCGATCAGGGCCTTGTCCTCCAGCAGATGGGGGCATGCGGCGCTGACGGCGCTGGTCGCACACATGCCCAAGCCCCCGTTGGCCACGCTGCCCTGCATGAAAAGCGGGGCCTCCAGGAGCAAGAACCCTTCACCCAGGCGAAAAAGAAACACGAACGCCAGCATGCCCAACAAGTGGGGCTTTTGAAGAAAATCGACAAACTGGTCCTTGAACGTGCCCACAACCGCTGCCGCGTTCTTGGGGCGCTCGGGAACGGACCCTACCGGCAGCACATAGAAGTGGTAGGCTGCCAGCAGGGCCATGGTGCCCATGCTCACCGCCAATGCCAGTGTCCACGCGCCCTTGGCGTCCATGCCTTGCCGCTGCAGGTAGCTGGCCACCCCCACCACCACCGCCGTCGCAAAAATACGGCCCGCATTCCAGAATGCGCCCTGCACGCCCATGAAGCTGCCTTGCGATCGTTGATCCAGGGCGGTGATGTACACCCCGTCAATACAGATATCCTGCGTGGCGGAGGCAAACGCCAGCAGCCACAGCAGCAGAATTCCCACCACAAAGTAGTTGCTCAGCGCCAGCGACGTCGCCCACAGCGCCAGCAGAGCGGCCATGACCAATTGCATGGCAATCACCCAAAAGCGCTTGGTCTTGAACATGTCCAGGAAACCGGCATACAGCGGTTTGAGGGACCACATGATGCCCACACTGGCGGTGGAAACGGTAATCTCGGTGTCGCTGTGCCCCAGGTCCTTGAACAGGGTCCCGGCAACCCAGATCACCATCGCAAAGGGAATGCCCTCGGCCAGGTAGGCGGTGGGGACCCAGGACAAGGGCGCGCGGTGGGTCTTGGTTGCGTGGGTCATGTCGTTCAGCCTGCCTTGGGTGTCCGGGTTGATTTGAATGCGGCGATGAAGTCACGGTACCAGAGCGCACTGTCCTTGGCTATGCGCTTCTGGGTGGCGTAATCCACGTGGAAAAGCCCAAAGCGCTTGGTGTAGCCCGAGTTCCACTCGAAATTGTCGAGCAGGCTCCAATAGAAGTAGCCTCGCACATCCACGCCCAGCGCAACGGCGCGGGCCAAAGCCTTCAGGTGATCGCTCACGTAGGCGATGCGCTCCACATCCGCCACCCGACCGTCCACCACCGTGTCTGCATTGGCCATGCCGTTTTCCGTGATGAAGATCGGCGGCGGCGCGTATTCCCGCGAGAGCCGCACCAAGTGCTGGGTCAGCGCATCGGGGTAAATCTCCCACCCCATGTCGGTAAAGCCGTGCGTGCCCGGTGCGGGTTTGGGCGGTGTTTGCGTGCTGATGAAACTGCGTGTGTAGAAGTTGATGCCCAAAAAGTCCAGCGGCTGCCGAATCAGGTCCAGGTCGCCTTGCTGCACCATCGGGGCATCGGCCCCCAGGTGCTCCAGGATGTCGGCAGGATACTGGCCCCGAAACAACGGGTCCATGTACCAGCGCACGTTCAGGCCATCGTCAATGCGCGCCGCCTGGCGATCCGATTCCCGTTCTTCTGCGGCAAAGGCCGGCGTATGGTTGAGCACCACGCCCAGCGGCACGCGGCTGACTGCGCGCATGGCTTTGATGGCAGCGCCATGGGCCATCATCAGATGGTGGGACACCTGCATGGCCATGGCCCGGTTCTTCTTGCCGGGCGCAAACTGGGCCACCTCGTAACCCAGGGTGGCAACACACCACGGTTCATTGAGGGTGGCGATGGCGGCAACCCGGTTGCCAAATCGCCGCGCCACTTCGGCGGCATAGTCGGCAAACAGCGGCACGATTTCGCGCGACTCCCAGCCACCAAACGCATCTTGCAGCGCGGCGGGCAAGTCCCAGTGGTACAGGGTGACATGGGGGCGGATGCCGGCCTCGTTCAAGGCATCGAGCAACCGGTCATAGAAGGCAAATCCAGCCTCGTTCCAGGCCCCCCTGCCCTGTGGCTGCACGCGCGCCCAGGCCACGGAAAAGCGATACGCATCCAGGCCGAGTGCCTGCATCCTGCCCACGTCGTCACGGTACTGGTGGTAATGGTCGCAGGCGGTGCGAATGTCCGAGGCATCCAGGATGCGCCCGGGTTCCGTGCAGAAACGGTCCCAGATCGAGAGCCCCTTGCCATCCTGGTCGTAGGCCCCTTCGATCTGCGCGGCACTGGTGGCAGCCCCCCATTGGAAGTCGGGGTGCAGGCATTGGGAGAGTTCCAGGAGCGTGGAGTGGGAAGAATTGTCAAATGTCATGTTGTGTTCAAAGTGTGGGGAGCCACCCGGCAGGCACGTGCCGCCGTGCAACAAAAAAAAGGTGTCGCCGGCTTGTATTGGCGACACCCAACCGACCCGCCCCGAATCGGACCCTCATTGCATTGGGCGCCCGCCGCACCAACGCGGCGGGATTCACGTCAACTTCCGGTTAGAAGTTGAAACCGACATTCACCCCCAGCGTACGGGGGGGCATGTACTGCGCCACGGCGCGGGCCAGTGTCGGGCCACCCGCTGCGGCGGTCTTGATGTTGGCGTCTTCCAGATTGCGGATGAAACCATCCACCCACCAGGATTTGCCCGAGTTGTAGCGCAGGCCCACATCGGTCCGGGTATAGGCCTTTTGCGTATCCATCTCGCCGTAGTTGAAGATGCTCAGGAAACTGTCGGTTTCGTAGTGCAGCTTGATGCGCGGTGTCAGCGACGCACCATTGGCCAACTGGAAGGCGTGCTCATACTGGACGGTGGCCTGGAAGCTCGGTGCATGGGCCATCTTGTTGCCAGTCACGTTCACACAGCCGTTTCCGATATTGACGAACTTGCAGGGACCGGGCAGGTTGTAGTCGTTGCTCAGGCCAATCAAGTACCCCAGCTTGGTGTCGGTAAACGCCATCGTGGCCTGGAAGCGGTCCACCGGGGTGATTTTCCACGCCAATTCCGACTCGAAACCCTGGACCTTCGCACCTTCGACGTTGTCCGTCAGGAAGGAACGTGATCCATCCGACTGCAGCACCGGGGCCGAGAACTGGAAGTCCTTGAAGTCGGAGAAATACACCGTGTTGTTGAATTTGATCGAACCGCCTGCCAGCGTCTGCTTGGTGCCGAACTCCACCGTGGTGAGCGTTTCGGGCTTGTAGGTGGCCCCGCCGTCCTGCACGCTGCCGGACTTGTAGCCGGTCGCCACGCTGCCGTACACCATCAATTGCTTGCTCACGTCGTAATTGGCGCGCAGCAAACCGGTGGCTTTGCCGCCGCTGTACTTGCCGTCGTTGCAGCAACCGCTGTTGAAGCCGGACGCCGGATCGGCCGGGTTGGTGCCCGGGTCAATGGGCCGCTGGATCGAGGCCGGGTTGTAGGCCCAGCCGTGGCCGCGCCCGCCAATGTTCTCGCGCTCGTCGTTGGTGTAGCGCAGGCCACCGGTCAGGTGCAGGTCACCCAGGTTGAAAGTCGCCTGTCCGAAGACGGCGGTCGATTTGTTGGTTTCCTTGGGCTGAATGAAGGAGCCCTGCCAGGCCACGGTGCCTTGCTGCGTGCCGTTCATGAGGGGAATGTCGAAGCGAATGCCGTTTTCTTCGGCGGCGTAATAGCCCCCCACAATCCAGTCCACATCGCGCTTGCCGGTGGTTTGCAGCGTCACCTCATGGCTGAAGTTGCGGTAATCCGACCAGTTGGTGCGGTCTTCCTGGTAACTGCCGTTGGTGGTGAAGCTGGTGGGAATGTCCAGTCCACGGTCCTGGTCAAACGTGCCCGAGCCGGTGGCATGCGAATAGCCAGCGGTGTAGGCCAGCGCCTTGCCATTGCCCAGGTCCCAATCCACCCGGCTGCGCAGGGTGTCCACGTCGCGGTTGAGGTAAGGTGCGGTATCGATCAGAGCCGACCAGTGCTTTTGGCCCGCGCGGGGCACTTGCATCAGGTCCATGCTGGGGGTGCCACGGTCCGCGAACTTTTCATACGACACGTTCCAGGACAAGTCCTTGGACGGTTTGACCAGCAAGCTCACGCGCGCGGCGGTTTGGTTTTGCGCGTTGTACTTGGGGCCGCCCTGGGTAAACAGGTTGTAGTTGATGGGTTGGAAGTCCGCCATCTTTCCACCGCCCGCCAGAAAGGCTGCCTGCTGCTGCGCCACCGTGTAGCGCGTGGGGTTTTGAAAGTCCACATAGCCGTCGTGGGACTCGTGTACCAATGCGACGCGCAGTGCCATGGTGTCACTGATGGGGGCGTTGAAGTTGGCGCGGCCGGACATTTTGTTGTAGTCACCAAAGCCGCCACTCACGCTGCCAAAAGTTTCACCCAGCACCGGCTTGGCGGTCTGCATGTTGACGGCACCCACCGTGGAGTTTTTTCCCCACAAGGTGCCCTGAGGACCGCGCAGGACCTCGATGTTTTCCATGTCAAACAGCAGCACGGCCGCACCTTCGGCCCGGGGGCTGTACACGCCGTCCACAAAGATGGCAATTTCGGGGTCTGCGTACTCGGTCTTGGCGCTGTCGTTGCCAATGCCGCGCAGCGTCATGGTGATCACACCATGGTCACCCTGGGTGGTGCCGGAAAAGCTGGGTACCAGGGAGGCAATGTCCTGCACCGTTTGCACGTGGTTCTTTTCCAGGTCCTGGGCGTTGAGCGACGTCACCGCAATCGGCGTGCTTTGCAGTGAGGTGGTCCGCTTGGTCGCGGTCACCACCACCTCTGGCAGCGCGGCGGATGCGCTTTCCGCCTTTTGCGCAGCGGTTTGTGCGTAGCCCGCACCCGAGCCCGCCAACAACGCAAGCACCGCCAGCTGCACCGGCGTACCGAGCATCTTTCGGCCTTTGGGGTTGTGAGTCTTCATAGTGTCTCTTTCAAGTATGGTTTTTGATGGGTAGTCACTCAGCGTCAACTCGCAGTGCAATTCGTCGTTATCGCTCAGTTGCCGTATGGTGCCCAAAAATGACAACGCTGTCTATTGAAAATGACAACGTTGTCATCAATTTCGCACAGGTAGAAACCCTAGGTCGTTTTGGGATGTGGCGCAGACTACTGCGTGCCGCGCACCGGCTGACGCCGCGCTGCCGCGTTTGCCCTGGGCAGGGGTGTGCTGGTCGAATCACGCACCACCAGCTCATGTGGCAGCACACGGTGCAGGCGTTCATCGGCCATGGCGGCCCCCCCAGCACGGTTGGCGGCCACCAGCATTTCCACGGCCACGCGTGCCATGTCGGTCTTGGGTTGGCGCACGGTGGTCAGGGCGGGCCAGACCAGGCGGGCAGCAGGCGAATCGTCAAACCCGGCGATGGACACATCACCAGGAACGTTCAGGCCCAGGCGCTGCGCCGCCACCAGCACACCAAGCGCCATGTCGTCATTGCCCGCAAACACGGCGGTCGGACGCACACGGCGGCTCAACAGCTTGTGGGCCGCTTCCAGGCCGGAGGCAAAGACGAAGTCGCCCTCGCACACCCATTCGGGGTCCACCGCCAGGCCATGCAGCTTCATGGCCTGCAAGTAGCCCTGGTAACGCCGCCCCGAAGCCACCTGGTCCGCCGGCCCCTTGATGAACGCGATGCGCTCGTGCCCCAAGCCGATCAGCAGGTTGGTGATTTCCTCGGAGGCCTTGGTGTCATCCATGCGCACACTGGCCATGCCCTTGACATCGCGCGCGGGTGACATCAGCACACAGGGGGTGTGGTTTTCACGCAGCGCCTTCAACACCGCCGGGTTGTCGCACAGCGGTGGCGTCAAGATCATTCCGTCGGGCTGCAACGCGCTGACCATGCGCGCCACCTGCTGCGCAAGGTCGGGCGCATCGTTGTGCAGCGATTCCACCACCAGGTGGTAACCGGCCTCGCGGCAGCGCAGGGTTGCCCCCTGCTGCACATCGCCCACAAACGCCGCACTGGGGTCGTAGTACAACAAGCCGATCAAAAACGAGCGGGCACCGGCCAGGCTGCGGGCCGACAACTTGGGCCGGTATTTCAACTCGGCCACCACTTTGAGCACCTGATCGCGGGTGTCCGGGTGAACACCCGGCTCCTGGTTGATGACGCGGGACACCGTCTTGATCGAAACACCCGAGCGCTGCGCCACATCGGTAATCGTGGCGGCCGATCCGGTTTTGCCAAGGGAGTTCATGGTCGCGGTGTGCCTTTGGAGGATGCCGGAGACTTCCGGCTGACCCGCGGAACTATACAGACAGCCAAATAGTCGGCGCGCTCACACCCAGACATGTCAGCCCACTTACAAGAAAAATCCGGTTGTAGCCCGCGTAATACAACAACATATTGCTATCTAATTCATAGCATTCATAGAGAGATCCGTGCCAACCTGGCACGCCAGCTCCTGTGCCTGCTGCAAGTGCGCCATCAGCGGCTGGGCATCGTCGCGCTGGCCCCACTGGTCGAAAAACACCAGCTCTTGCGCGCTCAGGCGCGGCAACCACCCCGCCGTCTCCAGCTCCGGGCGTGGATGAAAGTGGCTGACGTAGCCCATGCACAGGTAGGCGATGGGTGTGATGCCCTTGGGGATTCCCAGCGCCGCCTGCAGTTCGGCTTGGTTGAAAATGCTGACCCAGCCCACCCCCAAACCTTCGGCGCGCGCGGCCAGCCACAGGTTTTGCACGGCGCACACACTGCTGTACAGGTCCATGGTCTTCATGTGGGTGCGCCCCACCACCACCGGCCCGGTGCGCTCGCGGTCACAGGTGATGCACAAGCCCACGGGGGACTCCAGAATGCCTTCCAGCTTGAGGCTGCGATAGGTGTCGCGCCGGGTTTCGTCAAACATCTCGGCGGCCTGCGCATGCGCCACGGCAAAGGCATCATGCACGCGGCGCTTGACCTCGGGCGCACGCACCACCAGAAAATTCCAGGGCTGCATGAACCCCACGGAGGGCGCGAAGTGGGCCGCCATCAACACGCGGCTGAGCACAGCGTCGGGTACCGGGGTAGGCAGAAACTGGCCACGCACATCGCGGCGGGAAAAAATGGCCTGGTAGACGGCTTCGCGCGCTTCGTCGGCAAAGGCGTGCGCAGTGGATTCGGCAATTGCCGTGGTGGACGGTTCAGACATGGACTATTCCCCTTGAAAAAAGATAAGGGCGCAGCCTGGCCGTGCTGCACCGCGAACTTTTTCAGGCCGGTCTTCTGGCTTGGAGTCCACTGGCACCCGCGCCTTCCCGGCGTGCGCCAGTGGCATTGTGCGGGGCCATCGTCCTTACAGCGTTGGGCACGCGGCGGATTTGCACCGCCTTCCCGATTCTCCCGTCGCGCGTGGCGGCGGGCACCTGAAGCGCTGGACTGTACCAGAGTGCCCGGGGCATCCGCCCGGGCTTACGCAGACCCCGAACTCAGAAGCGCTTCCAGAACTTCGCAAAGTACGACGCCCCGTTCAGACCGAACTGCACACTGTCGTAGATGAAGCCGTTGTCGGTTTCATTCGGGTCCTGCTGCGTGGGTTTGACGTTGAAGATGTTGTTGCCGCCCACCGTCACCTTGGTGTTCTTGTCAAAGCTGTAGGTAAAGGCCAGGTCGGCGGAGGTTTTGGGTTCATAGAAGGCGTTGGGTACACCGTTTTCGGTGCCCGAGAAGGTCCCCAGGGTCTGGCTTCCGAAATGGATGATCTTCAAGTTGGTTTCCCACGCGCCCCGGCTGTAGTCGAACCCCAACGTGGCCTTGGTGCGGGGCCCACCCTGTTCAATAAAGAGGCGCTCACGCTCGGACAGCAGGACAGACTCATAACCGGCCAGGGACGCGGGGGCATGCACGTTGGTCACGTCCGTCTGGCTCAAATTGACCGCCAGGAAGGTATTGAGCTTGCCGCTGCCCAGTTCGGCCTTGTTCGATACCGTCAGGTCCAGTCCCTTGGTCTTGGTGTCAATGGAGTTCACGAAGAACTGCGCCTGGCCCACGCCCAAGGCCGTCAGCTTGGCACCCAGTGAGGGAAAGTTGTCGGCATCAAAACGGCCCGACAGACCAATGCGGTCGGTGATGTCGATCTGGTAGAGGTCGGCGGTGACCGAGGTGGCCTTGTTGGGGGTGAGGGTGAAGCCCAGGCTGAAATTCTTGGAGTTCTCTTCCTTCAACTTGGGCAGGCCCGCGGCGTTGGCGATCGCACCGCCATTGGGTGCGAGAACCACATCCTGCGCCTGGCCACTGATGAAATCGGTGAACGTGGACGAGAAGTACACCTGCTGCAGGGACGGTGCGCGAAAGCCCGAGCTCAGGGCACCGCGAAACAGCAAGGCGTTGTTGGCCTTGAGGCTGGCAGCCAGCTTGCCGGTGGTGGTGTTGCCGAAATCGCTGTACTGCTCGGTGCGCACGGCGGTCTGGACCTTGAGCCGCTCCGTCACGTCGGTCTCGATATCGGCGTACAGGGCCGTGCTGTCACGGTTGCGGTTGGTCACATCGGCCGGTTGAAACCCGGGAAAACCTTGGCTGCCCGCGTTGCCGCCAAAGCCGACGCCGTCGGCATCCACATAGGAGCCCGCCTCGCCCGCGTAAATCTGGTAGTTCTCGCGGCGGTATTCCGCTCCAAAGGCGACGTTGGCCCCCAGCAGGAAACCTGAGAAGAATTTGCTGAAGTCCAGGTTGGTGGTGGCCTGCGAGAACTGGAAGCCCCCCGCGTTAAACGCGCTGGCGCTGCGGCCCGCACCCCCCTGGATCAGATCTTGGTTGGCAATGGAGGCATTGATGGTGTTGGCAATGCGGTAGCGCATCTCGTTGGAGCCGTAGGTCTGCGACAGGTCGGCCGTCCAGTCGCCGACCTGCCAGCGGTGGCCCAGGATGGCGTAGCGGTCGGTAATGTCGCCATTGATGAAAGGCACAAAACCGTCAGGATACATGGCTGCGGAGTTGCGGCTGGGGATGTCGTCGGACCCCAGGCCTGCGCGTGCAAACGCGGCCGACGAGGCGTCGCGGTTTTGCGCACCCGCGGTGAAATACAGCTTGCCGCTGCCGCTGGTGGGCAGCTCGCCGTTCAGGTACAAGGTGCTGTTCTTGGACTGGGTGTCGCCAATGATGCGGGGGTTGCCGGGCTCCGCCCGGTTGGAGCGCCCACGGTCGGAATACTCGGCGGTAATGCCCAGCACGCCTTTGTCACCGATGCCAAAGCCGCAGTAGGCCGACGGCAGGTAGTTCTTGCCGTCGCCCACCGAGTACTGGCTGTAACCCAGCACGGCCTCGCAGCCCTTGCTCTTCTTGAGCGCAATGTTCATGACTCCGGCGATGGCGTCGGAGCCGTACTGGGCGGCGGCTCCGTCACGCAGGATCTGCACGTTGTCGATGGCCAGGACCGGAATGGCGTTCAGGTCGGTGCCGGTGTTGCCCCGGTTGCGCGCACCAAACAAGTTGACCAGCGCGGTGGTGTGGCGGCGTTTGCCGTTGACCAGCACCAGGGTTTGGTCCGACCCCAGGCCGCGCAGGGAGGCCGAGTCAATCAGGTCCGCCCCATCGGCACCGGTCTGGCGTGTGGAATTGAAGGACGGCGAGAGGTATTGCAGCGACTGCCCCAGGTCGAACTGCCCTCCCTGCTCTGACGCCTTGGTCAACGGAACAAAGTCAACCGGCAGCGTCGTATCGGTGGCGGACGCGGTCGCACGGCGCGAACCCACGATGGTGACGGTCTCCAGCCCGGAAGCAGACTCCTTGGCGACGGCACCGGTGGTTTGTGCCACGGCAAATGAGATGGGCGTCAACGCAGCGACGGCTGCCGCGCCATAAAGTCCCAAGGAAAGTGCTTTGCGCAATGCAGTCATGTCTCGCCCTTCTTAATGGTTGTAACGGGGTTGTAATTTTTGGATCATAGATGGAACTCCTCAAGATGGTTTCAACGGGCATGGCGGATACGCTGCTCGGACAGCTCGTGCAGGTACACCTCCAGGTTGGTGTACCCGGCAACGCCCAGCTTGGCCAGAGACAGCTGCGTGCCGTTGTGGTCCTGTGCCAAGGGGTTGAGCCCGTTGGCGCTTTCCCAGGCGTCGGACATGCCGTCGCCATCGCTGTCCAGAGGCACGGTGAGGTCGAGCCCACTGGGCAGTGCACTGCCGTCACCAGCCGGGTTGGCATTGCGCGGCTGCAACAGAATTTCGCCGCGCTCAATGGCACCCATCAGACGCTGGTCCATGGGGTCGCGCGGAAACGCGCCTGCACGGGCCACCGCCAGCGCTGGCAAGTTGGCAGCGTCGTCGTAACCGATGTAGGGAAAATCATGCCGAGAACCTGCCGCCCAGGGGGGTGGCGTGGGCACCGGGGTCTGTTCGGGGTAGTCGTTGCAGCAGTACATGAGCGCGTAATCCGCGCGATCGGGGTACAGATTGATCCGGTTGCCCGAGAACCAAGTCGAAGTGAGCGGCTGCGCCCCTTGCGGGTTGGCAACGCTGATGAGCCCGTAACGAAACGGCTCCGCCTGGGTGGGGCCGCGTGCCACGGCCTGGTTGCCCACCAGATTCATGCGGTAGTAAATCGGCTGACCGCTGTCCGATGCCGACACCGTGGTGTTGTTCACGTCGATGAAGTAGCCCATGTCCCAGTACAGGTTGTTGGACAGCTCCACCTCCATCACCGATCCCGCCGCAGCCGCGCTCTCCCGCGAGAATTCCGGGTAACGGCCCAGAATGCGGTTGAACACGTTGTGGTGCAGCGCCAGGCGCGTCAACGCATACCCGTGCGTGGGATTGCTGTAGTTGATCAGCACCCCGCCGCGGTCCGCATGGTCGCCCACGGTCTCGGCGATGATGCTGTTCTGGATGGTGATGTCGTTGGCGTAGGAGATTTCCACCGCCTCATCGGTCGCCCCACCGATGGATACCTGGTCCACGATGGCGCGACGCGTGTAGCGCAGGCGCAGACCATCGTCGTGGCGGCCATCGGGGCGCAGGCGCACGTGGCGCAGTATCCAGTTGTCCGCTTTGCGGCTGGCGGTGATGCAGCTCGGGGCCTGATCACAGTACGGCTCCTCCGTGGTGTGAAATTGGCGTATCGAGATGCCACCCGGTGAGGTTTGCCCGGCAATCGTGACATCGCCCCGCGTCAAATGGATGGCGGCGTCGATGAGCCCGCTGACCGCAAACACCACGGTGCGTGGCCCCTCCTGGTCCAGTGCAGCCTGCAAGGACCCCGGGCCATTGGCGTTGAGATTGGTCACCACGATCACCCGCCCGCCACGCCCGCCGGTCGCCTGCGCACCGAAGCCCTGGGCACCAGGAAACGCCTGCACCGCGCCGGCGGCGCTGGAGCCGATCCGCAGCACCTCCAGCTGCGCGCCCTCCACACGCACACCGTTGTAGGCGCGCGCTCCATACACCACGCTGGGCAGATGCAGGATGGCGTTGGCAGCGTCATAGCTGAAGGTGGTCGCACGCGCGTCGTTGACCTGAACCGTTGGCATGGCGAGTACCCGCACCCGCACATCCCGGTGGCGGGTGGCATCTCCGACCAGCCCCCCTTCCTTGACGGTCAACTCAGAACGGCCCGCGTCAAACACATTGGCCAAGGCACAGGCAGAGCAGCATGCCAGTGCCACGGGAATCCAGCTTAGAGGCAGGTGCATAGGGATGCGGGGGGCGATTCAATGGGTTGCAAATCACTGTAGCACCGCGCACCGGCAGCAACCTGCGTGGAAACCCTCGGGCTTGCATCTACACGGCGATGGCCAGCCTATATGAAAAACAGGGCTCTAGCCCGCGTGAAATATAGAACTATAGCTATCATTTATATAGCGCAACTCAACGCGGCCCAACCACCGGCAAGACCGCTCCCAGCTCGTAAGCACCGGCATCCGGCGCAGCGCCCCCATATCCGTCGTTGATGTTCGGGAGCACGACCCCGGCATTGAGCACCGTTGCAGTGCTGGAAAGCCGCAAATCGGGTGCGTCGTAGTGACTCATGGGTGCACCCGGTATCGCCACAGCATTGGCAAACGTATTGCTTGGTTCCACCTGCACCGCGTTGCGCTCGAGGGTGCCACCCCTGAGTGCGGCCAGGCTGTTGTAAGTACTTGGCCCTAAGCGCGCGCTGAAGCTGCCTGCGGTGGACCCCAGCGCATCAAAGTCCATGTCGGCACTGGCGACATCCAAGTCGGCCACGGCCAGCACACGGCCTGTGCCATTGGAGTAGCCGCCGTAAGTGCCACCTGGGCCGCCAATGAACAAGTTGTTGCGGCTATACAAACGGCCCACGGTGTAGCCAGCGTAGATGCCCAGGGCGTCCCCGCTCTTGACCACCGTGTTGTGCAGAAGCACATCCCCGTAGCTGCTGCGATAGAGTTTGAACGCCACGTGCACTGCGTTGTAGATCACATTGCGCACCATGTAAGTCGGGCCACCCAGGCTGGGCTGGGAGGAGATGGCCACAAACACATTGGTCAACCGGTTGCCGGCAATGCGGCAGTTGTGCGCGCAAAAATCGGCTTCAATGCCATCGTCCGCTGCGAACGAAACGTCGTTGTTCAGAATATCGATGCTGTACTGGTCTACCGCGCTGCCGTCTTCCAGCAAGGAGATGTTGTCCCGGAAATACGCCACGCGGTTGTTCTGGATGACGTGGCCCGGCCCCGTCAGGACGATGCCCTCACCACGATTGTTTCCACCCGCACCCAGTGCGGCTTCGTTCCACTGGGTCGTGGTGCCGGTGATGACGTTGTCGGCGATGTAGGCGTTCTCGTTGCGGGTGTACGAATAGATGCCATTGCCTTCCGACGCCCCCGCGTAACCACCGTCTGTTCGCGCCTGCAGCACATTGCGCGTGAATGAAAAGTGCCGAGCACCATTGAATTTGACCGTGCCGTGAATCGTCAGGCCCGTCAGCATGACGTGGTCGGCCGCAATGTCGATGCGTCCCGAGATGTTCACCGAGGCATGGGCCTGTGGGCGAAGGACCAGGGGCTTGCCCAAGGCACCGCCCCGGCCCACGGTAAAACTGCCGTACGTGCCGGTGCCAAGCTCAATGATGTCGCCCGCCACCGCGCTGCTGAGTACGGTGGTAAGGCTTGCGGGCGTGGCCGTTTTGACCGGCGCGCTTTCCATGGGTGCGGGCACGCCGCGGGTGGTGACCGTCACGCAATGGGTGTTGCGCAGGCCGTTGGCCTGGATGCGGGTGAGCTCGATCTCGTAGGCCGTACCCGCCAACACACCGAACACGCTGCCCGAATGGCGCGGTGTCCAGGTACGGCCCTGGGCCGACGTCTCACCGCCGATGCGCCGCAGCGGCATTGCCGTCGCCCACGGTCCATTGCCTTGCACGCGGTAGCGCAGGTCCACCCGGGAACTGCTGTCCTCGCCATTGGCGTCCGCCCATTCCACGGTGATGTTGTTGAGGGTGGGAAAAGGGGTGGTGATGCGACCACGGTCGTTGTCGTTGCACGGTGCGACAGTCGGCATGGGCGATGGTGGAGCGGGCGGGGTGCCGGGCAAGGGTGCCAAAGTGACGGCTGGGAGGGTCGGGCCACTATCGGCACCACCACCGCAAGCGACCAAGGCCGTTGCCAGTGACGCAGCGATCAGAGCCGTCAAAAGATGCCGGTGACGTGAGTTGGACGAGACTGACCCCACGGCGATTGGGGCATGGAGGGTTGCGCAGCGCGACGCGAGACGGGTGTTTGGCATCGGAAAATTGTCGTTTGCGAGGCAACGCTGCGAAGTAAGCAAACGTAGTCCACCAGACACCCGCAGCGCAGCGCACTGGGCCCTGGACCCGCGAACAAACTGTTGCACTTTTGGCGGACGGCGTACGCAGTCAACCCGCAATTGCCAGCCAGTCCGCCACCGTATCGATGTCGCGCTGGCTGGCCGGATGGGGGGCACGCAGCCAAACCACCTCTGCAGCATGGGTGCGCAGCAGAGCACGCGCTCCACGGTCGCCCGTGAGTTGCGCCAAATGCGCGCCGCAAGCCGCCGAAAAACCCACGGGGTGGCCATGTTCCTGCGCGTTACCCATAGCCACCATGTGCGCACCGGTGCGCAACGCCTGGGCTACCCGCTGCACGTCGGAAGGCTCCACAAACGGCATGTCGGCCAAGCCGATCACCCAGCCCGCTGCCGGGGTCTGGGCGACACCGTAGGCCAGGCTCGCCCCCATGCCTTCCTCAGCGCTGGAACACTCCAACACCAGGGCACCAGCTTGTTGCAATTGGCACCGAAGTTCCGCGTCACCCGGGCGCACCACGGCCACGACCTGGTCCACACCGGCGGCCAGTGCTGTACAAGCCGCCACAGCAACGCTACGCCCATCGGGCAGGGTTGCGAGTAACTTGGCCCCACCAAAACGTCGGCCCGCACCTGCGGCCAGCAACAGACCAACGATCAAGCCACCAGGGTTGGGCATACGGCGCTGGGATTCTGGGTTCGTGCAGTGCGCGCCACCAACTCCACCCCATTGCGGCGCGCAGTGATATCGGCCATCACCGACAGGGCAATCTCTGGCGGGGTGCGGCTGCCCATGGCCAGCCCCACCGGGCCGTGCAGGCGGTCCAGTTCGGCATCGGTCAGGTCAAAGAGTTTGAGCCGTTCGCGGCGGCGCTCGCTGTTGGCACGTGACCCAATGGCACCCACATAAAACGCCTCGGTCTTGAGTGCATCGATCAGGGCCAGATCGTCCAGCTTGGGGTCGTGCGCGGCGGCAATCACGATGGTGCGCCGATCCGGCTGGAGGGCTTGCACCGCATCGTCGGGCATGTCGCAGCGTACGGTCACCTGCGGCAAGTTCCAGCTGGCCCGGTATTCCTCGCGGGGCTCGCTCAGGATGACCTGGTAGTCCAGCGCCAGGGCGAACTGCGCCAGGTAATGCGCCAGCTGCCCGCCGCCAATGATGAGCATGCGCCAGCGCGGCCCAAAGGCCGAAACCAGGGTTTGCCCGTCAAAAACAATGGCGGTGTCGGGCACCGCCGCCGCCAAACGGGTGCTGCCATCGCGCAAATCCAAGTGGCGCGCCACCAAGGCACCGGTCTGCACCGCATCCAGCACCGGTCGCAAACCGCTGCTTGCCGTCAAAGGCTCCAACACCAGTTGCAGAGTGCCACCACAGGGCAAGCCAAAACGGCGGGTCTGCTCCGCCGTCACCCCGTACACCACCAGTTCGGGGCGTGCAGGCTGGGCGGCGCGCAGGCGCAACAACAGATCGTCCTCGATGCAGCCGCCCGAGACGGACCCTACCAACTGCCCGTCGGCGTTGATGGCCAACAGCGCGCCTTCGGCCCGTGGCGCAC
>CAZDDK010000023.1:0-23869 GCA_964504185.1 uncultured Rhodoferax sp. | reverse complement strand
GGGGTGCAGCTGGCCGACGTGCGCCACCTGATCCTGGTCGACGCCAAGGCCCCCGTGTCCTTCTTTGCCTACCCCGGCAAAAAGAGCTACCTGGTGCCCGACACCTGCACCGTGCACACCCTGGCCACGCCAGTGCAAGACACGGCGGGCAGCCTGGCCAAGCTGGCCCAGGCCGTGGGCGCGGCCAGTACGGCACCCGCACTGCAGGCCGCCCAGCGCCCCGAGCGGCCCCGGGGCAAGCTCAACGCGCCCAAGGTCTGCAAGGCCGTGGGCCATTTGCTGCCCGAGAACGCCATCCTCATCGACGAAGCCATCACCTCGGGCCTCATGCTCAATGTGATGACCCAGGGCGCACCGCGCCACGACCTCATCACACTCACGGGTGGGGCCATCGGCCAGGGCCTGCCCAATGCCGTCGGCGCCGCTGTGGCCTGCCCGGACCGCCCGGTGATTGCCCTCATTGGCGACGGCACCGCCATGTACACCATCCAGGCGCTGTGGACCCTGGCGCGCGAGGGCCTGAACGTGACGGCCATTATTTTCAACAACGCGTCTTACTCGGTGCTCAATGTGGAGCTGGAGCGCGTCGGTGCCGAAGAAGCCGGCCCCAAGGCCAAGTCGCAGCTCGATCTGCATGGCCCCGTGCTCCACTTCGCGCAGCTGGCCCAGGGCATGGGCGTGCATGCCGTGCGCACCGACGAGGCTGAGGGTTTCTGCAAGGCGCTGGAGTACGCGCTGGCGCACCCCGGCCCGCACCTCATCGAGGCCGTGGTGCCCGAATCGCTCAACGCCACCAAACGCAAGGTGCTGCCGTGGCTGCTGCGCTCGCTGCCGAACCTGCCGCAGCCAGTGGCAAGGGCGCTGAAGAAGAAGATCGCTCCTTGAGCGCGCTTGCGAGACATTTTTTTCAAAAAGGCGTGTAATTGCCCCTGAGTGCGCAGCGTGTGGATAGAAAGTCACCAGGGGAGGGGAGACATGTTCGAATTTTTCAAGCGCAGGGAGAAAGCGGCACCTACTTCCAACAGCGTGGAAGCCAGACCGCGCAGTGCGCCTGCCAAACCGACCCGAGCCCGGGGCGCTGATGTGCTGGAGCCATTGCCCTTGCCGCAGGTGCATGAAGGCAATCAGGACTCGGACTGGGCCATGTGGGAGGACTCGGTTCTGGAGCAGGACAGCCGCTTTCCGTCACAGTTTGCGGACACGGTTCCAAGCCACTTCGATACGCACGCGCACTCTGCCGCAGATGCGGACGTGGACCCCTTTGCACAGATTGGGAAAAACACGCCCTGAGGGGCAAATGCCCCCCGGTCTATTTCTATTTGTTCTTGATTTTGCCGCGTGGAATGACCGCGGTGACGGGCGGCATGGGCCGATCCGAAGAGTTGTTTTTGGGTTCGGACGTATCCTTCTTGGGCTTCTTCGCCATTTTTTCGCTGCGTTGGTCACCTTTTGCCATATGCCCTCCAATGACGGCCACCGGTATGGGGCCTTATGCGAGGATATTACGGCAGAAATGCCCGCCAGGGGCGCGTGACAGGAGGCAATCCCGTTGACGCCGGATACAGCGAATTGCTTCTAAACTGTTCTGCATCAAGGAACAGCGTGCGCACCAGGCGCACCATTTCACCCACGTTCTATTTTTTTTGAGGCATTTCTATGTTCAAGCACATTCTTCTCGCCACCGATGGTTCTGCCGCCTCGGAGCACGCGGCGCAGTTGGCCGTGGGGCTCGCGCGCGCGCACGGTGCCAGGTTGACCGCCGTGTATGTGGTGGACCCTTACCCCTATATTGGCGTGGGTGAGATCAATCCCATGGGCTACCAGGCCTATACCTCCGCCGCCCAGGAGCAGGCCGCGCGTGCCCATAGCCAGGTGGAAGCCCTGTGCCGACAAGGTGGCGCACCGGTGGAGTTGCAGGCGCGGTTGGTGGAAGACGTAGGGGCTGCCAGTGGCATAGTGCAGACCGCTGAAGCGGAAGGTGCGGACCTGGTTGTGCTGGGCTCCCATGGCCGCACGGGCATCGCCCGCCTGATGCTGGGCAGCGTGTCGACCAAGGTGGTGGCGGAATGCAAGGTGCCGGTGCTGGTGTCGCGCTAGCTTGAAACGACGGGTTTTGCTCCCAGCTAGGGCGTCTGACACACGCTTTGACTGGAGCACGGCCCGTGGCGTTCTTTTTCTTTTGTTGCCTGGCGCTGGCCCTGGCCATCGGACTGGCGGGTCAACCCTATTGGCAGACCTACCGGCGCAATCGGGTGCGCGAGGCGGCATTTCCGGCAGCCTGGCGAAAAATTCTGCGCGAGCGGGTTCCCCTGGTGAACCGGTTGCCGCCGAACCTGCAACTGCAGCTCAAGAAGCACATGCAGGTCTTCATTGCCGAAAAGTCGTTTCTGGGCTGTGCCGGTTTGCGCATTACCGAGGAAATGCGTGTCGTGATTGCGGCGCAGGCCTGCTTGTTGATACTGAACCGCTCCACCGACTATTTCGCCGCAGTGCGGCAGATTCTGGTCTACCCCGGAGCCTTTGTGGTGCAGCGCACGTCGGTGGACGATGCAGGTGTTCATAGCGAACAGCGCGAGGCCCTTTCGGGTGAATCCTGGTCGCAGGGGCAGGTCATCCTGTCGTGGCAAGACACCCTGGAAGGCTCCGCGGTGGCTGACGATGGCCGCAATGTGGTGATTCACGAATTCGCCCACCAGCTGGACCAGGAAAATGGTGCCGCCATTGGCGCACCGCCGCCTTCGCTGGGCGATGCGGGGCACGACGCGCAACGCTGGTCACGGGTGTTTCGCAGTGCCCATGCCCAGTTGCGGGCCGAAGCCCGCCATGGGGTGGTGGGATTGCTGGACCACTATGGCGCGAAAGACCCGGCCGAGTTCTTCGCGGTGGTGTCCGAAGTATTCTTTGAGCAGCCCCAGGCCCTGGCGTCGGATTACCCGGCGCTGTACCAGGAGCTGCGTGGCTATTACAAACTGGATCCTGCGGCCTGGTAGTGGCCCGCCGTGGGGTTTTGAATCAGTAAAGCCCGCGCACCCGGGCATGCAGGCGACTCAGTCCCAGCAGGGCGTCGGTAAAAGGGGTTGGCACTCCCGTCAAAGCCCCCAGTTCTTGGACCACGGTGACCAGGGCGTCCAGTTCCACGGCCTTGCCCGCTTCCACGTCCTGCAGCATGGACGTTTTAAATGCGCCCAGCTTGCGTGTGACCTGGTGCCGATCTTCGGGCTGCTGGTCAATAGGGATGCCCATGCGCGCGCCTATTTCCTTGGCCTCCCGCATGACCCGGGAGACAAAGTCGCGCACCAGCGGGTCGTCCAGGATTCGGTCTGTGGTAGCCCCGGTGAGTGCGCTGATAGGGTTTACCGTCATGTTGCCCCACAGCTTGTACCAGACATCCTTTTGAATCTGGGCCGACACGGTGGCGGCAAATCCGGCGCGTGTCAGCAAGGCTGCCAACGCCTGCACCCGCGCGGTGGCTTGCCCCGAAGGTTCGCCAATGATTAGGCCATTGCCGAAATGGTGGCGAATCACACCGGGCGCGTCCACCGAGCAGCTGGCGTGCACCACGCAGCCAATGACGTTGGCTGCGGGAATGGCTGCAGCAATCTCGCCACTGGGGTCCACCGCCCGCAGCGGCTGCCCCTGCCATTGGTGGCCAAACCCCTGAAAGAACCACCACGGCACGCCATTCATGGCGGTCAACACCATGGCCTGTGGTCCGATCAGTGGACCGATCTGGCGTGCCACGTCCAGCAGGGCGGGGGCTTTGACCGCGACGACCACCAGGTCTTGGACACCCAACTCGGATGCATGGGCGCAGGCTTTGACCGTGTGCCGAACGTCGCCAAGCTGCAGACCGTTCTGCTGCAGGGCCGTGAGTGTGGCACCGCGTGCCAGCACACTGACATCACAGCCGGCGGCGGCCAAATGGGCTCCGATCCAACCGCCAATGGCTCCTGCGCCGACGATGCAGACGCGCGGGGTGAGACTGGCAGCAAAGCTGGGGGGCGTGGGATGCGGTTGGAGCGGTTGCACGGTGTTTCCTCGGTTGGGCGCGGATAGGACGCATTCTGGCAGTCCACGCCGGTTGTCTACTTTGCGGGCACTGTCTCACAAGCCACGTCCGGCGCGGCCTTCGCGGCTTGTAAACAGAGTTATCCACAAGGTGGCGCACAGAAATTGGGGGCAAGGGTGCGTGCGTGTGGCACTGGTGCGTGCCTGCGAAAGCTGCACATTTTTCGCTATCGCGAGGGGCGCTGTCATTGGCAAAGTGGGGCAGAATTCTTCCGGGTTAACCCTCGCCCGTTGCCTCAATCTTGTTCATTTGGACAAGATTGAGGCGATTCCCCGAACGTTGTGGGGGCTTTGGGTTATCCACAGTGGAACAGGTCGTCAGTCAAGTGTAAGGATGTGGACGCAGCGCTCAATGGGTGGTGGCCGGGTAGCGTTGCGCGACCCAGCGTTCGAACTGTTGGCACATGGCCTCGTCGGAGTCTGTGTTGTCGGCGATCAGTTCGCTGCCATGCACAATGCGGATGGTGGCGTCCAGATCGGGAGCCGGGGCCGACGGGTAGGCACGGGTGGCCGCAGAGGCCATCACGGCCTGTGCCTCGGCCCAGGCTTGGTCCACCGTCTGGTTGCAGCTGTCGGCCAGGTACTTGGCGTTGAAGGGTTCGCCGGTCAGACTCAGCAGGGTGGCGTTGTGGCTGATGCCGTTGCCCCGCGCCCAGTAGTGTTCGGCCAGCGCGGGGCCAATGACCGGGTTGTCCGTCAGGTAGCCGTAGGTCTTCTCGAAGTAGGCGCGCGTCTGGTAAACCGCCATGTTGGCCAGCAAGTACCCGTGGTAGGCCGCAGCAGATTCCTGGTTCAGCAGGTGCGGAATGGACAGCAGCGGGCGCGGGCCCACGGCCACACCCAAGATGCGCATCTCGGTGGCACGGGCCAGCGCCAGGACGGTCTCCGCATTCAGTTGTTCGTCCGGCAGGCAATACAGCGCGCGCTCAAAGTAGGGCACCACCAGGATGCCGCGTTCCGCAAAGGCGGCAAACGGCTGTGTGGTTTCAATGCGGGCGTGGATCAGTGCGTCCGGGATCGGCTCGCCCTGGGCGTTGTGGGCATAGCGCTTGAGCCAGTCGGCGTCGCCCAGCAGGCTGTCGCAAAACATGGACTGCGTTTCCGCATAGGCCATGGAGGTGGGGGCAAACTCTTGCGAAAAGCACGGTGCGTTCTGCGTCACATTGGCAAAGTGGGCTGCGTGGCCGCCTTCGTGGAACAGGGTATTGATGGCGCGCGCGCCGCTGCCGATCTGGTCCGGTTGGGCGTTTGCCGTGAAGTTGATCTGGGCTTTTACCCACTGCTGTTGCGCGTTGAAGTAGGGCGGAATGGGGCCGTGGCAAAAGCCATTCTGGTATTTTCCGGTGCGCTCCAGCAGGTCCAGCTGCAGTGTGGCACCCCGGTAGGCAATGCCCAGGTGGCGAAAGCTCTTGACCCAGCGCTCCAGCCCCTTGGAAAAGCGCAGGTAGGGGTCCAGTTGGCGGGTGACGTCACCGCTTATGAAGAAGCGCAGATTCCAGGGCAGTGTGGCGTCGGCACCATGGGTTTCCACCAGCGACTGCAGTGCGCGGGTGTTGGCTTCGCGCGTGCGGGCTTCAAAGTCGTCCAGGATGCCGAACAGGTGGTCGGCCGTCATCTGCTCGTTCTTCTCAACCTTGTAGTCAAAGTAGGTGCCAAACCCCTGGGCGCGGGCGAAGGCATTGCGCTGCTTCACGATGTCCAGGAAGCCGTTGGACAGCACCCAGCGCTCCAGGCCCATCAGGGCGTCGTGCGAGCTCTTGCGCGCGGCTTCCACGCGGTTGGTGCCCATGTTGGTGGCCAGGCCGCTCAGGGTGGTTTCCTCCTGGGCACCGGCCTCGTTGGTGTGCGTGAGCACCACAGAGCGCCGTTTGGCAAACAGATCGGACTCCATCGCAATCAGTGCGTGCATCCGCTGGCGGGCTTCATCACTGTCAATGATGTTGCTCTCAAACAGTGCCAGCCAACCCGTGAGGCCATGGCGCAGCGCCGCCATGGCGGGGTCGGCATCGGTGGCGGGCAGGCTGGCCAGCGCCGTCCGAACCGCTGCCAGGCGCTGGGGGTCGGAAATGAAGTTTTTGTAGGCCGCTTCGGCACGGGCAAAGCCCGCGTCGTCGTTGGAGACAGCCATATAGGTGTCCCAGAACAGGTCTTCCTTGGTTTTGTGAACGGTGAGGTATTCGGTGTTGAGGGTGTCAAACACCGTGCGCGCGTCTTGCATGCGGAGGGTCTCCTTTGTGGGGGACCGTGATTCTCGCAGTTTGGCAAAACCCCTAAGGGGCGTCGCTGGTGGCCAGCCGTTTGGTGCGCGCGCGGATGTTCAGCGCCTCCACGGTCAATGAGAACAGCATGGCGGTGTAGACGTAGGCCTTGGGCACATGCACATCAAAGGCTTCGGCAATCAGCAAGGTGCCCACCATGGTCAAAAAGGCCAGCGCCAGCACCTTGATGGACGGGTGACGGTCCACAAACTCGCCAATCGGCCTGGCCGCGAACATCATGACCGCCACCGACGCGATGACTGCGGCCACCATGACGCCAATCTGGTCCACCATGCCCACGGCGGTGATCACCGAGTCCAGCGAGAACACGATGTCCACAATGCCGATTTGCACAATGGTTCCCCAGAACAGTGCAGACCCGGTCTTGGCGGACTGTTCACCGGCGCTGACCTCCTTGGGCTGCTGGGCCTCCACCTCCACAAAAATCTCGTGCGAGGCCTTGTAGAGCAGGAACAGGCCACCGCCGAGCAGAATCAGGTCGCGCCCACTGATCTCCTGGGCAAATACGGTAAACAAGGGGGCGGTCAGCGTCATGACCCAGGCCAGGCTGAACAGCAGGGCAATGCGCGACACCATGGCAAAACCCAGGCCCAGGCGGCGGCCCAGGTCGCGCTGCTCGGGGGGCAGGCGGCCCACCAGGATACTGATGAAGATGATGTTGTCGATGCCCAGCACGATCTCCAGTGCGGCCAGCATGAAGAAGGCAATCCAGGTGTTAGGGTCTAAGAGGAGTTCCATGGGGTGATCCGGTGCACATGAGGGTCGCCGAGTCTAGCGGCGTGCCCGCAAAAACGCAGCTTGGGCGGGGGGAAGCCTCAGAAGCTTTGAGGACTTGCGCACCCTAAAATCGTGCCCCGTCTTTGACGCCACGATAGCGAGTGCCCCGATGCAGCTGCCCATTTCCATTTCCCCCCAATGGGCGCGCCGTGCGCGCTGGGCGTTGTGCGGCCTGCTGGGGGTCTGGGTGCTGGCCTGGCTGACCGTGCCACCATTGGCCAAGCGGCTGATAGAGGAAAAAGGCAGTGCCGTGTTGGGCCGTCCGCTGAGCGTGGGAGACGTGGCCTTTCGCCCCTGGTCGCTGGAGCTGACCGTGACCGACATTGCCGTGGCCACTGCCGACGGCAAAGGCACCCAGTTGCAGGTGGACCGTGTGGAGTTGGACGCCGAGCTGGAGTCCCTGCTGCGCATGGCACCAGTGCTGGACTCCGTGGCAGTGGATGCCCCGCGGCTGCATCTGCGCCACCTGGGCGACGGCCACTACGATGTGGACGATATCCTGCAGAGGGTGCTCAAGACGCCGCAGCCGTCGCAACCGGCACCGCCGTTGCAGTTTGCGCTTTACAACCTCACGCTCCACGGCGGTGCGGTGGATTTCACCGACCAGTTGGCTGGTGGCGAGCGCCGCCACACCGTGCGTGGCCTGGATCTGGCCGTGCCTTTTTTGAGCACGCTGCCTTCCAAGCGCGACGTCAAGGTGCTGCCCCGCCTGGCGTTCGAACTCAATGGCAGCCGCTTTGACAGCGCCGCCGAAGGCACGCCCTTCGCCCAGCACCATAAGGGGGAGGCGGTAGTGAAGATCGTTCGCCTGGATTTGGCACCCTACCTGCCATATCTCCCCGCCAGCCTGCCCGTGCGCCTGCACGGCGCGGTGGTGGATGCGGACCTGCGCCTGGCGTTTGACGTCGCGGCGCAGCCCACGGTCACGCTATCCGGCAGCGTCGGTGTTGCGCAGATGGCGCTCGGGGATGCAGCGGGCAAGCCGTTGCTGGCCGTGGAGTCGGTGGCGGCGGAGTTGGCCGATGTCCGTCCGCTGGACCGGGTGGCCACACTGGCGTCACTGACCGTCACCAAACCCCGCCTGCAGGCATCACGCAACCGCGCCGGGCGCTTCAATCTGGAGCCCGATGCCTTTCAATCTGCTGAAAATGCTATAAAAATAGAAGCAAACAAGCAGCAATCTACGCGGGCTAGTGGCAAAAATAGCTCTCAATCATTGGGCACCACCCGGCCCTGGAGCCTGGCGCTGGAGCGGTTTTCCCTGCATGGTGGCGAAGTAACCTGGACCGACGAGCGCACCCAGCCCAAGGCCCTGTTGGGCGCGCAGCAGGTGGAATTGCAGGCCCGTGCCCTGCACTGGCCGTTGGGGGAGGCAGCGGCCACCTTCGAGGCCAGCGCCAGCCTGCCCTCACGCGGCAAGACCGCGCAACTGGCCCTCACGGGGCGGGGCAGTGCAAGTCGGGCCACGGTCCACGCGAACCTGGTGGATGGGGATTTGAACCTGGCCGCCCCCTACCTGGCGCAGTTTCTGGAGCCGACCGTCGCGGGCGTGCTGGAGGGCGAGTTCGACGCCACCTGGCAGGCCGCCCCGGCGGACCAGCCGGATGGTGCACAACTCACCCTGGCCGTGCCCCGGCTGGGCGTGCGCGACTTCGCGCTCAAGGGCCTGCGCGAGGAGGGGGCGGACGCCACCCGTGCCGAGCGCGCGGCGGCCGACCTGCCGCGCGTGCAGCTGCTGGAAGTCACGGATGCCCAGCTGGACCTGGTTGGCCGAACGGGCCGTGTGGGGCGGGTCCTGTTGCGTGCGCCCAGCGCCATGGCACACCGCGACGCGCAAGGCCAGTGGATGGTGCAGCGCTGGCTCAAGGCTCCTGCCATTGCGCTGGCAGATCCGGCAAGCGAGGCGGGCGCTGCGCCTGCAAAGCCCTGGCAGGTCAGCCTGGGGGAGTTGCGCGTCGCAGACGGCCATTTCCGCCTGGATGACCGCGCCCTGGCCCGACCGGCCCGTCTGGACGTGTCGGCCCTGCAACTGCAGCTCAAAGCCGCCACCCTGGCCGGCAGCCAACCCGCGCCCCTGAGCGTATCCGCCCGCTTGAAGTCTGGGCGAACCGAGCCGGGCTCGCTCAAGTACCACGGCACGGTCATGTGGGCACCCCTGGCGCTGCAGGGCAGCGTGGATGCGGTGGACGTTCCATTGCACGGTGTGGCCCCCTATGTGGCCGACCAGCTCAACCTGACCCTGCTGCGGGCTGACGCCAGCTACCGGGGCCAGGTGGGATTTACCGCCACGGCAGGCGGCCCCGAATTGCACTTGCAGGGCGATGCTGCGCTGAAGGATGTGCGCGCCCAGACCGTTGCGGCCACCGTCCCCGAAGGGGAGGGGGCTGATCTGGAGGTGGCCGAGGAACTGCTGAGCTGGAAGGCACTCCATGTGCCCGGCATTGCGCTGGACATGGCCCCGGCCAGCGCAACCCGTGTGCAGGTGCGCGAGGCCACGCTGTCGGACTTTTTTGCCCGCGTCATCATCGACACCGCCGGGCGGCTGAATTTGCAGGATCTGGTCAAGACCCGTCCCGCCGCAGCGCCGTCGGCGGCAGAGCCGCAGGCGGTCGTCCGCATGGGGCCGGTGCGCCTGCTCAATGGCAAGGTGCTGTTTTCCGACCGCTTCATCCGGCCCAATTACTCCGCTGACCTGAGCGAACTCAATGGCACGCTCAGCCCGTTTGCATCGGTGGCCCCCGACGGCAGCGTGCAACTGGCCGACCTGGACTTGCGTGGCCGTGCCGAAGGCAGTGCCACACTGGAGGTGACCGGCAAGGTCAATCCGCTGGCCAAGCCGCTGGCGCTGGACATCCGGGGCCGCGTGCGCGACCTGGACCTGTCCCCGCTGACGGCGTATTCCATCAAATATGCGGGCTATGGCATCGAGCGCGGCAAACTCGGCATGGACGTCCACTACACCGTTCAGTCCGATGGCCAGCTCAACGCCACCAACAAGCTGGTGCTCAACCAGCTGACCTTCGGCGACAAAGTGGACGGCGCGCCCAACAGCCTGCCGGTCAAGCTGGCGGTGGCGCTGCTGGCGGATCGCAACGGGGTCATTGATCTGGATCTGCCCATCAGCGGCTCCCTCAACGACCCCCAGTTCAGCATCGGCGCGGTGGTGTGGAAGGTCATCACCAACCTGATTGGCAAGGCGATCACGGCACCGTTTGCCTTGTTGGCCCATGCATGGGGGGGAGGGGAGGCGGGCGAGGAACTTCATTCCGTGGCGTTCGCACCGGGCAGCGCCGTGCTGACGCCTGACGCCGCGCAGGGCCTGGATCGCGTCGCCCAGGTCTTGGTGGACAAGCCGTCGCTGCGCCTCACCGTGGTGGGAACCGCCAGCCTGGAGACCGAGCGCGATGCACTCAAGCGCGAGCGCCTCAAGGGGCTGATGCTGGCCGAAAAGCGCCGCCGGGCCGTGGTCCGGGACCAGGATGCCGCCATGACCAACACCCTGCTGGAGTCTGAGTACCCGGCGCTGCTCAAGGAGGTGTACCGCCGCGCCGACATTGCCAAACCGCGCAACCTGGTGGGTCTGGCCAAGGACATTCCCCACAGTGAGATGGAAGCGCTGTTGCTGACCAGCATCACGGTGCACGAGGAGGGCGCGCGGGCGTTGGCCCTGCAGCGTGGCGTGGCCGTCAAGGATTACCTGGCCAGCCGCAAACTCCCGGGCGAACGCTTGTTTTTGGGGGCCATTCGCGTGGCAACCCCCGATGCCGGGTGGAAGCCCCGCGCCGAGTTGGAGCTGTCCAGCCGTTAGGCCGACCGGTTGGGTACCTGTTGTAAGAACACCGTCAGATAGCCGACCTATGCTGCGCCGCACCATGACCACATCCGTCCATCTCCAACGCGGCCTTGATGACCTGCTGGCCGACCTGGTGCAGGCCCGCCGACAGGACGCCGTGGGGCGGCTGGCGTTGCTGGCCTATTGCGAGGTCCGTTGTTGGGCCCGCCAGGCGGGGGAGTTGGCCATTGCCGAGCGCGCGGCGGCCATGTTTACCGAGCAGCCAGGCACCAGCGCCCAGGCTTTTCTGGTCCGAATGGACCGGCTGATTGCCGACCTGGAGCAATTGCGCACCCACTTTCAGCACGAGGCGGCAGTGGACAGCGTTTTTTGGCCTGCCGAGCACGCGACAGCACTAATCTTGCAACCCGCCTGAGCGCTGGGGGCGTTTTCTCTGGCAAGATGGCGGCGCAAATTTTCGCGGCGTCTGGTTGATATGGAAAAATGGCTTACCCCGCGCACCACGGTCTTTCTGGTGGGTGCGCTGACTCTTTGGCGGCTCTATCTTTCGGCCACCCTGCAGCTCCACCCGGACGAGGCCTATTACTGGCTGTGGTCGCGCAACCTGGACATCAGCTACTTCGACCACCCGCCCATGGTGGCCGTCTTCATCTGGCTCACCACGCTGTTCTCGCAAACCGAAGTGTGGGTGCGCCTGTCGGGCCAACTGGTCTTTGTGCTGGCCAGTGGCCTGCTGTGGCGGCTGGCATGGCAGTGGTCTGGCAGCGTGGCGGTCGCCGCCGGGAGCGTGATCCTGCTCAACGTCTATCCGCTGACCATGCTGGGGCTGACCGTGATGACGCCCGATGTACCGGTGTTTCTGTTCTGGGCCTTGGGTGTCAGTCTCTTCTGGCAGATTCTGCGCAGCGGCCAAGCCTGGCTGTGGTACCCGCTGGGCGGGGTCTTTGGGCTGGCGCTGGCCTCCAAGTACACGGCGGTCTTGATGGCCCCCTGCATTTTCTTGTACCTGCTGCTGACGCCCGAGCGCCGCTGGCTCAAGACGGTTCACCCCTATGGGGCCCTGCTCCTGGGGTGCCTGTGTTTTCTGCCGGTGCTGGTGTGGAACAGCAAGCATGATTGGGTGTCCTTTACCTTCCAGTTCCGCAATGGCCTGAACAGCCAGGTCTATTCGCTGGGCCATGTGGTGGAGTACCTGGCCGGACAAATGCTCATCACCAGCCCCATTGCCTGGGTGCTGGGCGTGTATGTCGCGCTACTGGCTTTGGTACGCAAGGACCGGCCCACGCTGTTGTTGGTGTGCCTGTCGCTGCCGGTCATCGCCTTTTTTGGCGTGTCGTCCCTGAAAAAGGTGGCGGGTGCCAACTGGCCGGCCTTTGCGTATTTCACACTCAGCGCGCTGGTGGCCCGGTATTGCCTGGGTGACCACAGCACCCGAGCGCGCCGGGGTGCATGGCTGCTGGCCGCTGCGTCCGGACTGGCACTGTCGATGCTGCTGACCGCGCATGCGCGGTTCAACGTGATTCCACTGGCGCGTTACTCCGAAGCGGCGGCCACGGCGGACGCCACCAACGGGTTCCACGGCTGGAAGGAACTGACGGACGCGTTGCAGCAGTATCCCGCGCACCGCTATGTGGTGACACCGTCCCACCAGCTGAGTGCCGAAGTCATGTACTACTCCGGCGGCAACCTCCCCGCGCGCACGGCCCGCATGACCCGCCCTAGCCAATTCAACCTGTGGGACTGGACCCAGGACATGCAAGGCACGGACGGGCTGTACCTCTGGAGCGATGGCGACTTCATCGGACATGAGGGCGCGCGTTTTGCCGCGCCGTCGGTCAGCACCGCCATCGACGTCCACCGCGATGGCAAGCCCATTCGCCGCTACCACCTGATTCCTGGCGGCGCCACGCAAACGCCGCCGTTTCCCGGCAACTGATCCCCGCCTGGTGCGGCGCTATGATGGCCGCAACCCCTGCAACCCCCGTACCGTGGAGATTCCATGCGAACCCCTGCACCCCCGATGCGCCACGTTCTGCGCCACGCGCTCTGCCTGGGTCTGCGCCGCAGCCTGGGCCCGGTCGCCCTGTTGGCCGGTGCTCTCAGCGCCAGCGCACAAACCCCCTGGAATGCGGACACCGGCGTGGTGCTGGTCGGCAAGGTGGTGACCATGAACGATGCGGGCGATGTGCTGCCCCAGGCCCGCGTCTGGCTATCCGGCGGGAAGATCATGGCCATTGCCCGCGCCGCAGAGGCGCTGCCCGATGCGGCCCGGGATGCCCCGGTGGTGGACAGCCAGGGCGTGATCTACCCCGGCATCATCGACCTGCACAATCACCCCGAATACGCCATCTACCCCTTGCTGCCCATCCAGCGCAAGTACCGCGACCGCTATGAGTGGCGCTGGTACGACGACGCGTACAACAAGCGCATCACATTTGCACAAGAGGTGCTGACCCGGCCCCACTACCTGAACCTGGGGCTGGAGATTGGCCGCTATGGCGAATACAAGGCCCTGGCCGGCGGCACCACCAGCCTGCAAGGTGGACGCACCAACCTGGCCTATTCCAAGGAAGAGTGCCTGGTGCGCAACATCGAGAACTCCCCGGTGGAGCCGCGCGTGGCCGCCAGCCGGGTGGACATGGGCCGCAGCGCCAAGGAGTGGGCGGCCATGCAGGCCGAGCGCGCCAAAGGCCCGCTGGTGCTGCACCTGGCCGAAGGCCCGTCGCCGCGCATGGCCTTCGAGTTCACCAATATCAAGGACAGCAACCTGCTCGGCCCCGAGTTGATCGCCATCCACGGTGTCGGCCTGACCGAACCCCAGCTCAAAGAAATGGCCGCTGCGGGGGCCAAGCTGGTGTGGTCACCGCTGTCCAACTTCCTGCTGTATGGCAAAACCGCCAACGTGGAAGCCGCCCACCGCGCGGGCCTGTCCATCAGCCTGGCACCCGACTGGGCACCCTCGGGCAGCAAGTCCAGCCTGGGCGAACTCAAGGTGGCCGATCTGGTCAATAAGCATGCCCTGCACGGCCTGTTCAGTGACCGGGATCTGGTGGAGATGGTGACCCGCAAACCGGCCGATGCCATGGGCTGGGGCCAGCGCCTGGGCCAGATCACCGAAGGCTACCTGGCCGACGTGCTGGTGCTCGATGACCGCCACGCCGACCCCTACCGCAACCTGATCAACGCGCTGGAGGACCACATCCAGCTGGTGGCGGTGCGCGGCGAGCCCCTGTATGGCGATGCCGGGCTGCTGGCCCAGGCCCGTGGCAGTGCAGACGGCGTGGAGACCACCTGGACCCTGCGTCGCGGCCAGCGTAGCAAGGCCATGACGCCCAACTGCCCGGGCACCAGCCTGCCGACGCTGGGCGTGGCCGAGACCCGCGCGCGCATCCAGCAAGGCTTGCGGTTTGATGCCGCCCAATTGGCTGCCAAGCTCACGCCCGAGCAGGCCAACAAGGACTTTGCCGTGTGTGGCACGCAGGGGATTGCGGATGCCACCCAAGTGACGCCCAAGGATGCCCAACGCCTGCTGGCCTGCCGCTTCGGCCTACCGTTTGAGCGCACCCGTCTCAGCCCGCTGACCACCAATGCCGACCCCGAGTTCATGGCGCGGCTGATGAAGAACCCCAATCTGCCCCGGTATTTGCGAACCCTTCCGGCCTATTACCGGAAGTAAACCGGTAATAGTCTGGCGTGTGCCTTACCACAGTCAACAGGCCGCTGCGTCGCCAAGTGGCGCACTGCCTAAAAACAAGGCACGGTCTGCCGGACCAGTCTGGATGCGGGTTTGGCGGCTTGTGAACACGCTTATCCACAACCTAGCCCACAGCGGGGCGGGGTAAGTATTTTTTTAGCAGCTCGAGACCCGCCACGGAGTCCGCTGTGCGGCGTCATCGAACGGGTTCAGCGTGGCGGCTCGGGGGCGCTCCATCATCACGCAGGTGTTGCCCCGGCGCAGGCGGATGTGGTCGTAGTCGATGCGTTCCTCGGTCCACGGGCCGGATTCAGCCGCTGCTGTGGCAATGACCTGTTCGACGGTTGCGGGCAGTCGGCCATGAAACGGCGAACTGGCGGCCGGGCCCGAGGGTGCCAGGTCCACGGCATCCTTGCGGGAGAGCGTCAGGTTCAAGCCCGTAGCGCCGCCGGGTGGGGGGGGCACGTTCCCATCCATTCGGTTGGAATCCGGCTCGGGCAATACCGTTGCCGCGTCGGTGGCGCGGGCAGCTACACCCGCAGGCGACCGCAGGGGGGGAGTCGCTTGCGCAGCGCGCGATGGTGTCTGGGTGGCTGGGACGGCAGGCGGCAGCGCCAGCCGAGGCAGCCAGACCGTCAGCGTGGCCAGCGCTCCGCCGCTGCGCACCAGCGGAAGCTCCGGAGCCATGGAGAACCACGCCAGAATGCCGGCCAGGTGCAAAGCGACCACCACGGCGGCGACGCCGCTCTTGGCCCGGAACCGTTGAGAGGTCCCCCGCCTGCCAGTCCACCGATTGGGAAGTCCGAGCGTTGCAGTCATTTGCTATGTGTTTTATAGCTTCATACGCCCATTCGACGTGGGCTGCAGCCAAATATTAAGCTGGTTTAAGGTCAGTGGGGGCTTGTCTCGCAACAATTCCACCCACCCGCATAGAACGAGCCGCACGGTATCACATGAACCCTCTCCGCGACCCCATGTCCACCGCCACCACGGGCATTTGTGCGCCGCTTGCGGCGCTGGTGCTTGCATTGCTGTCCCTGCGCCTGCCCGGCCAAGCCGCTTAGACCATGGACCACTCAGTTGCACAAGTCGTCATCGACGCGCGCGAAATGGAACCGCCCGAGCCGTTCGTGGCCACCATGGACGCACTCGACGCGATGGACCCCCACCACAAGCTGTTGCTGATCCTCAACCGTGAGCCGCATCCGCTTTACCGCGCCCTGCAGAAGCAGGGCTACACCTATCAAACCGAGGTCACGGCGGACTGGACGTTTGAAATTCTGATCTGGCGCAAGCAGCCCTGATGTCGCCCGCCGCGTCGTTTGATCAGGCCCCCCCTCTAAGCGCACCGCTGCGCTTCTTTCTCACCGCACCCCTGTTCGCCATCGGAGCGGGCATTGTGCTGCTGTGGTCCGGACCTGAGCTGTTTGCCTCCCGCTGGGCGCCGCAGGCGCTGGCACTGACCCACATGGTCACCGTGGGCTTCATGATGCAGGTGATGCTGGGTGCCATGCAGCAGTTGTTGCCGGTGATGGCTGGTGCCAATATCAGTCGCCCGCTGCGGGTGGCCACCCTTGTACACGCGGCCATGACGCTGGGCGCAATCTTGCTGGTCACTGCGTTTCTGACCTCCCGCCCCGCGCTGTTTGGTGCGGCGGTGGCCTTTTTGGGGGGTGGGGTGGCGAGTTTCATCGTTGCGGCCTTTTTTGCCTTGCGTGCTGCGGCCTCCAGCAGCCCGGTGGTGCGTGGCATGCGCTTGGCGCTGGTGGGCTTGTGTGTCACCGTGGGCATCGGCCTGCTCAACGCCCTGTCCATGGGCTGGGCGCTGGGGGTGCCGCTGGAGCAACTGGCCAATGTGCATCTGGGGTGGGGTTTCGTGGCATGGGGCTGTGCGATGCTCGGTGCCGTGGGCTTTGTTGCCGTGCCCATGTTTCAGCAAACCCCGCCGTACCCGGGTTGGTTTGGGCGGGGCTTTGGGGTGGTAGCGCTTCTCACCGTGGCCCTGTGGACAGTGGCGGAGCTGGCGGGGCTCACCCAGGGTGCGGCGGTGCTGGCGGTAGGCGTGGTGCTGGTGGCGGCATCCTTCGCGCTGGTCACGCTGCAACTGCAACGCCGTGGCAAGCAGGCGCAGCGCAACCCGGTGCAAATCCTGTGGCGGGTGGCCATGGTGAGTGCGCTGCTGGCGTGCGGATTGTGGCTTTTGGCGCGGGCGTCCGACACGGTTGCCCAGTGGCAGAGCTGGCCGCTGTTGTTTGGCGCACTGCTGTTGTTTGGGGGCTTTATGTCCGTCGTATTGGGCATGCTCTACAAAATCGTGCCCTTTCTGGTCTGGTTGCACCTGCAAAACAATGGCAACGGGCGTCTGATGGCACCAAGCATCAAAAAAATCCTGGACGAGTGGCACATCTTTGGCCAGATGGTCGCCCACCTGGTTGCCGTGGCGCTGGTCCTGTTGTCCGTCTTCTGGCCGGGCGGGTTCGTCTACCCGGCGGGCCTGGCCATGGTGGGAGCCAATGCGTGGCTGCTGCGCAACCTGCTGGCCGCGTTGTCGGTGTACCGCTCCCACATGGCCAAAATCGCAGCGCTGGACGCCGCACCGGACTGACCGGGCTTCATCTCATCATGCGCATATACTGTGCGCATTCTTGATGGAGACCTGCCATGCTGCACTTTGAGAATGCGCCCAAGAAAGCCACCAATCTGTCCCTGTCCGTAGCCACCCTGGAAAAGGCACGGGAGCTGGGCATGAACCTGTCGAAAACGGTGGACGAGTTGCTGGAGAAGGAAGTCAGGCGGGTCTACCGCACCCAGTGGATGGAGCGCAACAAGGCCGCCATCGAGAGCTATAACGCACGCATTGAAAGCGAAGGCACGTTCGCCCAACAGGTGAACGACTGGCTGGTCGAACAGGGCGAGGCCCCTGTCGCCCCGCACGCGCGCCCTGCGGCTTGAGCCACACACCCGTTTCCGACATGGCGCAATTTGATGTCTATACCAACCCTATGGTGGACCAGCGCAGCCGTATTCCGTACTGGCTGGATTTGCAGTCCGATCACATTGCCCAACTGGGCTCGCGTGTCATCATTCCACTGCGAACGCTCTCCAGCATGGGGCCTCGCATCGAGGGGCTGCAACCGGTGGTCACCGTTGGCAAACAGGAATTGTGTGCGGATGTGCCGTCCGTTGCCTCGTTTCCGGCCCGCCTGCTGAAAAGCCCGCACGCCTCCATCGCGACCCAGCGGCACGACCTGATTGCTGCACTGGATTATTTGATTTCGGGATTTTGAACATCACATGAACACGACCCACCCCATTCGCACCCAGTATGAAGACTTCATGCGCCACGTCGATGCCACGGGCGTGCACAAGGGCGACCGCACTGGCACCGGCACCAAAAGCGTGTTTGGCTACCAGATGCGCTTTGACCTGAACGAGGGCTTTCCGCTGGTCACCACCAAGAAGGTGCACCTGCGCTCCATCATTCAGGAGCTGCTGTGGTTTTTGACGGGTTCTTCCAGCAACCACTGGCTGAAGGAGCGCGGCGTGAGCATCTGGGACGAATGGGCCCGCCCCGATGGCGACCTGGGCCCGGTCTACGGCGTGCAGTGGCGCTCTTGGCCCACGCCTGACGGTGGGCATATTGACCAGATTGCCGAAGTCATCAAGACCCTCAAGACCAACCCGGATTCGCGCCGCATCATCGTGAGCGCCTGGAACGTGGCCGACCTGGACAAGATGGCGCTCATGCCGTGCCACGCCTTTTTTCAGTTCTACGTGGCCCCGGCCACCGAGCCGGGAGGCAAGGGCACATTGAGCTGCCAGCTGTACCAGCGCAGCGCCGACGTCTTCCTGGGTGTGCCGTTCAATATTGCGTCCTATGCCTTGCTCACCCACATGGTGGCGCAGCAGTGTGACCTGGGTGTGGGGGATTTCATCTGGACCGGTGGCGACTGCCACATCTACCGCAATCACCAGAGCCAGGTGGCGCTGCAACTCAGCCGCGCGCCGTTTGCCTACCCTAGGCTGCAGATCAAGCGCAGACCGGACTCCATCTTCGACTACCAGTTTGACGACTTCGCGGTGCTGGGCTACGAGTGCCACCCGGCCATCCAGGCGCCGGTGGCGGTGTAGCGCAGCCATGCAATTGCACCTGATATTCGCCAAAGCCCGCAACGGTGTCATTGGCAAGGACAACGCGCTGCCCTGGCACCTGCCGCAAGACTTGGCGCACTTCAAGCAGCTGACCATGGGGTGTCCCGTCATCATGGGGCGCAAGACCTGGGACTCGCTGCCTCCCCGGTTTCGCCCCCTGCCGGGGCGCACGAATGTGGTGCTGACCCGCCAGCCGAACTGGAGCGAAAATGGCGCTGAGCCCGCGTCGAATATAGCAAATGCGCTATCAATTTGCGAGCAAAGTGCGCACGCCTGGGTGATCGGGGGTGCCGAACTGTACACACTGGCCATGCCCTATGCCCACAGCGCCGAGGTGACCGAAATCGACGCCGACTTTGACGGCGACGCCTTCGCACCCACCTTCGGCCCGCACTGGGTCGAGACGGCGTGCGAAACCCACACCTCGTCGCACGGTTGGCGTTTTAGCTTCGTAAGCTACCGCAATCTTCAACCCCATTCATTGATTCAAGGAAGCTAGACATGTCAGGACACGGATTCCACGTTCACGGCCCGCACGACCATGAACTCGAACACGCCCAGCACGGCGGCCACCACGGGGGCCATGACAGCAACGGCATGATCAACCAGATCGCCATGTTCACCGCCATCATCGCCACCATTGGCGCGATTTACGGCTACATGGGCGGTGCCACCCAGGCCAATGCCGGGCTGTACAAGAACAACGCCGCCATCAAGAAGACCGAAGCGTCCAACCAGTGGAACTACTTCCAGTCCAAGAGCACCAAACAGTCGCTGGCCGAAATGTCGCGCGATCTGTCCACTAAGGACGACGAGAAGGCCAAGTACCAGGCCAAGGTGGATCGCTACGAAAAGGAAAAGAACGAGATCAAGGCGGGTGCCGAGAAGCTGGAGTCCGAAGCCACGGATTGGGACCACAAAAGTGATGCGCAAATGCACCAGCACCACCGCTGGGCGCAAGCCACCACCGTGCTGCAGGTGGCCATTGCCCTGGCCGCCATTGCCCTGCTGACCAAGAAAAAGTGGCTGGAATACGCCATGTTCGCGGCCGGTGCCGCAGGTGTGGCCGTGGGCGTTCTGGCGCTGCTGCACGTGTGATTCCATTTCTCAATCATCCGTGTCGTTGTTGTGTCGCCTTGCCGTGCCACAGCACGGTCTGCGGCTTCGCGCCTAGACACAAGTGATTTGGAAACGGGATAAGGTCATTTCCCCGGTTTGCGCCCCAATTTGCGGTACACCGTGGCGCGGCTGATGCCCAGTGCCAGCGCGGCCTGGGCCACGTTGCCCCGGGCCTGGTCCACGGCCTTGCGGATCAGCTCGGTTTCAATGTCTTTCAGCGCGCGCTGACCCAGCCCGCCTGCATGGGGGGCGGGGTGCGAGGGGTCGGTATCGTGGCCCCGCGCCACCGGCCAGGCTTGTAGCCGCAGTCCGGTCCACAGGGGAATCTCCAGCACGGTGTCCGGGCGCTTGGCGGCGTCGAACAGCAACTCGAAGGCGACACCAAACACGTCGCCGGCGTGCAGGGCCGGTTGGGTCGCACTGCTGTGCCCCAATTGCGGCACCATCTGGCGGGCAATCGGGTTGGCGGCGGTGATCCAGCCGTCGCCGTCCAGGCAGACCATGCCGTCGGTGTCACTGCCCAGGCCGTTGCCCGGCCAGTTCAGGCGCAGCATCAGGCGGTGGGACTGGGCCAGCACCAGGGCGTTCTCGATTTTGGTGGCGGTTTGGGTGACCAGGTGCTTGAGTTCGGGGCGCTCCACGACGTCGATGCCGGTCAGGTCCAGCATGCCCACGCACTCGCCATCCGGTCCCAGCAAGGGGGCTCCGGCGCAGCTGTAAACGCCAGTGTTGGCGTAAAAATGCTCGCCCTGGTGCAGCCACACCGGCAGCTGCTCGGTGAGCGCCATGCCGATGGCGGTAGTGCCAGCGGCGCGCTCGGACAGGTCGGTGCCGATGCGGGTGATCAGGTCGGCGCGCGGGTCGGTTCGGTCGATGGCACCGCTGGTGTCCACCACCACGCCCTCGGCGTTGGTCAGGATGGCGAAATAGCGGGTGTTGACGATGGCGCGGCCCAGCTTCTCCAGAATCGGGCGGGCGGTTTGCACCAGGCGCTGGTTGGCCTCTGCCGTGCGCAGTGTGTGCTGGGCCGACACACGGTCGAACACAAGCTCCCGCTGCGGCTCCAGTCCCAGGCCCAGGCAGCGTTGCCAGGAGCGCTCCACACCGGGTGCCAGGCAACCCGCAGGCACGGTGTGGTGGTGTTCCAGGGCGGCTTGGCGCGCCAGCGCAATGGCCGTGCCGCGGGCACTGGGCTGGGTGGGCGGGACAAAGGGTACGGGGCGGCGCATGGTGGGGCCATTCTCATGCAGCCGCGTATTTTTCGCACTGTTTCAAATTGAGAATTTCGGCGCAATCCCCGTGGTTTCCTAGGGTTAATCCTAGGAATGCGCGCGGGCAATGCACCAACAATGCCTATGTACTTCGATTCATAGGCAAGGCATTGCATAGGCGCATGCCACTACCCAAGGAGAGACGCATGCAAAAGATGTTGCATATCAACGCGGACAAGTGCACCGGCTGTCTGCAGTGCGAAATGGCCTGTTCCTTCGAGAACTATGGCACTTTCGCCACCGCCAAATCCCGCATCAAGGTCTTCGACTTCCACCACACCGGCAAGAAAGTGCCTTACACCTGCACCCAGTGCGACGAGGCCTGGTGCCTGCACGCCTGCCCGGTAGAGGCCATCACGGTGGACAAGCTCACCGGGGCCAAGGTGGTCAATGAGTCCACCTGCGTGGGCTGCAAGGTCTGCACCATTGCCTGCCCTTTTGGCACCATCAACTATGTGGCCGACACCGGCAAGGTGCAAAAGTGCGACCTGTGCGACGGCAGCCCGGCCTGTGCCGAAGCCTGCCCCACCGGGGCCATCACCTTCATCGACGCCAACTGGACCGGCCTTGCCAAGATGCAGGCCTGGGCCGACAAGTTGGGCAACCAAACCACCGCAACCTGAAACCTTGCGGGTCAGACCACTGGCTTAAGCGATGTGCTCTGACCCCAACTGAATAGGAGAACTAATATGTCTTGGGCTGGAAAAATACTGCGGGTCAATCTGGGCACCGGCACCGTCACCTCGGAGCCCCTCAACATGCAGTGGGCGCGCGACTACATTGGCTCGCGCGGGCTGGGCACCAAATACTTCACTGAAGAAGTGGCCGCCACGGTCGACCCCTTGTCTGCCGACAACAAGATCATCTGGGCCACCGGGCCGCTCACCGGCACCATGGCCTCCACAGGCTGGCGCTACACCGTCATCACCAAGGGGCCGCTGACCGGTGCCATTGCCTGCTCCAATTCGGGCGGCTACTGGGGTGCCGAACTCAAGATGGCCGGTTGGGATATGGTCATCTTCGAAGGCAAATCGCCCACGCCGGTCTACCTGTACGTGAACGATGACGCGGCCGAACTGCGCGACGCATCGCATTTGTGGGGAAAGAGCGTGTGGCAGACCGAGGCCCTGCTTAAGACCAGCCTGCAAGACCCGTTGACCCGCGTCTCCAGCATCGGCAAGGCCGGCGAAAACGGCGTGCTGTTTGCGGCCGTGGTCAACGACCTGCACCGCGCCGCCGGTCGCTCGGGCGTGGGTGCCGTCATGGGCAGCAAGAACCTCAAGGCCATCGCCGTGCGCGGCACAAAGGGAGTGGGCAACATCCGCGATCCCCAGGCCTTCATGAGCGCCGTGAAGGCCGCCAAGAAGGTGCTGGCCGACAACGGCGTCACCGGCCAGGGCCTGCCCGCCATGGGCACCCAGGTGCTGATGAGCGTGATCAACGAGGTCGGTGGCCTGCCCACCCGCAACCACATCGACTGCCAGTTCGAAGGGGCCAAGGACATTGGTGCCGAGGCCATGGCCACGCCGCGCAAGACCGACGGCAAAAAGCACCTGGTCACCAACCAGGCCTGCTTTGGCTGCACCATTGCCTGCGGACGCATCAGCAAGATGGACGAGGGCCACTTCACCATCGAAAACAAGCCCCAGTACCGGGGGGCCAGCGGGGGGTTGGAGTACGAAGCGGCCTGGGCGCTGGGCGCGGCCAATGGCGTGAACGACCTGGAGGCGCTGCAATACGCCAACCTGCTGTGCAACGAGGAAGGCATAGACCCCATCAGCTTTGGCACCACGGTCGGTGCGGTGATGGAGCTCTATGGCATGGGTATTCTGACCAAGGAGCAAATCGGCATCGAGGCCCCCTTTGGCTCGGCCCGCGCATTGGCGTTCCTGGCGGAGGAAACCATCCACGGACGCGGCTTTGGCAAGGAAATTGGCCTGGGCTCCAAGCGCCTGGCCACCAAGTATGGCCACCCCGAGCTGTCCATGTCGTCCAAGGGGCTGGAATTCCCCGCCTACGACGGGCGTGCCATCCAGGGCATTGGCCTGGCCTACGCCACCAGCAACCGGGGCGGCTGCCACCTGCGCGGCTACACCATTGCCTCCGAAATCCTGGGCATTCCGGTCAAGACCGACCCGCTGGAGTCCGAGGGCAAGCCCGATCTGGTCAAGGCATTCCAGGACGCCACCGCCGCCTTCGACTCCAGCGGCCTTTGCATCTTCACCACCTTCGCCTGGGGCCTGCAAGACCTGGCACCCCAGATGCAGGGGGCCTGCGGTGAGCAGTACACCATCGAAGAACTGGCCAAGATCGGCGAGCGGATCTGGAACATGGAGCGCGAATTCAACAACCGCGCCGGCTTTACCGCCAAGGACGACAGCCTGCCGCCGCGCCTGACCACGCCCGAGGGGGCCTGCAAGAGCGGCCCGGCCAAGGGCAAGTTCAACGAGCTGGCCAGCATGCTTCCCAAATACTATGCAGCCCGGGGCTGGGACAGCGAAGGCCGCCCCACTGCAGCGACCAAAGAGCGTCTGGGTCTGTAGAGGACCGGAAACAACGAGCAAGCGGTCTTCAATGGCCGCTTTTTTCTGGAGACTCCCATGACCCACCACCTTATTCTCGGTGCCGGCCCCGCTGGCGTCATCGCCGCCGAAACCATTCGCACACTGGCACCTCAGGACAGTATCACCATCGTTGGTGATGAGCCCGAACCGGC
>CAZDDK010000022.1:0-24011 GCA_964504185.1 uncultured Rhodoferax sp. | reverse complement strand
ACCCAGCTTCTTGTCGCCGATCCAGGTCAGCGGGCGCAGGTAGCAGCTTTCCAGCTTGTTTTCGCGCACCACGGCCTTTTGGGCCTGGTTGACCTGTTCCTGCGTGAACGGAATCTTCATGCGCAGGATCTTGGCGCTGTTGAACAGGCGCTCGGTGTGTTCTTCCAGCCTGAAAATCGCCGTGCCATTGACCGTGTTGTAGGCGCGTACCCCTTCAAAGGCACCGCAACCGTAGTGCTGCGTGTGGCTCAGGACGTGGATCTTGGCGTCGCGCCAGTCCACCATCTGGCCATCCATCCAGATTTTTCCATCGCGATCGGACATGGAGGGGGGGAGGGGGCTCATCGTTTATTTCCTTGGGTCGTGGACTTCATGAACCCGGGATTTTACGACCGGCACCGCACGCAGTTCCTCTTTCAAAAGGTTTCCCATTCATCGTCGCCCTTGTGGGCATCCGCCTTGGCCGTCGCCGCCGCGCTCAACGGGGCGGCCAGCTTGGCCTGGGTGGCGGGCAACGCAGTCTTCTTGGGTCGGACCGCCGCAGAGCGCACGGGCCGGCTGGCCGCCTTGGGTGCGGTTCCGGTCAACCGGCTATCGAGCTTGAAAGTCGCCACCACACCCGCCAGGCGCTGGGCCTGGTCTTTCATGCTGCTGGCAGCCGCAGCGGACTCTTCGACCAGCGCGGCGTTTTGCTGGGTCATCTGGTCCAGTTGGGCGATGGCGGAATTCACTTGCGCAATGCCATCCGATTGTTCAGAGGCGGCAGCGGTGATTTCGCCCATGATGTCCGTCACGCGCTGCACCGATGTCACGATTTCTGTCATCGTCTGGCCCGCTTGCGCTACCAGGGCCGAGCCATCCTCCACTTTCTCCACACTGGTGCTGATCAGCGTCTTGATTTCCTTGGCGGCATCGGCCGAACGGCCCGCCAAGCTGCGCACCTCGCTGGCCACCACCGCAAAACCACGACCCTGCTCTCCAGCCCGCGCAGCCTCCACGGCCGCATTCAAGGCCAGGATGTTGGTTTGAAAGGCGATGCCGTCAATGACGCTGATGATGTCGGAGATCTTGCGCGAGCTGGCATTGATCTCGTCCATGGTGGACACCACCTGCCCCACCACCTGGCCGCCCCGCTGTGCCACCTGGGCCGCAGAACCGGCCAGTTGGTTGGCCTGGCGCGCCGAGTCGGCAGACTGCTTCACCGTCGAAGTGAGCTCTTGCATGCTGGAGGCTGTTTCCTCAAGGTTGGCTGCCGTCTGCTCGGTACGTGCCGACAAGTCGTTGTTGCCGGCGGCAATTTCCTCACTGACATCGGCCATGCTGTCCGTGCCCTGGCGCACATCGGCCACCAGGTGCACGAGTCGCTCTTGCATATGGGCGATGGCCTTCATCATCTCACCGAACTCGTCACCGCGGCTGGTATCCACCGGCACCGTGAGGTCACCGGCGGCAATGGTTTGCGCAACGCTAATGGCATCCCGCAGGGGCTGGCGAATCTGGCGGATCAGCATCACGGTGCCGCCGACCAGAATCAACACGAGTGCTGCCACCATCAGTCGCGCAAACAGGGCGGCATCCGCACGCTGCCTTTCATAGTCCAACTTGGCGCTTTCAAACTCCTTGGCCTGCAACGCAGTGATTTCCCGCAAGGTGGCGAGGTAGGTGTTGACCGCCGGCATCAGCACACCATTGAGCTCCTTGAGGGCTCCTTCCTGGTCGCCCGCCGCCTTGGTCTGGGTCGCCTTGATGATGGACGCCCGAACAATGCCCCCCTCTTGCACCGACCGCGCAATCAATGCCTTGGTCTCTTCGGAGTTGTTCATCGCCAAAATGCCCTGGCGCAGTTCGCTGATTTCCCGCAATCCCGTCGCGATCGGGTCCTTAAAAAAGCTGGTGACCACGGGATCCGAACTCATCAAGGATGCCGTGGTACGGGTGGTATTGGTTTCGGTCAACCCAACCCACCGCGAAAACTCCCGCGCCTTGATGATGCGATCCGCCGCATCGGCATCCAACCGCGCGCTCAGGGCCGCGCCACGCAGGCTCGAGACAATCAAGATAAAAGCCAGCAAGCCAATGACCACTCCCAGAGCCATCCAGAGCTTGGCGGCCAGCGACATATTGCTCAGTTTCATATGCGTATCTCCATGTTGGAAAGCCATGGTAGCCACACAGCGCTCTGTACGCAATGCATGCCAAACGCAGAAATGTCAGCCCAGGGAACGCACGATGGCCATGGCCTCGTCCACCCGATCCACTGCGTGGATGATGAGGCCTTCAAACTCCTTGCCATGGGGGTGCTTGGGCGCATTGGCCTTGGGCACGACGGCCATGGAGAACCCCAGCTTGGCGGCCTCGCGCAGGCGCTCCTGGCCGCGCGGTGCCGGGCGCACCTCTCCGGCCAGACCCACCTCGCCAAAAGCAAAAAAGCCCTTGGGCAGCGGCTTGCCCCGCAGGGATGAGGTGATCGCCAGCAGCACCGCCAGGTCGGCGGCCGGCTCGCTGATACGCACCCCTCCCACCGCGTTGACAAACACGTCCTGGTCCATGCAGGCCACGCCTGCGTGGCGATGTAACACTGCCAGCAACATGGCCAGGCGGTCCCGGTCCAGCCCCACGGAGAGGCGCCGGGGCGACGGCCCGCCGCTGTCCACCAGGGCTTGAATTTCCACCAGCAACGGCCTTGTGCCTTCGAGCGTGACCATGACACAGCTCCCGGGCACTGGCTCGGCGTGCTGGCTCAGGAAAATCGCACTGGGGTTGGACACGCCCTTCAACCCTTTTTCGGTCATCGCGAACACACCGATTTCATTGACCGCGCCGAAGCGGTTCTTGATGGCACGCACCAGACGAAAGCTGCTGTGTGTGTCGCCCTCGAAATACAGCACCGTGTCCACCATATGCTCCAACACGCGCGGCCCCGCCAGCGCACCTTCCTTGGTGACATGGCCGACCAGCACGATGGCCGTGCCACTGGCCTTGGCGCAGCGGGTCAGGTGGGACGCGCACTCGCGCACCTGGGCCACCGAGCCCGGCGCTGAACTGAGCTGGTCCGAGTACACGGTCTGGATGGAATCGATGACGGCCACAGCAGGGAGCTGGGCATCGATGGTGGCCAGAATTTTTTCGAGCTGGATTTCGGCCAGCACCCGGACCTGCGAGCCATTCAAACCCAACCGGCGCGAGCGCAGGGCGACCTGGGCACCGCTCTCCTCGCCCGTCACGTACAAAGTGCCCCCACGCTGCCCCACGGCGGTGCTCACGCGTGCATCAAAACCCCGTTGCAGCGAGTCCAGGGCCTGCAGCAGCAGGGTGGACTTGCCGATGCCAGGGTCGCCGCCGATCAGCACCACCGCTCCCTCCACCATGCCACCGCCCAGCACCCGGTCCAGTTCATCCTGGCCGGTAGGGTTGCGCTGCACGTCGGTGGCGTCAATGTCGGCCAGGATCGCCACCTCGGCCGTCTTGGCCAGGGCCTGGAACTGCGCGGCATAGCGGTTCTTGGCCGGTGCGGTCGATTCGGCTACCGATTCGATCAGCGTGTTCCAGGCGGCGCAACCCGGGCACTTGCCCAGCCACTTGGGGCTGGTGCCACCACATTCGGTACAGGTGTAAATGGTTTTTTCTTTGGCCATGCCACCATATTACTGGATAAAACTACAGATGCCGGATCTTCTCCCGTGCCTTGCGCACGCGCTCGATACCCAATGTCACCTTGATTTTTTCCGCCGGGACGGCAGTGGCGATGGTGCTTGCCGGTGTGGTCGTCTCCTTGCAGGCCCATTTGCCAAGGGCAATGCCGTCCTTGTCCAGAATGGGAATGACCCAGGGCGTGTTGGCTCGCTCGCCGCGCTGCACGGTCACCGCCGTTTCGCCGTTGGCCAGCAACACGTACGTGCCAGGGGGATAAAACCCAGCCGCCTGCGCCATGGCCGAGCCCACCCCCAGGCCCACGCCCTGCGCACCCATGACCATGGACTTGACCGCCCGCACCGGCGACAGCGAGGCCCGGGTTCTGCGCGATGCCATCTTGGCCACAAAGCTGTCGGCGGTGGCCAGAATGCGCCGGACCATGGCCAACGGGGGCAACGCCTGGGGCGAATCGGGTTCGTGGTGCCAACGCACCACGTCCAGCAATTCCGGGTCGGACAAGCCTATGCCGCTCAGGATGTCCGCACTGCGCTGGGGATGCTCCTGGATCAAAGTCCGCTGCCAGGGCGTGGGGGCGGCATGCTGGCGGGCCAGGCTGTCCTGGTCGCGCGCCATGCCGATGTTCATGACCAATGCCGCACGAAAGAGGGTGCCGCGCTGTGGCACGGGAAGTGCCAGTTTTTGCCCGGTCAATTCACACACCACCGCGCACAGCAGGGCGTGGGTCGCGCAATAGCCCTGGGCGGTATCGGCCAGGGTCTGGAAGAGGCTGAACAGGCTGTCGTCGGTATCGGCCTGCAGCAATTGCTGCGCCACCTTCTCGATGCCGAACAGGCGCTCCAGCGGGTTGATGGCCAGCCCGCCCTGGTACAGGATGCCGCGCAGCACTTCCTGCAGATCCAGCCAGCCACCCTGCAGCTGCTGGCCCACAATGTAATCACTCTCCCGAATTTCGCTGGGCATGGACGCGCGGCTGATGTCCTGCACGTCCACGCCCTCGCTGAGCAGGGTGTGCACCATGCGCTCGTAGGCCCGCTGCCAGGCGTGCGCATCGGCCGCGGTAGAGCTGGCGCTGTGCGCGTGCAGCTTGGCGCGGTGTTCCTCCGACACCACGGGCTGCCCCTTGCGCAGCAGAAGCTGGCCGGAGGCGCTCCACACATCGACCGGCAAGGGTTTGCCAATGGCCAGCAAGGCCACCGGAATCGGGACATATTTCAGGCTCATGCAGCAACCTCCACCGGCACCCGCCGGGCCAGACCACACATCAGCTCGTACCCCACCGTCTGGGCGCAGGCCGCCACCTCATCAATGGACAGCAGCGCTCCGTTGGCAGCGCGCCCCCAGAGCGTCACCTCGCTGCCCATCTGGGCCGCAGGCAGCGATGACAAGTCCACGGTGACCATGTCCATGCTGACGCGACCCACAGTGCGGGTGCGCAGGCCGTCCACCAGCACCGGGGTACCCGTGGGGCAAATGCGCGGATAGCCATCGGCGTAGCCGCAGGCCACCACGCCGATGCGCATCGGCTCCTTCGCCAAAAAGCTTGAGCCATATCCCACAGTAGCCCCCGTATTTATTGACTGTATTGCTATGATTTTTGCAGCGAGTGTCATGCCAGGTTGCAATCCCCAGTGCGCAGCCGAGTGGGTAGGATGGTCCGGTGCGCTGCCATACAGCAGGATGCCGGGGCGCACCCAATCGGACACCACCCAGGGCTGCGCCCGCGCAGCCGCCTGCAGCGGCGCTGCCGTGTGGCGCAGGATGGCAGCACTGTTGGACAGGCTGCGTTCGCCGGGCAAGTCCTGTGTGGCGTGAAAAAAGGCGGCCATCTGGTCGGCCACCCCGCGCGGGCCATCGGCATCACTGAAGTGGCACATCAATGAAATCTCGTCCACTTGGGGCAGTGCGTTGAGGCGGGCCCAGGCGGCACGGTAGCGCTCGGGCGCGAACCCCAGGCGGTTCATGCCTGCATTCATTTTGAGGAAAACCCGCTGCGCCACATTGGTCTTGTGTGCCGCGAGCATGTCAATCTGCTCATCGCAGTGCACGGTGTGCCACAGATCCAGGCGCGAACACAGCTCCAGATCGCGCAATTCAAACGCGCCTTCCAGCAGCAAGATGGGGCCGCGCCAGCCCAGATCGCGCACGCGCTGGGCTTCCGCCAGATCCAACAAGGCAAAGCCATCGGCGCTGCGCAGACTGTCAAACACGCGCTCGATGCCGTGGCCGTACGCGTTTGCCTTGACCACCGCCCACACCCGCGCATCGGGGGCGGCACGGCGCGCCTGCTCCAGGTTGTGGCGCAAGGCCGCCGGGTGGATGGTGGCACGTATGGGACGGGGCATGGCAAATCGAATGGGCTGGAACGTGATGGGATTTTGACACCGCCGGGCATGCTATAACCGCAGCACGTTTGGAGACACCCACAACATTTCGCGCCGGACGCACCGGCGCCCATCACCCCCACGCATGAAACGCGGCTTCTACACCATCATGTCGGCGCAGTTCTTCAGCTCGCTGGCCGACAACGCACTCTTTGTCAGCGCCGTCCAGTTGTTGCGCAGCAGCGGTGCCGCCGAATGGCAGCAAGCAGCCCTGGTTCCCATGTTTGCGCTGTTTTATGTAGTGCTGGCACCGTTTGTGGGTGCCTTTGCGGATGCCCTGCCCAAGGGGCGGGTCATGCTCTACAGCAACAGCATCAAGATCATCGGCTGCCTGATGATGCTGTTTGGCACCCACCCGCTAATGTCCTACGCCATCGTCGGTTTGGGCGCAGCCGCCTATTCACCCGCCAAGTACGGCATCCTCACCGAACTCCTGCCCGCGTCGCAGCTGGTCAAGGCCAATGGCTGGATTGAGGGGCTGACGATTGCCTCCATCATCCTGGGCGTATTACTGGGCGGGCAACTGGTGGGTGCCAGCGTTTCCGCGTATTTGCTGTCTTTCAACTTCCCCGTCATCGACACCGGAATCGACTCCGCCCCCGAGGCGGCGATCTGCGGACTCATCTTCGTCTATGTCCTGGCAGCCTGGTTCAACACCCGCATTCCCGAAACCGGCGTACCGATGCGCCCCATGCCGCGCCGACTGGCCTCGCTGCTGCCCGACTTCTGGCACTGCAATCTGCGGCTGTGGCGCGACCGCCTGGGCCAGATCTCACTGGCCACTACCACCTTGTTCTGGGGCGTGAGCGGTAATTTGCGCTACATCGTGCTGGCCTGGGCATCGGCCGCGCTGGGCTATAGCGTGACCCAAGCTTCGGCCCTGGTCGGTGTGGTGGCCATTGGCACGGCCGTGGGCGCGGTGGTCGCCTCGCTGCGCATGCGCCTGGACCAAGCCACCCTGGTGCTGCCGCTGGGCATCGGCATGGGCATGCTGGTCATTTTGCTCAACTTCATTGCCAACGTCTGGGTGGCCGCCCCGTTCCTGGTGCTGCTGGGTGCCCTGGGTGGCTTTTTGGTTGTTCCCATGAATGCGCTGCTGCAGCACCGTGGCCACAACCTGATGGGTGCCGGCCGTTCGATTGCAGTGCAGAACTTCAACGAGCAGGCCTGCATTCTGGGCCTTGGGGCCTTCTACAGTCTGTCCACCGGCATGGGGCTATCGGCCTTTGGTGCCATCAGCGTATTTGGCGTAGTTGTCGCCGGTTTCATGTGGCTGATCCAACGCTGGCATGAACGCAACTGCCGTGAACACGCCGACGACGTGGCCAACCTGCTGGAAATTGCCCGCAGCGACAAACTGCACGGGTGACATCAGCCCCCCGCACCCGCCCCGTCCTTGGAGGCCGGGGGGATGACCGGGTCTGCATATTCCACCCGGTCCCGGCCATTGCGCTTGGCAGCGTACAGGGCGCTGTCGGCAGCGGCGTACAGCACATCAATGGACGCATGCTGGCCCACTTCGAGCGCCGAAATGCCCATGCTGGCAGTCACCGGCAACCGAACCACGCCCAGGTCCAGCGGATTGTCGCGCAGCGCATGGCGCAGTTTTTCCGCCACCGCCAATCCACCGGCGGGTACGGTATCGGGCATCCACACGACGAATTCCTCGCCCCCAAGGCGGGCCAGTACATCGGTGCTGCGCACACCCTGACGCAAGATCTGCGCCACCTGCTGCAAGGCAGCGTCCCCGGCGGGATGTCCATACTGGTCGTTAATGCGCTTGAAAAAATCCAGATCCACCATCAACAGGCACAGCGGTGCGGGTGAGCGCAGGGTGCGGTTAAGTTCCTGCTCGGCCAGTTGCAAAAACTTGCGCCGGTTGTACAGGCCGGTCAGGGTGTCGCGCCCGGCCAACGCCTCCAGCTCCTGCTGCTTGGCCAGCAGGGCAGCGTGGGTCTTTTCCAGTGTGCGGCTGAGCAGCACGCGCTGCGCGTACTGGTGCCACAACATCACCGAGATCAGTTGCGCCACCAGCACCATCGACAGGGCCTGAATCTGAAGGCTGGTCAGCAGCGCCGCATCTATTGCCGTGCCCCGCAAAATGTGCCAAAACAGGCCAAAGGCAGACGCAAAGACGGCCAGCGACAACAAGGGACGCATCAGCGACAGCACCGCCACCCCCATGCAGACGATCAAAAAGGTGGCGATTCCATTGCCCACAACCACATCGCCAATGGCCGCAGCCGAACCAAAAGCCAGATAGGCACTGCAGAAGGCAGTCTGCACCGCCACGCCAGCCCAACCGGATGGCCGCTCACCCCGCACCAGCCGCCGGGCCATCAGGGTGCAGACTGACAGCGCCAGCGCCAGCGCGGCATGCATCACCGCCAGCGCATCGGCCCAGGCCTGAATGGCAGCCCGCCCATCGGGTGCCTGGTATAGAAAAAACCAAAAAGCCAGGCACAGGTGCATTGGCACCACCAGCCACGCCACGATCAAGGCCCGGCGCAGGGTGTCTCGTGTGGCTTCTTCCTGAACCTGGTCGTATTGCCGCCGCAGTACCCAGGCAGCGCGCCACCAACGCCGAACGGTGGCCGCCATGCCAGGAACGGATGTGTGGTGCGGCGCGTTGGAAATACAGCCTCCAAAGAAACGATGGTGCGTGAGCAGAATCTTCACACCAATGGCACAGCGCTGCAAGTGCCTTTTCCTTTGGTGCTAAGGTGGCATCTCTTTTGATCCAATGGAAGCCTCGCCATGACCAGTGCCTACGACTTTGACGCCCTCACCATCACCGGCAAAACGGTGGCGTTAAAACAATACGAGGGCAAGCCCCTGCTGATCGTCAATACCGCCAGTGCCTGCGGATTCACCCCCCAATTTGCCGGGCTGGAAACCCTGCACGAGACCTATGGCAAAAAGGGGCTGGTGGTACTGGGTTTTCCATGCAACCAGTTTGGCGCACAGGACAAGGGCAGCAACGACGAGATTGCCGAGTTTTGCCAGCTCAACTACGGCGTGAGTTTCCCGATGATGGCCAAGATCGACGTGAACGGCGGCAACGCCCACCCGCTCTACCAATGGATGGCAGCCGAGGCCCCCGGCCTGCTGGGTTCCAAGTCCATCAAGTGGAACTTCACCAAGTTCCTGATTGGGCGCGACGGCCAGGTCATCAAACGCTATGCACCCACCGACACGCCCGAGAGCCTTGCCAAAGACATTGAGGCCGTGCTGGCGCTGTAAGTAGGGACGGTAGGGGCATGGTCCACCGAACAGCCACGGTCCTGGCGCGCAAAGGGAACCCCTCTCGGTAAAAACCAGCTGACCGCTGTCGCAATACCCGTGGGATACTGACTGCGTGAACGATACGCTGGAATCTCCCCCCGGCGGGGCCAATCCCTGGAAACTGGCTCTGGAAGGCTCTGGGGTGGGTGCCTGGGACTGGAATCTGGTCACCAACGCGCAAACGCACTCGGCGCACTGGGAGGAGATGCTGGGCTACCGGGCCGGCGAGCTCAACCGGGGTTATGCCGATTTTGTGGAGCGCGTGCACCCCGACGATCTAAACCTGGTGCGCGCTGCGCTGCGCAACTACCAAAGCGGCCAGGCCGCCGAGTACGCGGCGGATTTGCGCCTGCGCTGCAAGGACGGCTCTTGGAAATGGATCGTGACCCGCGGCCACGTGGTCCAACGGGACGCGCAGGGCAAGCCGCTGCGCATGATCGGCACCCACACGGACATCACCGAACGCAAGCGCGCAGAGGAGGCGCTGCGCGCGCTCAATGCGCAGTTGCAGGAAAACACCCAACTGCTGCAAACCACACTGGCCAGCATCAGCCAGGGCATCGTGCTGGCCGACGCCGACGGGCGGATTCGCCAATTCAATGCGCGTGCGTGCGAGCTGCTGGGCCTGCCCGCCTCCTTGCTGGCCCAGCACCCCACGCTGGAGGACATGATCCGTTTCCAACGCGAACGGGGGGACTTTGGCTCGGACGCCACGCTGGTGGCCCCGGAGGCACGTCCGTTCCTGCGCCACGCCCTGCCGTCAGCCAGCGACCTGTTGCCCGCCTGGTATTTGCGTGAAACCGCTGCGGGGCGCACCCTGGAAGTGCGAACGCAAAGGCTGCCCTCAGGGGGGCTGGTGCGGACATGGACCGACGTAACGGATTACGTCCAGGCCCAGGCCGAGCGCCAGCACCTGAACCAACTGCTGGACGCCACGCAGACGATAGCGCGCGTGGGGGCCTGGGAGCGCGACTTCGTGAACGATGCGGTGTTCTGGACCGCCGGGGTGTACCGCATTCTGGAACTGTCCCCTCAGGAATTCACACCTGGTGGGCTGGATTCCACGCGGCGGTTCTTTACCCCCCAATCGATTGAGTTGATTCAGTCCGTGCCTGCGCCCGAGCCCGGCGTGCAGGAGACCTCGCACGACATTGAAGTGGAGATGCGCACCGCCACGGGACGCGCCATATGGGTGCACTTCATGGGCACCACCACCTGGGACCACGGCCAACCACTCAAGCGCACGTCGGTGTTGCAGGACATTACGGAACGCAAGGTGGCGCAGACCGCGATCCAGGAAAGCGAGGAGCGCTGGAAGCTGGCGCTGGAGAGCACCGGGGACGGTGTCTGGGACTGGTACATCCAGACGGGCCGGGAGTTCTTCTCGCAGAGCCTGCTGCGAATGCTGGGCTATGAATGCACGGATCTGGCCAACGTGGCGGAGGAACTGGACGGGCGCACCCATCCAGACGACGTGGAGCCCATGATCAGGGCCCGCATCGCACACTTTGAGGGACGCACGCCGACCTACCAGGGTGAACGCCGCATCCTCTGCAAGGACGGAAACTGGAAATGGGTTTTGAGCCGTGGAATGGTCATTTCCCGCGACGAAACGGGCAAACCGCTGCGCATGATTGGCACCTACACCGACATTTCCCAGCGCAAGGAATCCGAGGCACTGATCCGCCAACAGGCCTATTTCGACACCCTCACCGGCTTGCCCAACCGGCGCATGCTGCGCGACCGGCTGGAGCAGGAGACCCGGCGGTGCAGGCGCGACGGTCTGCAACTGGCGCTGCTGTTCATTGACCTGGACCACTTCAAGGAGGTCAACGACACGCTGGGACACGACCAGGGCGACGTGCTGCTGATCGAAGCCGGGCGGCGCATTCAGGCCTGCGTGCGCCAATCCGACACCGTGGCGCGCATGGGGGGCGACGAGTTCACCGTGATCCTGGCCGAACTGCCGGACAGCGACCACCTGGAGGGCATTCTGCAGAAGATCCTGGATGCCCTGGGCCAGGTCTTTCAATTGGGTTCTGAACAGGTGTTTGTCTCGGCCAGCATGGGCATCACGGTCTACCCGACCGATGCGCAGCACATCGAGGACTTGCTCAAGGCAGCCGACCAGGCGCTGTACGTCGCCAAAGGGGCCGGGCGCAACCGCTTCCGCTTTTTCACTCCGGCACTGCAGGAAGCGGCGCAAACGCGCGTGCGCCTGGCTGGCGACCTGCGCGCCGCCCTGTCGGAGAGCCAGTTCCGGGTGGTCTACCAACCGATAGTGGAGCTGGCCACCGGGGCCATTCACAAGGCCGAGGCGCTGATTCGATGGCATCACCCCACCCGGGGAATGATCAGCCCGGCTGTATTCATCCCGATCGCGGAGTCCAGTGGGCTCATTGTCGAGATGGGGGACTGGGTCTTTCAGCAAGCGGTGCGCCAGGTCGGCATCTGGCGGCGCAGCCTGGCACCGCAGTTTCAGATCAGCGTCAACAAATCCCCCGTGCAGTTCCACCACGACGGTGCCGGTCGCACTCCCTGGGCCACGCTATTGGCCCAGCACGGGCTGCCCGGTGACTGCCTGGTGGTGGAAATCACCGAGGGTTTGCTGCTCAACACCAGTGCCAACGTGGCGGCTACCTTGCTGGCATTGCGCGATGCGGGCATCCGCGTGTCGCTGGACGACTTTGGCACCGGCTACTCGTCGCTGTCCTACCTGCAGAAGTTCGAGATTGACCTGATCAAGATCGACCAGTCCTTTGTGCGCAGCCTGGCACCCGGCTCCACGGAGCTGGCCTTGTGCAAGGCCATCATCGTGATGGCCCACGCGCTGGGCATGCAGGTGGTGGCCGAGGGCGTGGAAACCGCCCTGCAGCGGGACCTGCTGGCGTCGGTGGAATGCGATTTCGTGCAGGGGTATTTCTACGCCCGCCCGCTGGCGGCAGAAGACTTTGAACATTTCATGGCGGGGTATTCCCCCCAGCCTGCGCCGGGACCCGTCCCGCCATCAGGGCGCTGAACGCAGCGCGTCATCCAAGACTTCCACCCAATGGCGAACCGGCGTGTCAGTCCCGCTTTGCAGGTGGGTGATGCAGCCGATGTTGGCGGAAACAACCACCTCCTGCCGCAACGCGCCCAGGTGTCCCAGCTTGCGATCGCGCAATTGGTAGGCCAGCTTTGGATTCAGCACGCTGTAGGTGCCGGCCGAACCGCAACACAGATGGCTTTCGTTCAGCGCAGTGCGGATGTCAAAACCCAACGCGCCCAGGTGGTGTTCCACACCCCCCTTGAGTTTTTGCCCGTGCTGCAGGGTGCACGGCGGGTGGAAGGCCAACGTGGGCGCCTGGGCCCGGATGCGCGGGACCAGTGCCGCATCGCGCGCCAGCAGGGACTGCGCGATGGCAGGCAGCAACTCACTCAGGTCCTTGGTCATTTCACTGATGCGGCGGGCCTTGGCGGCGTAGTCCGGGTCATCTTGCAGGATATGGCCGTATTCCTTGACCGTCACACCGCAGCCGGAGGCGTTCATCACAATCGCCTCGACACCGCTTTCCCTGTCTTCCACAAAAGGCCACCAGGCGTCAATGTTGGCACGCATTTCGCGCCGCCCGCCCTCCTGGTCATTCAGGTGAAACTTGACGGCTCCGCAGCAACCGGCCTTGGCGGCCACCACAACCTGAATACCCACCGCATCCAGCACACGCGCAGTGGCGGTGTTGATGTTGGGCCCCATGGCGGGCTGGGCGCAGCCGGCCAGCATCAGCACCTTGCGCGCATGGCTGCCCCGGGGCCAGGTACCAGCATCCTGCTTGGGTGGCACCTTGTTCTTCAAGGCCGCAGGCATCAGTGGGCGCACCCACTGGCCCAGCGCCATGGCAGGGCCAAACAGGGGGGACGGAATGCCCTCCTTCAAGGCCCAGCGCACGGCACGCTCCGGTGCGGGACGCGGGACCTTGGCATCCACCAGTTTGCGGCCAATGTCGAGCAGGTGGCCATAGTCCACGCCGCTGGGGCAGGTGCTTTCGCAGTTGCGGCAGGTGGTGCAGCGGTCCAGGTGCAACTGGGTCTTGCGCGTGGGCTCCTGGCCTTCGAGCACCTGCTTCATCAGGTAAATGCGCCCACGCGGGCCATCGAGCTCGTCGCCCAGCAACTGGTAGGTGGGGCAGGTGGCAGTGCAAAAGCCACAGTGCACGCACTTGCGCAATATGGCTTCGGCAGCCAGTCCATCGGGCGTATTTTGGTATTCGGGGGCAAGGGTGGTTTGCATGGCTCTGGGGGCTTCGGGGTGGCCGAATCGTTGTCGCGTGCGGGAGGGTTACCAGGTGTCAAACAGGCGGCGGGGGCTGAACAGACCGTGGGGGTCCATGCTGGCTTTCAGCCGCTGCTGGATCGCCATGAGCGCCCGATCTTGCGAACAAAATAGGCCTCTAGCCCGCGTAAAATCTGGATTGTTTGCTACAAAACTAGTAGCATATCCACCATGGGCAGCCGCCTGGGCCTGCAGTGCCGCGCCGGCCTGCGCAGGTGCCCATAGCCAGCGCAAGCCGCCATGCCATTCGACCAAGGGGTTCGACGGCAAATCCAGCACTGGCGCGGTTTGCGCCACGCTCAGCCGCCACAACACCTGGCGGGTATCGGTCGGGCGCTCAAAAAACGGCAACCGCTGGTCGCGGCACCGTGCCCAATCGGCCTGCGCCTGGGCCTGGTCCATGCGCCGGCCCGGTTGTTCCGCCAGCATCTTCAGGCAAGCGGCCTCCACCGCCGCCACCGCACCCCGCAGGCGCACGAACAACAGGTCCTGTCCGTGCGGGCCAGCGCCGTCGTCATGCACCCAGCAACTCGCGTTGAGCGGCAGCGGTTGAGCGCCCCAGCGGTGCAGGCACTCCAGGGCGCTGGCCTGGTCGAGCGTGAACACCAGGGTCGCCTCGGCGGGTGCCACGGGCAACACCTTCAGCGACACCTGCGTGATGACCCCCAAGGTCCCCATGCTGCCCACCATCATGCGCGAGACGTCATACCCGGCAACGTTCTTCATGACCTGGCCGCCGTATTGCAGGCACTCACCGCGCCCGTTGATCAGGTGCAAGCCGAGCACATAGTCGCGCACCCCACCGACGCTGGCGCGTGCGGGACCACTCAGACCCGCCGCGACCATCCCGCCAACGGTTGCCATGCTGGTAGGTGTGGGCTGCGACCACGCGAAGTGGGGCGGCTCGAAGGCCAGACACTGTCCCCGTTCGGCCAGCACACCCTCCAACTCGGCCAAGGGTGTACCGGCCCCCACGGTGACAACAAGCTCGGAAGGGTCGTAGGCCAGAATGCCGCGCAGGCGGCTGGTATCGAGCACCTCGCCCAAGCCCGCCTGGCCGTAGAAGTCTTTGCTGCCACCGCCACGGGGGCGCAAGGGAGAGCCATCGCTGGCAGCGGTGCGGATGCGATCAGCAAGCGCCGCGATGGCGCTGTCCATGGGTGTATTCATGCCCGCATGGTATGCGTTGGCATCCCACAGCGGCGTGAATTTTTTGAAACGGGCAGCGTTAAAAAATTGACAGACTGTCAGCCCACGCGCAGTGCCGTTGCCACTCCGTCCGTTTGCCAGATGCGGTGGTCGCGCTCCACCACCAGGGCCTCGACACCCGCAAGCCCTTTGAGCAGACCGGGTGCGCCCGCACTGCCCATCACCATCAGGGCCGTGCCCAGCCCGTTCACGCTCGCCACGTCACGCGCCCACAGGCTCACGCCGTGGGGACCCTGGGTGGGGCGTCCGGTTGCCGGGTTCAATATGTGGTGCTGGCGCTCGCCCTGGGCCATGAAATAGCGCTCATAGTCACCCGACGACGCCACGATGGCCTGGTCCTCCAGGTGCAGCACGCCCAACAGCCGCTCGGGTGCCCGCGGGTCGCGCAGTCCGACGCGCCAGGCCCGACCATGCAACTGTCCGGCCACCAGCACATCGCCCCCTCCATTGAGCATGGCGTGTTCCACACCCTGCGCGCGCAGGGTGCGCATGCCTGCCTCCAGTATCGGCAACTTGGCGATGCCGCCCAGGTCCAGCGCCATGCCGCGCTGCTTCAAGTAGGCGGTTCCCGCCTGCTCATCCAGAACCAGCCCCTGAAAACCCACCAGGCGGCGCTGGGCCTCGATTTCCTGGGATGCGGGCACGGTCGTTTGGCGCACATCGAAACGCCAGGCCCGCAGTGCCCCCACAGTGGCATCAAAAGCACCGTGGGTTCGCAGCGCCACGTTATGCGCAGCCTGCAACACCGACAACACTTCGGGCTCCACGGACACGGCATGTCGGCCCGCAGCCCGGTTGATGGCACTGACGGTGCTGCCTGGCTGGTAGCGCGTCATGCGCGCGGTGAGCCGCTCCATCTCGCGCCAGGCGCGGTCCATGGCGGCGCGCAAAAGGGGCGCATCGGGACCGTGGGCCACCATATCCACCTGCGTGCCCATCAGGGCGCGCTGGCTGCGCTCAACCGCAGCGGGAGCACCGGCCCACGCTGCGGGCACCCAGGCGGCAGCACCCAGCAGGGGCAGCGCCATGGCCATGCGGCGTCGGGTCAGTCCCCGGGGTGCAAGCGGTTCGTGCATGGCCATCTCCTTTCTCGTTCTATCAGCTCGACAGGCCCACCATGTGGTCCACGGCGGCCTTCACGTCGTCATCCGACATGCTGCTGTTTCCACCACGTGCGGGCATCGAACCCTTGGAACCGTTGAAGCCTTCCAGCGCGTGCTTGTACAAGGTGTCCTTGCCCTGGGCGATGCGTGGGCCCCAGTCAGCCTTGTCACCGGGCTTGGGTGCGCCCGCCACACCGGCGGAATGGCACAAGGCACAGGTCTTGTTGTAGGCCGACTTGCCCGCTTCGGGATTGGCGGCGGGGGCAGCAGGGGCTGCAGAGGCTGCGGCCGCAACCTGTGTTGCAGGCGCTGCCGCAGGAGCGGGAGCTACTACTGGGGCGGGTGCAGCCGCCGGAGTCTCAGCCGATTTTTTTTCACCGCAGGCGGTCAGAAACAGCGCCAGAGTCACCAAAGCAAGAGCGGAAGTGGTTTTTTTCATGATCAAAAAGAAGGAAAAATAGAAAAGAAAAGGGCGAACACCAAACTCCGCACCGCACCGGCTACACCACCGGTCAAGGCAGCGGCGACCCCGTGCGCACGGGGTTGCCGCGCAAGGCCATGGTGAGGGAAGGAGGGTTATCAATCATATCGCGTATGGGTTTACAGGCTCGGCAACACCCGCTGTCAAGGGGGATATTACCCTTGGTGGATACGGGAAAACCCGCGCAATCCCGCGCAAAACATGAGCCAGATCAACGTTTTCCGCTTTATCGTTCGTATACTCGGCCTCCATGAAAACCCTGAGATCCATGACACGGCTGCATCGGTGGGTCATTGCGTGGTTTCTCTTGGGAGCTGGCGTTGCGGTGGCTTCGCCGCTCGTGCAACCCCGCACCATGGAGCTCATTTGCTCGGGCACAGGGGCCGCCAAATTGCTGACCCAGTCCGTCGGCCCTGGCGCTTCTTCCGACACAGCGGACATGGATTGCCCGCTGTGCCTGCTGCAAAGCCCCCCACCCCAACCACCGCATACGCGGACCCCGACACGGCTTGCCGCGGCCGACACGCCGCTGCCGCGCCAACAGCAGCCTGTTACCGCTTACTTGGCCACGCCACCTCCGGCGCGCGCTCCACCCCGTTTCTTTCACCTGCCTTAACTTAGAGAGGTCTTCATGAGCCACAAAAAACCCGACTCCCAAATTGAAACTGCCGGCATGGGCCGACGCCGCTTCATCAACACGGCCGCATTGGCCGGACTGACGGTTGGTGTTGCCGCCTGCAACGACAAGCCCGCAGCCGCGCCGGCATCGGCTCCTGCCGCGCCCGCGCCAGCACCCGCCGCAGCCGCACACGGTGGAATGAATGTCCACCTCAAACCCGGCGAACTGGACACATACTATGGACTCTGGAGCGGTGGCCACACGGGCGACATGCGCGTGCTGGGACTGCCTTCTGGCCGCGAAATCCACCGCATTCCGGTTTTCAATCCCGATGCACTGGTGGGTTGGGGTATTACCAACGAATCCAAGAAGATCATGGGCACCAAGCCCAATGGCGAGTTGCGCTACACCGTGGCCGACACCCACCACACACACGCTTCGTACAAAGACGGAAACTACGACGGTCGTTACGCCTGGATCAACGACAAAATCAATGGCCGCATGGCACGTATCCGCCTGGACTACTTCATTTGCGACAAGATCACCGAGATCCCCAATATCCAGGGCTTTCACGGAATTTTTCCGGACAAGGCCGATCCGGTTGACCCAAAGATCAACTACACCACCCGCGTCTTCGCAGGTGCCGAGTTCTCCATTCCACTGCCCAACAACGGCAAGGACGCTGACAAACCGGAGGTGTATCGTTCGTTGTTCACCTGTGTGGACGCCGAGACCATGGAAGTGCGGTGGCAAGCCCTGATCGACGGCAACTGCGACCTCGTGGCCACCTCCTACGACGGCAAGTTGGCTGCAACCAACCAGTACAACGTCGAAATGGGTGCCAAGTACGAGGACATGATGTCCGCCGAGCGTGATGCGTGCGCATTCTTCAATATCGCCCGCATCGAAGAAGCGGTGAAGGCCGGCAAGTCCAAGACTTACGGCGACTCCAAAGTGCCCGTTGTGGATTGCACCCGTGCGTCCAACAAGGATCCCAAGACTGCATTGGTCGGCTACGTGTCGGTTCCCAAGAACCCCCACGGCGTCAACGCCTCGCCCGACGCCAAGTACTTCATTTGCGCAGGCAAGCTGTCGCCCACCGGCACGGTAATTGAGCTGTCCAAGGTGCTGGACTGGTTTGACGGCAAGCTGGAAAAAATCGACGACGCGATCGTCGCCGAAGTGGAACTGGGTCTGGGCCCGCTGCACACCGCGTTTGACGGCCGTGGCAATGCGTACACCACCCTGTTCCTGGACAGCCAGGTGGTGAAGTGGAATGTTGACAAGGCCATTGCCTTCCACAAGGGCGACAAGAGCGCCAAGTACGTGGTGGACCGCCTGGACCTGCAGTACCAGCCCGGCCACCTGAACGCCACACAGTCGGAAACCCGCGCGGCCGATGGCAAGTTGTTGGCCGTGGGTTGCAAGTTCTCCAAGGACCGCTTCCTGCCCGTTGGCCCGCTGCACCCCGAGAACGAACAGCTGATCGACATTTCTGGCGAGAAGATGGTGTTGCTGGCCGACCACCCCGTGCGCGGCGAACCGCATGACTTCATCATCTTCAAGCGTGATTTGCTCAAGCCCAAGCAGGTCTACAGCCTCGACGAGTTCCCCCTGGCTATCAAGGATCCCAAGGAATCCGGCGTATTCCGCAACGGCAAGAAGGTCACCGTCAAGGTGACGTCTCAGGCTCCGGCTTTCAGCCTGCGCGAGTTCAAGCTGAAGAAGGGCGATGAGGTCACCCTGATTTTGACCAACCTGGACAAGATTGAAGACTTGACCCACGGATTTGCGATTCCGAAGTACAACGTGAACTTCATCGTCAATCCGCTGGAAACCGCGTCGGTGACCTTTATCGCCGACAAGCCGGGCGTGTTCTGGTGCTATTGCACGCACTTCTGCCACGCCTTGCACCTGGAAATGCGCACGCGCATGATCGTTGAGGCGTAACGTGAGAGTGTGAAAGAAAGCTGGTACGACCGGACGCCTCTTTGCCGGTCGTACCAGTCGCAAGTGCCGCCGAAGACCCGGCACTTGCGCCGTTTTTTGGATTGATGGATAGAGATGCGAATTCAATGCTGGCCGACCCGTGTGGGCTCCCACCTCGTCGTTTTTTTCATGCTGCTGTGCCTTGCGGCAGGCAGTGTCAAGGCGGCCAGTGGTTCTTATGAGGCTGAATTGCCGCCCAATCTGGGGGCATCGCCCGACATGTGTGCCCTGTTGTCCTGCAAGGACGTCTTTCCAGGTGCCGGGCATTTTTCGCAGCGCAAAGGTCAGCCTCCCTACGTAGAGGCCTACGACAACGATTCGGCCGAGAAAAAGCTGCTCGGCTATGTCATGCTGTCCACCGACATCACGGACACCCCCGCCTACTCAGGAAAACCGGTGGTCACGCTGATTGGCATGGACAAGGACGGGCGCTATGTGGGCGTAAAAGTGCTCAAGCACTCCGAACCCATTTTGTTGCTGGGCATTCCAGAGTCTGCCCTGGTGAACTTTAACAACCAGTACCTCGGAAAATCGGTCAAGGACATGATTGAGGTTGGCCCTTCCCGCCCAGAGGAAGACGTGCTGGGTGTGGATGCCATCTCCGGTGCAACCGTCACCGTGATCGCGCAAAATCAGGTCATGCAGCTGTCAGGACAGGCGGTGGCACGACAGACCGGCATTATTGCCCCCACGGTGCGCGAGCCAGCGCGTTTTACCAGCACGGGCCAACGTTACGACTGGTCCCAACTCGTGCAGATGGGCGTTGTGCAACAAATACTCGTCAAACCCGAGCAGGTCGGCCTGGAGCGCAGCTCCGAACCGTTCATTGACCTGTGGTTTGGCGACCTCAACCACCCCGACGTCGGGCGCAGTTTGCTGGGCAGCAACGGTTTTGACAGCCTGCGCTCACGCCTCAAACCCGATGAAAGCGCCTTTTTTGTGGTTCGCACCGCCGGGATTGAATCGTTCAAAGGCTCTGGCTTTGTGCGTGGCGGCATATTCGACCGCGTGCAAGTGAAACAGGGGGCAGACGCATTCACGTTCCGCGACCTCGACTTCATCAACCTGTACGGACTGGAGGCAGATGGTGCGCCGCGCTACACCGAATCCGCGATTTTTGTCGTCCGCTCACCGTCGTTCTCTGCAGCGTATCCCTGGAAGCTAGCCTTCTTGGGCAATCGCGTAGACCGTGCCACAGGACAACGCAGTTTTGCCGTGTTTGAATCCAAATACTGGCTGCCTGCTGCTTTATTGGACGGTGGACGACCCATAGTCGTTGAACCCGATGCACCCTGGGTGCGGGTATGGAAATCGCAAGCTGTTTCCATTGGTTTGTTTGCCCTGCTGCTGATTGCCGTGGGCGTGGTCTATGCCTACCGAGAGAAACTCACCCGCTTGTCGACCCACAAGAATAAGTGGCCAGTGAATGCGTTCAAGTACAGTTTTTGGGCCATCAGCATTGGCTTCGTCGGCTTCGGTGTGATGGCGCAGCCATCAATTACCCAGGTGCTGACTTGGTTCCATGCCTTGTTGTTCCAATGGACCTGGTCGCTCTTCCTGTCGGATCCGTTTATTTTCCTGTTCTGGATCTTCATCATCGTGACCGTTTTCCTATTCGGTCGAGGTCTCTTCTGTGGCTGGATGTGCCCTTTTGGCTCGCTCTCGGAGGCTTTGTACAAGATCGCGCGCTTGGTGGGTCTTAAGCGTTTCCAGACGCAATTGCCCCAGGCCTGGCACGACCGCCTGAAGTGGCTCAAGTACGCCATCTTTGTCGGACTGCTGGTGGTATCCATGTTTTCCATGGGCTTGGCGGAAAAACTGGCAGAAATCGAGCCATTCAAGACAACGTTCCTGGTGGGCATCAGCAACCGAGCCTGGCCGTACGGGTTGTTTGTGGCCGTCTTGCTGGGGATGTCCATCTTCATCGAGCGTCCATTCTGCAAGTACCTGTGTCCACTGGGTGCTTCGCTGGCCATGCCCAGCACCTTCCGCTGGTTTGGGCTCAAGCGCAAACAGGACTGCAACAGCTGCAAGGCATGTGCCGTGGGCTGCGGCGCACAAGCCATTGATGCCGATGGCCGCATCGATCACCGGGAATGCCTGCACTGCCTGGACTGCATGATCCTGTACACCGACACCAAGGGCTGCCCCCCGTTGTCCAAGGAGCGCAAACGCCGCGAGAAGGACGGGCTTGAGGTCACCCCTATCGGAGCCCATGGCTATTTCATCCCCATCTATCCTGCCACGGGTATCGAGGACCAGATCAGCGCCAAGGCCGCCAATGGCCCCGATCCCCGCATGCCCACTGAACCTGTGGCACCATGGCACAAGGCAGGTGAGTCAGCGTGGAAGTGGGTCATCATGGAAGTGCGTGACCACCTCTGGCCGTGGAGCAGCGAGGGCTGGGATAGTCAACGCGCATTGAACGTGGCGGGGTTGTCGCTGGCATTGGCGGCTTCGATTGCCTGGATCATGGCGGCATTGGGCCATCTGTCATCGGGTGCCATCATTGGTTGGTGGTTTGGCTGGAGCGTCTACGAAGTGCTGGTGCGCCTGTCTGGCCGACGCTACGTGAAAGACGGCGTCTGGTGGCGCGGCAATTACCGCACAGCGAGTGTCATGGACATGATGAGTTACGTGGGATTCAAGAACCTGTTGATCGGTGCGGCGCTGTTCCTGACGCTCAAGGCGCTGGGTTGGCTGATGTTATGAGTTCCGCGCTGCGGCGTGGCGTGGCTCTGTCCGTGCTGCTGGTTCTGGGTCTGGGTTTCCCCACATGGGCATCGACCATCGTGGTGCGTCCCGGCCAGGACCTTGCGGCTGCAATCCGCGCAGCTGCGCCGGGCGATGTGGTGGAGATTGCCCGCGGCTTCTACCGAGCCAATCTGCTGATCGACAAGCCTTTGACCCTTCGGGGCATAGGTCGCCCCACCGTCAGTGGGGGAAATCAGGGCGACACCATCCGTGTCATGGCGACCGACGTTGTGATTGAGGATGTGATCGTGCGGGACTCGGGCGACAGTCTCAAGGACCAGAATGCCGGCATCTATCTACACCCAGGGGCACACCGGGCGGTTGTGCGCCGGTGCGATCTGACCTACAACCTGTTCGGCCTGTGGATAGAAAAAGCCAACGACGTTCGCATCGAGGGAAACACCATCACCGGCAAACGCGAATACGGCTCGTCGCAACGTGGCAATGGTGTGCAGTTGTACAACACGACCGGGGCACGCATCTTCAACAACAACATCGGTTTTGTTCGCGATGCTCTGTATGTGGACGTATCCCACCACGCCGTGTTTCGCGGCAACAAGCTGCACCACAGCCGCTACGGAACGCACTACATGAACTCCTACTACAACTTGTGGGAAGACAATGACAGCTTCAACAACCGTGGTGGCCTGGCACTGATGGAAGTGCGGGATCAGGTCGTTCGCAACAATCGAACCTGGGGCAACTCCGACCACGGCATCATGTTGCGCACTCTGCAAGATTCGGTGGTTGAGAACAACGTGGTGGCCGGCAATGGGCGCGGGTTCTTCATTTACGATGTGGAATACGCCACTCTCAAGAACAATCTGGTGGTGGACAACGTGGTGGGTGTTCACCTGTCCGCAGGGTCTACGCGCAACGTGGTGGAGGGCAATGACTTCATTGCCAACCGCGAGCAGGTGCGCTATGTGGGCGCACGTGACGAACGCTGGGGCGTACAAAGCGGCAATCACTGGAGCAACTACCTGGGCTGGGACCGTGATGGCAATGGTACGGGTGACGTGCCATACGAAGCCAACGACATGGTGGATCGCCTTACCTGGCGGTACCCTGGTATCAATTTGCTGCTTTCCAGCCCTGCCGTCCAAGCGTTGCGGCTGGTGGGCCAACAATTCCCCGTGTTGCGCGTTCCCAGCGTGGTCGACCCCAAGCCGCGCATGCAGCCCACCCACAAGCAATGGAGTCAATGGCGTGACAAGCACTACCCCGGCCAATAAAGCCATGGCCGCCACCGCACCCGCAATTCAGGCACGGGGACTCACCAAACACTACGGCAATCTGCGCGCGGTGGACGGTGTTGACCTGACTGTGCAACGGGGTGAAATCTTCGGACTCATTGGCCACAATGGGGCGGGCAAGAGCACCCTCTTCAAAATGATGCTGGGCTTGATTGGCCCGACGGCCGGAGATATCTTGATTGACGGTGCCTCGGTCCGGGGCCGGGATTTTCGGGCGGCGCGACGGCACATCGGGTATTTGCCGGAAAACGTGGTGCTCTATGACAACCTCAGTGGACTGGAAACGCTGCGTTTTTTCGCACGACTCAAGGGCGCGGCGACGTCGCAGTGCGAGCCCATTCTGGCGCGGGTGGGTCTCTCCCAGGCCGCGCAACGGCCCTTGCGGGAGTACTCCAAGGGTATGCGCCAGCGCCTGGGCTTCGCGCAGGCACTGCTGGGGTCCCCCCGAGTGCTGTTTCTGGACGAACCCTCCAATGGTCTGGACCCGCAAGCCATACGCGACTTCTACGCCACCTTGCACAGTCTGCGTGAAACCGGGGTGACCATCATCATCACGTCGCACATCCTGGCAGAGTTGCAGGAACGGGTGGACCGGCTGGCCATCATGGCGAATGGACAGATTCAGGCCCTGGGCAGCGTCCAGGGTCTGCGCGACGAGATGCGCATGCCACTGGGCATCGACGTGCGACTGCAAGCGGGTGACGTCGCGTCGGCCCTGCAGGCAGTCAGCACGCTGAGCGGAGTTCAGAGTTCAGCCAGCGAAGTTGGCCTCACACTGAGTTGCCCTCGGGAGACAAAAATGGCGTTGTTGGGCGTACTGACTGGCCTGGGTGCCTGTGTCTTGGATATTGAAATTCGGGAGCCTTCACTTGAAGATGTTTTTTTTGGTCTTGCGGATTGAGGTGATGTGATGCATGGGAGCCAAATCCTCACGCTGGCAGCCAAGGAGCTGCGCGACCGCATGCGCAACC
>CAZDDK010000021.1:0-24060 GCA_964504185.1 uncultured Rhodoferax sp. | reverse complement strand
TCCACCGCCTGCTGAAACAGCCACAGGTTGGGCTGGTTTTCCAGCATGCGGCGGATGGCGGCCTTGTACAGGATGCGATCCGCCTGCGCGCGGGTGGCGCGCACCGCCGGACCCTTGCTGGAGTTCAGCGTGCGGAACTGGATACCGGCCTCGTCGGTGGCCAGCGCCATGGCACCACCCAGCGCATCCACCTCTTTCACCAAATGGCCCTTGCCGATGCCGCCGATCGACGGGTTGCAGCTCATCTGCCCCAGGGTCTCGATGTTGTGGGTCAGCAGCAGCGTCCTGCAGCCCATGCGGGCGGCAGCCAGCGCAGCCTCGGTACCGGCATGGCCGCCGCCGACGACGATGACGTCGAAATCTTGAGGGTAGAGCATGGTGGTGTTCGTGCGGGCGCAAGGCAGGTTCGCGTGCGCTCAATGTGGGATAGCCCGCGATTTTACCGGTTGCCTGATTTTTTGGCACATCGGGGGAGACCAGTCGGGGGCATTCGCTGTAGATCAGGCGGGCGTGCACAACGGTCGCAACGCAAAGGGTCTTCCCACCCACCCAAGCAGCCAAAGCCCTCGTTTGACGACAATACGCCCCATGACCAAACTCCTCGTTTTCGCAGGCAGCACCCGCCAGCATTCCTTCAACCGCCGCCTGGCCCACAACGTCGCAGAGACGGCCCGCGCCGCCGGTGCAGAGGTCACCCACCTGGAACTCTCCACACTGGACATTCCGCTGTACAACGCCGACCTGGAAGCCCGGGGCACGCCACCCGACGTCATCCGCCTCAAAGAAATCATGGACGCCCACCCCGCCTGGATCATCTGCTCGCCCGAATACAACGGCAGCTACACCGGCCTCTTGAAAAACACCATCGACTGGGCCTCCAGCCCGGTCAAGGGGCACCCGGTCTGGGCCGATGGCAGCAAGCCGTTTGAAGGCAAGGTCGTGGGCCTGCTCAGCGCATCCAATGGCGCACTGGGCGGCCTGCGCTCACTGAGCCACCTGAACCCCTTGATGCAGAACCTGCAGTGTTGGGTGGCACCCCGGCAATTCGCCCTGGGCCGGGCGGCGCAGGCCTTTGACGAGCAGGGCTTGCTGCACGACGAAGCCCACCGCCACAGCGTCCAGGCGGTGGTGGACCAGGTGCTGTGGGCCGCCCACCGGCTGGGCTAACCCCTTCTGCCCTGATTTGAAGGCAAAACAGGCACCTAGCCCGCGTAAACATTAGATATATAGCTATCTATTTGATAGCATTTGTTCCCCCATCTGCCACGGCAGAATCCCCCCGGCAGGCCGGGTGAATTTGAGTGCAGCACTCCAATTGCCACCGGTAATTACCCTAGTTTGTCCGGTTTTAGACATCGCAAGCCCGTGCGGCGCGGTAAGGTGTCGCCGACAACCGTTGCACGCCCCGAATCACCGAAAGAACCCCGCCATGTCCGCCATTCCCCTGCACGCCGTGACCCCTGCCGACGCCATCCGCGCCACGCTGGAAGACACCCTGGCCCTGCAACGCGCCGCCTATTTCGCGCACCCCTATCCCAGCTTTGCCGAGCGCAAGGCCGACCTCAAGAAACTCAAGGCCCTGATACAGGACAACCGCGAGGCCATCCTGGACGCCATCAGCGCCGACTACGGCAACCGCTCGCGCCACGAAACCCTGTTTGCCGAGGTGTATGGTGTGCTGGACGGCGTGAACCACACCATCAGCCACCTGCGCAAATGGATGAAGCCCCAGCGTCGCTCCATCGACCTGAAGAATTTCTTCGGGGCCAGGAACCGCGTCATTCCCCAGCCGCTGGGCATCGTGGGCCAGATCGTGCCGTGGAACTTCCCCATCTTCTTGTGCTTCGGCGGCCTGACCTCGGCCTTTGCCGCGGGCAACCGCTGCATGGTCAAGATGTCCGAAAACTCGCGCCACCTGGCCCGGCTGCTGATCGAAAAATCCCCGGCCTACTTCCCCCGGGACAAACTGGCCTTTTTTGACGAAACCGGCGGCGTGGGCATCGAGTTCTCCAAGCTCAAGTTCGACCACCTGCTGTTCACCGGCTCGGGTGCCACCGGGCGCGCGGTGATGGCCGCTGCGTCACAAAATCTGTGCCCCGTTACGCTGGAGCTGGGCGGCAAAGCCCCGGCCCTGGTGTGCGACGACTTTCCCCTCAAGACGGCGGTGGAGCGCATCACCTTCTTCAAGTATTTCAACGCCGGCCAGATCTGCACCACCGCCGACCATGTGTTCGTGCCACAGGCCAAGGTGGACGAGTTCGTGGAGCTGGCCAAAACCGTTGTCTCCGCCCGCTACGCCACGCTGGACACGCCGGACTACACCTCGGTCATCGACGCGCGCGCCTTCCAGCGCATCACCGGTGCCCTGGAAGAGGCCAAGGAGCGCGGTGCCACGCTGGTGCAGTTGATAGCCGGCAAGAAGTGGGATGCGGCCACACACAAAATTGCCCCCCACATCGTGCTCAACGCGCCGCCCGACTGCGAGCTGCGCACCCGCGAAATCTTTGGCCCGGTGCTGCCGGTGGTGGCCTACACAAGCATCGAAGAGGTCATCAATACGGTCAACGCCAGCCCCCGCCCGCTGGCCTTCTACCCGTTCAGCAACAACAAGTCCCTGGTGCACGACCTGCTGCACCGCGTCATGTCGGGCGGTGCCACGGTCAACGACATCGTGCTGCACACTGGCCAGCACGACATGCCCTTTGGCGGCGTGGGCGAGAGCGGCATGGGCCACTACCATGGCCACGAAGGCTTCATCACCTTCTCCAAGCTGCGCCCGGTGTTCTACCAGGCCCCCTTCAGCGCCATCAAGTTCCTGTGGCCGCCCTACGGAAAGTTCGCCACCAAGTACCTGGACTTTCTGACCAAATAAACACGGGCCTGTATGCAAGAGTTTGACTACCTCATCGTCGGCGGCGGCTCCGCCGGGTGCGCCCTGGCGGCTCGCCTGAGTGAAGACCCGCAGACCAGCGTGTGCGTGCTGGAAGCCGGGGGCGCGGACAGCTCGGTGTTCGTGCGCGCACCACTGGGCATCATCGCCATGGTGCCCTGGGGCACCATGAACAGCTGGCACTACTTCACCAGCCCGCAACCAGGCTTCGACGGCCGCAAGGGCTTCCAGCCGCGCGGCAAGGTGCTGGGCGGCTCCAGCTCCATCAACGCCATGGTCTACACCCGGTGCAACCGCAAGGACTACGACGGCTGGGCCGCGCTGGGAAACCCCGGCTGGGGCTACGCCGACCTGCTGCCCCTGTTCAAACGCGCGGAAAACAGCCACTGCTTCAGCAACGACGCCTACCACGGCAACAGCGGCCCACTGCACGTAAGCTACGTGCGCAGCCCCAGTCCCATCAACGAAGCCTTCATGCAGGCCTGCGTGGAAAAGGGCATTCCCATCAACCCCGACTACAACGGCGCGAAGCAGTACGGCATCTCGCGCACCCAGGCCACCCAGTACCAGGGTGAACGTTGGAACGCCGCACGCGCCTACCTGCACGCCAACGCCGACCGCAAAAACCTCACGGTACGCACCGGCTGCCACAGCCGCAAAGTGGTATTCGAAGGGCTGCGTGCGGTGGGTGTGGAGCTGCGCTGCAACGGTGCCATCGAACAGGTGCGTGCCCGCAAGGAAGTGATCGTCAGCGCCGGGGCTTTCGGCTCGCCGCAGCTGCTCATGCTCTCAGGGCTTGGCCCCAAGGCCCACCTGGAACAGCACGGCATCCCGGTTCTGAAAGACCTGCCCGGCGTCGGCCAAAACCTGCAAGACCACGTCACCAGCTCCATCATCTTCCGCACCCCGCGCTGGAAAGACACCATCGGCAATTCGCTGCGCGGTGCCTGGGAACTGCTCAAGGCCGTATTCGAGTGGCGCAGCCACCGCACCGGCTGGATTGCCACCCCGGTATCCGAGACCAATGGCTGGGTCAGCACCTGTGGCAACCCCGACCACCCCGACATCCAGTTCGCCCTGCTGCCCAGCATTGTGGACAACCACACCCGCCGCCAGCACCTGGGCCACGGCTTTACCCTGCACACCACGCTGATGCGCCCCCAAAGCCGTGGCAGCGTCACCCTGCAAAGCGCCGACCCGCACCAGGCCCCACGCATCGACCCCGGTTTCCTCACGCACCCGGACGACATGGCCGTGTCGATCAAGGGCGCGCAGATGGGCTTTGAGGTGATTCACGCCAAGGCCATGGACAGCTTCCGGGGCAAACCGCTGGTGGCTTTCGACTACAAGGATCCGAAAGCGATGGAGGCCTACCTGCGCGCCACCTGCGACACCGAGTACCACCCGGTAGGCACCTGCAAGATGGGCCCCGACACCGACCCCCTGGCCGTGGTCGATGCCCAACTGCGCGTACGTGGTGTGCAAGCGCTGCGCGTGGTCGACGCCTCCATCATGCCCAACCTCGTGTCCGGCAACACCAATGCACCGAGCATGGTCATTGGGGAAAAGGCGGCCGACCTGATCCGCGCCAGCGTCTGACGCGCAATCGTCAGGACCACAGTGGAAAGGACCCTGCAAAGGGATGGGTTTCTCGCTAGCATGGCGGTCTGCACTTTTGCATGACTGACCCATCAAGGAACCCGATGAAACTCTACTACTCCCCCGGCGCCTGCTCACTCTCGCCCCACATCGCCCTGCATGAAGCCGGTCTGGCGTTCGAGGCCATCCCCGCCCCCACCAAGACCCATAAGCTGCCCGACGGCACCGACTACTACACCATCAACCCCCTGGGCTACGTGCCCTACCTGACGCTGGACGACGGCCGCGGCCTGCACGAAGGCCCGGCCATCGTGCAATACATTGCCGACCAGGCACCGGCCAAGAACCTGGCCCCTGCCAATGGCACCTATGAGCGTTACAAACTGCAGGAGTGGCTGGCCTTCATCGGCACCGAACTGCACAAGACCTTTTCGCCACTGTTCACGCCCGGTACCCCCGCCGAAACCAAGGCCGCTGCGCTGGAGCGCCTGCAGTCTCGCCTGACATGGGTGGAGGGCGAGCTGGCCGGCAAACAGTATCTGATGGGCGACACCTTCACCGTGGCCGACGGCTACCTGTTCACCGTCACCAACTGGGGGCAATACGTGGGGCTGGATCTGGCACCGTTTGCCAATCTGGTGGCGTACCGTGCGCGGGTGGCGGCGCGGCCGGCGGTGGTGGCGGCGATGAAGGCGGAAGGGTTGCTCAAGTAAATTCTTGTTTTGCTATGTTTTATATAGCTTCTCAAGTAGTATTTACGCGGGCTATATGGCTTTTTTCTCTCTGACACTATCCCCACTTTCCCCCTCGCCCGGCGGGGCGAGGGGGGTGGGGGGAGTGGGGGGGAAATCAGCCGAAAAAAACTACAGCGACAAGGCCTCAAACCATGCCCGCAGCGTGTCCCCATGCAGGGGGCGGCTGCCCAGGTAGCCCTGCATCACATCCACGCCCAGCCGGGTGATGGCGTCGCGCTCGGCCTCGGTTTCCACACCTTCGGCGGTCACCATCAGGTCCAGCCCGTGGCCCATTTCGGTCATCGCGCGCACCAGTTTTTGGGTGGCGGGTGACTGGTCCAGTTTGTCGATGAAGCTGCGGTCGATCTTGAGTTCGCTCACTGGCAGCTTTTGCAGGTAGGCCAGCGACGAGTAGCCGGTGCCGAAGTCGTCAATGGACAGCGGGGTGCCGATCGCGCGCAGCGCGTGCAGCAGGGCCACGCTGTGCTGGGGGTCGTCCATCAGGCCGCTTTCGGTGATCTCGAGGCGCAGGCGTTTGGCTGGCACACCACTGGCCGCCACCATGGCCGCCACGCGCTCGGCAAATCCCTTGTGCTGCAGGTCGCGCGTGCTGACGTTGACGGCAATGCTCAGCTCGGGGTGGGTAGGTGCCCACGCGGCCAAGGTGCGCAGGGCCTGTTGCAGCATCCAGTCGGTCACCAGGGTGATGTAGCCGGTCTGCTCGGCAAACGGCACAAATTCGGCCGGCGACACGAATCCGCGCACCGGGTGCTGCCAGCGCACCAGCGCCTCGGCCCCCACGGCACGCCCCGTAGCCAGCGAGAACTTGGGCTGCAGCCACATCTGCAACTGGGAGGTGGCCACCGCCTCGCGCAGGTCGGAGAGCAGGCTCAGGTGGCTCAGGCGCGCAGCTTCCTGGGCTTCGTTGTGCCAGGCAAAGGTTGTGGCCGACCGCTTGGCGCTGTGCAGGGCCACTTCGGCATTGCGCAGCAGCGTCTCCACGGGCGATGCGGCCTCGCTGCCGCACCCGACGCCAGAATCCGCCAGGCCATAGGTCAGGCTCAGGTCCACGCTGTGGCCGCTGCAGTGCGCCGGGGCCACCATGGTCCGCTCGATGCGTTCGCGCAAGACCTGCGCCGCAGCCCGGTCGGCGGCACAAAAGACGGCGGCAAAGGTGCCGCCGGACAGGCGCGCCAGCACCGGGTGGGCACCGATGAGGCCTTCGGCGGCCGCGGCCTGCAGCGCCTGCGCGGTGCGCTCGGCCACTTGCCGGATCAGGGTGTCGCCGGTGGTGTAACCCAGGGTTTCGTTGATGGTTTTCAGGCGCGCCAGGTCCATCAGGGCCAGGCAGTTCGGTGCCGCTGCACCCGCAGGTGCCTGTTGAAACAGCGCGGTGCGGTTGGGCAGGCCGGTGAGCGGGTCGTGAAAGGCGAGGTAGGCAATTTCGCGCTCGCGCTGGGCCACGGCGTCGGTCATGGTGTTGAGCGCCTGGCCCACGCGGTCCACCTCCTGCGTGGCGGTCATGGGCACGCGCTGGCTGTAGTCGCCCCCGGCAATGCGCTGGGCAGCACGCTCCAGCTGGGCCAGGGGCTGCACCACGCTGCGGGTGGTGCGCACCCCCAGCCAGATCGCCATCGCCACGGCCAGCACCGACAGGCCGGCCACCCACAGGGCCACCCGGTCAAACAGGCGCTGGGTGTCTTGCAGCTGCATTTCAATGCGCTCGCGCTCCCGCTGCAGCAGCGTGTTGGACTCCTGCAGCAGGGCCTTGAGCGCCGGGTTGACCTGCTCTTCCAACAGACGCCAGGCACCCTGGGGGTTGTCGGCCTCGATTTCGTCGGCGGTGGCGATAAAGGCTGCTGCGTAGGTCACACGGGCCTGCGCCAGGCGGCGCAGGTTGTCGGCCTGTTCGCCCTCGCCCAGGTCGGCCGAGAGGGATTCGACGATGCCATCAATGCGGCGGTTGCGCTCGTCCACGTCGGCGTATTCCATGACCCGGCTGGCACGCGGTGCGTTGATCAGGCGGATCAGCGCATTGCCCACGCCCTCGGTCTGCAAGGACAGTGCCTGCACCCGCAACAGGCGCTGCATGTCGCCGGTGGCAAAGCGCTGCGTCACTTCGGTGAGGGTGTGGATCTGGAAGATGGCCTGTGCCAGCGCCACCAGCATCAGCACCACCAGCACGCCAAAGCCCAGGGCCAGGCGCCAGCCCATGCGCTGTGGCCAACCCAGGCGGGGCGTCATGCGGGCACCACCGCCAGCACCAGGCCGGTTTGCACGGCCAGGGGCAGCCATTGCCCAAAGTCCAGTGCCGTTGCACGCTCCAGCGCCTCGCCCAGCGATGCCCCGCTGAGCAGGGCCTGCACCGCATCCGCCTCGCCGGACAGGGCGTGCCGCAGCTCGGGCCGCCAACCGGCACGCCACACCAACACGTCCTGCGCCACCGCCTGGCGCAGCAAGGCACCGGCCTCAGCCAAACTGGGCGCGCCATCGCGGTGCGCCCCCACAATGGCGGCCACCGGCCAGGCGCTGCGCACCACGGCACAACCGGGTGCCAGGATCAGCCGCAGCCGGTCGGGGTCTTCCAGGGTCAACCGCGCCAGCGTGGACAAGTCGGCACTGGCGTCGGGCGCTCCGGCACATTGGTGCAGCGCCCACTCACAGCGCGCCACATCGGCCAGGTAGGGCTCTTCCTGCAATTGCGTGCTGGCCTGCACCAAGGCCGCCAGCTCATCCCCCCACCAGGCCACATCCCCGCACTGGGGCGGGTGCGCATGCCACAGGGCCCGTGCCAGATCGGCGAAACTTGCCTCACCCAGCAGCTGTGCCACCACCGGGTAGGCCGCCCGCAGGGCGCGCTCGGCCAGCATGTGGCCATTGGTTTGATAGACTTTTAGGCCTCTAGCCCGCGTATCTATTACATAGTTTGCTAGCGTTTTAATAGCATTCTCTGCGGGATGCTCCAGCAGCGCGGCCAGCAAAGCATGCTGCTGCTCGGCCAGGCGGGTCATGCCAGCACCTCCGCACCGACGGCGCGGGCGCGCACCACTTCGTCCAGCAGCACATCCAGCTGCGGCACGTCGGTGTCCCACTCCACCAGGGTGGGGACCGCACCGAAGCGCGTGAGGGCATGGCGATACAACGCCCACACGGCATCGCAGACACGGCTGCCGTGGTCGTCGATGGCGATGTCGCCCTGGGGCCCGTTTGTCAGGGTGTGGCCGGCCAGGTGCATCTCACCCACCGCTTCGGCAGGAATGGCATCCAGCCAATTGCAGCAATGCTGCACCGGGTCACCGAAGACGCCGTCGCGAAGCTGGGCGTTTTGGGCATTCACATACACATTGTTCACATCCACCAGCAGCTGGCAGCCGGTGCGCCGGACCAGCGCGGCCAGAAAGGCGGGCTCGCTCCATTCGGTTTCAGTGTCCTGGGGTGCCCAGCGCAGGTAGGCCGAGAGGTTCTCCACCAGCAATGCGCGCTGCAGGCGGTCCTGTACCTGGCTGACGTTGGCGCACAGCACGTCCAACGCCTCGGAGCTGAACGGGATGGGCAGCAGATCGGCCGCGTGCACGGTGCTGCCGGCCAGCGTGCCACGCGCAAAGGCCGCATGGTCACTCACCCGCACCGGGTCGATGCGCTGGACCAGCCGCGCCAACTGGTCCAGGTGCCAGGCATCCAGTCCCGTGGCCGAGCCGAGCGACAGACCCACGCCATGCAGGCTGATGGGATACTGCGCGCGCCCCTGCTCCAGCACCGCCAGCGCCGCCCCACCCGGGGCAAAGAAATTCTCGGAGTGCACCTCCAGAAAATCCAGCGCGGGGCGGCGTTCCAGCAACTCCCGGTAGTGGGGGTGGCGCCAGCCGATGCCCAGGGCGTTCATCAGCCCTTCTTGGCCATCTTGGCCTCGTCCTGGGTCAGGCCCTTCATTTCCTTGCAGGTGCCCTTGGCCACGAATTTCCACTCCGTCTTGTCCATGTCCACCTTGGATTGGCCGGCACAGGAATGGGTGCCGATGATGCTGGCACAGTCATTCTGGCCAGCCTTGGCAATGCCAAAGCACTTTTCTTTTTCCTGTGCAGCGGCGGGCGCGGCCACCAGGGACAGGGACATCACAGCCGCTGCAGTCGCAGCAATCATGGCGCGTTGGTTCATTTGAAAACTCCTCAAGGGACAGGTTGATGGGCAACCAGCATTGCGACAAAGCACTATCGGGCACGCTGGTCAGGGTTAGTCCGTCAACCTGGCCCATTCTTACAGGAACGGTAACAGTCCGTGCAAACTCCCCCGCTACACTCAGCCCACCGCACACCACTTATCCAAGCAACCGACATGGCCAGTTTTGAAGAACAGATCGTTGCCTTGCAAGATTACCTGCTGCGGTTCGCGCGCCTGCAATTGCGCAACGACGCATGGGCCGAGGACACGGTCTCCGAAACGGTGCTGGCCGCCTTGGCCAAGCCGCAGTCGTTTGCCAACCGCTCGCAGCTCAAAACCTGGTTGGTCGGCATCCTCAAACACAAGATCGTGGACACACTGCGCCACCACCATCGCGAGGTCAGCGGCCTGGGCGACAGTGACGATGAACGCGCCGACCCACTGGAAGCCATGGCCTTCAAGGCCGACGGCCATTTCGTCGAGCAGCCCGCCGATTGGGGCAACCCGGAGCAACACACCAGCAGCCAGCAGTTTTTTGCCATTCTGGAAGCCTGCGCCACCAAGCTGCCAGCCACCCAGGGACGCCTGTTCCTCATGCGCGAGTGGCTGGAACTCTCCAGCGAAGAGATCTGTAAGGAATTGCAGCTCACACCGACCAACCTGTACGTGCAGTTGCACCGGGCGCGCCTGCGGTTGCGGGAGTGCCTGGAGATCAACTGGTTCATGAGGCCCGGTGTGCAATGACCCTTCTCAAACTGACCTGCAAGGAAGCGGCCGCCATTCTGGTGGCCCGCGAAGACCGCCATCTGGGGCTGACCGAACGCCTGGGCCTGCGCCTGCACCTGGCAATGTGCCAGGCCTGCCCCAAGTTCGAACGCCAGATCCTCACCATGCGCACCAGCATGCGCCAGTGGCGCAACTATGCCGAGTCCGGGGACGCAGATCCCGGCAGCACGCCGCAAAATAAAATTAGGTGACTTTGTGAATTACCCGCATAATGGTGCGGTATTGCCGAAATTTCGGTGAAATCTTGACAATACTGGTTTGCGGTGATTTACCAGTTTCGCGTCTGCTTTAAGTCTTCATTGGTTTGTTGATTGCGGGTTTGGACACCATCGCGTTTTGAGTTATTTTGAGGAGTCCTTACATGGGCAACAAACTTTACGTGGGCAACCTGCCCTATTCCTTCCGTGACGAAGACCTGCAACAAGCGTTTTCTGCATACGGTTCCGTTTCCAGCGCCAAGGTCATGATGGAACGTGACACTGGCCGCTCCAAAGGCTTCGGCTTCGTGGAAATGGGCAGCGACGCAGAAGCGCAAGCAGCCATCGGCGGCATGAACGGCCAACAATTTGGTGGCCGCGGTCTGGTCGTCAACGAAGCCCGTCCCATGGAAGCCCGCCCCCCCCGTAGCGGTGGTGGTGGCTTCGGCGGCGGTCGCAGTGGCGGCGGCTACGGTGGTGGTGGTGGTGGCGGCGGTTACGGCGGCGGCGCTGGTGGCGGCCGCAGCGGTGGCGGCGGTTACGGCGGTGGCCGCAACAGCTACTAAGCTGCGACCGGAGATTCTCTCCCCGTCAACAAAAAAGGGCCTTCGGGCCCTTTTTTGTTGCGTGCGGCATCGTGTGGTGATGTCAGGCGTCATTGAGTCGGTGCTTGCGCGGCCGACCGGAAAGCACCTTGTCAAACAGCCAGTTCGGCAACACCCGCAATCCCTTGGCCACCCAGCCCATCTGCCAAGGAATCACGCGGTAGCTGTCGCCGCCGGCAATGGCCGCAAAGGCTCGGTCTGCGAAGTCACTGGCCTGCATCAAGAATGGCATGCGGTAACGGTTCTTTTGGGTCAGGGGCGTATCAATATACCCAGGACAAATGGTGCAGACCCGCACACCGCTGGCACGCAGTTCTCCGCGCAGGCTTTCGCAATAGCTGATCACCGCTGTCTTGCTCGCACAGTACGCGCCATGCCCCGGCAAGCCACGAATGCCCGCCACGCTGCCAATGCCCACTAGCGTGCCCGAGCCTCTCTGAACCATCGGTTCGATAAACGCGTGAAAGGTCGCCGCAAGTCCCACATTATTCACAGCAAAGGTACGCGCCATGACGTCCAGGTCGCCTCGCACCGAGGTATCCATGCCGATGCTGATCCCCGCATTGGCGATCACCACATCCGGCACGCCCTGGTGCTGCAAGCACTGTTGAGTCACCGCCACGATGCTGTCCACCACCGCGACATCGGCACCATAAATGCCAAAGCGGGCCGGATCAAGGCGCTGACTTTGGGCCCATGCGAGGAGGTCTTCCGTTCGCCGTGCCACCAAGGCCAATGAATATCCCGCCTGGTAATAACGCCACGCCAGCGCCTGCCCCAGTCCACTGGAAGCACCGGTGATAAAGACCAGTCGGGCCATCATCGCTCTCCTAAGGTTGGGATTCGGGCGGGGGCAGCAGGGTGCCCCGCACCCGTCCGCTCAATTCCAACGCCTGCTCCACGTTGTCGAAATCCACGCGCTCGGCGGTGAATCGGTCCTTCCCTCGCAACAGTTCCACCGGCAGGTGCGAGCGCACCCGCTCGGTGTTGATGAACGCATGCAAAAACTCGCTGCGGTACTCCACGCGCGGCGACGGGGTCGCACCTGCACGGAGCTCTGCCTCGCGCACCACCACTGCATTGCCCATCAACTGCACCTCGGACGAGTCTTCATTGGTCAGTCCACGCTGGGCGGTGGCAGTGGTCATGCGCCCCTCTTCGTCAAAAGTGCGGATGCGAATGGAGTCAACCTCCAGCCACAAGGTATCGGGATAGTGGCGCGCCGCCACGCCCTGCACCTCGGTGCGCACGCGCCCCTGGGCATCAAAGGTTCGCACGGAAAAATCCTGCATGAAATAGTCTGGCTCGTGGCTGACCGCCTTGGGAGCCACCGGCCCGCTGGTGGGGGGAGTGCTGCGCACCAGCCAATAGGTTCCCAGCGCCAGCAGTCCCATTGAGACCAGCGGAAAGTACAGCAGGAACCGCTCCCAGGCCTCGCGCAGGAAAGACCGCATCACGCGTACACATCCAACAGGTTCACATAGCGGCCACTGGCCACCAGCAGAAGATCACAAAACTCACGGACAGCGCCCTGTCCGCCTTGCCGAACTGTTACGTAATCCGACTGCGCCAGCACTTCTGCGTGGGCATTGGCCGGGGCGCAGGCAAAGGCACAACGGCGCATCACCGGAAGATCGGGCCAGTCATCGCCCATGGCGGCGGCCTGGCCCCAATCCAGCCCCAATGTGGCCAGGGACTGTTCGGCGGCCGGGCGCTTGTCTTCGGTGCCAAAGAACGCGTGTTCCACACCCAAGGCCTGCAGGCGCACACGCAGTGGCTGGGAGTCGCGCCCAGTGATGACCACGGGAGTGATGCCTCCCTGGCGCAGCAACTTGATGCCATGGCCATCCAGCGTATTGAAGCGTTTCAGCGTTTCACCCGCTTCGGAAAACAGCAGTCCGCCATCGGTCAGCACACCGTCCACATCGAAAAACACGACCTGGATGCCCTGGGCCTTGAGCAAAAGGGCCGGGGCAAAATTCAGGGAAGGCCTGAGCACGGGCAGACCGTCCTGGATGCCCTGCTGGCGCGTCATATGACCTTGGCCCGCATCAGGTCGTTGCTATTGAGCGCGCCGCACAGGCGGCCCTTGGCATCCACGACAAGCACGCTGGTAATGCGGTTGCGCTCCATCAGTTCCGCAGCATCCACCGCCAGCGCCTGGTCGTCAATGGTGCTCGGGAAACGGTGCATCACTTCGGCGGCGGTGGTACCGCGCAAGTCCGCCCCCTGCTCCACCAGGCGGCGCAAATCGCCATCGGTAAAGATGCCCAGCACCTGGTTGTCAGCGTCCACCACGGCCGTTGCACCCAGCCCCTTGGCACTCATCTCGCGCATCAAGTCGCTGAAGCTGGCATCGGCTGGCACACGGGGAACGGCATCACCCGAGCGCATGACATCGCTGACGTGGGTCAGCAGCTTGCGGCCCAGCGCGCCGCCAGGATGGGAGCGCGCAAAGTCTGCTTCCCGGAATCCACGCGCATCCAGCAAGGCCACGGCCAATGCATCGCCCAGCGCCAATTGGGCGGTGGTACTGGCAGTGGGTGCCAGATTCAAGGGGCAGGCTTCCTTGTCGACCGCTGAATCCAGCCACACGTCGGCGTGCTGGGCCAGCGTGGAGTCTTGCCCACGGGTCATCGCAACAATAGGCGCACCCAAGCGCTTGAGCGCCGGCAGGATGGCCGCAATCTCGTCAGACTCTCCGCGGTAGGAAATCATCAACACCAGATCTACGGGGGTGACCATGCCCAGGTCACCGTGGCTGGCCTCAGCCGGGTGCACGAACATGGCCGGTGTTCCGGTTGAGGCCAGCGTGGCAGCAATCTTGCGGCCAATATGGCCACTCTTGCCCATGCCCATCACTACAACCCGCCCCTGGGTGGCCAACACCATCTCGACCACCCGGGCAAAAGCAGGACCAACACGACTCTTGAGTCCCAGCACAGCCGCCGCCTCAATGTCAAAAGTCTCATGCGCCAGTGCGATGGCGCGTTGGGCCGAAGAATCCGGCTGCGGGGGGGGGTGATCCGTCATGGGAGCATTTTATAGAGCGCGCATCCATCCTTTGCTAGTATGTCGCCATGACTGGACTGGAAATTACCCTTCTCTACCTGCTGGCGGCGGTACTGGGTGTGGTGGCATGCCGATTTTTTAACCTGCCGCCCATGCTGGGGTACCTGGCGGTCGGAGTGGCCATCGGCCCGCACGCAATGGCCCTTTCGCAAAACGCGGACGGCGTGCGCCACCTGGGCGAATTCGGGGTGGTCTTTCTGATGTTCGTCATCGGCCTCGAATTCAACTTGCCCAAGTTGCGCGCCATGCGCCAGCACGTGTTCGGCCTGGGGCTGCTGCAGGTCGCGGTGACCATCCTGGTGGCAACCCTGGCGACCATGGGCGTCGCAACGCTGGCCCCGCAAACGTGGTCCATGTCCTGGCAGGCGGCGCTGGCGCTGTCCTGCGCACTGGCTATGAGCAGCACCGCCATCGTGGTCAAACTGATGGTGGAGCGATTGGAGCGTGAGTCCGAGCACGGAAAACGGGTCATGGGGGTGCTGCTGTTCCAAGATTTGGCGGTCGTCCCGCTGCTGGTGCTGATTCCCGCGTTGGGCGCATCAGGAGAGCAATTGGTGGGCGCTCTGGCTGTAGCGGCGGTCAAGGCCACCGTGCTCATCGCCGTGTTGTTGGTGGGGGGACAACATGTGATGCGGCGCTGGTTGACGGTAGTGGCACGGCGCAAGAGTGAAGAACTGTTTGTGCTCAACCTGCTGTTCATCACGCTCGGGCTGGCCTGGTTGACCGAACTGGCGGGACTGAGCCTCGCACTGGGTGCCTTCATTGCCGGAATGCTGATCTCCGAGACCGAATTCAAGCACCAGGTGGAAACCGACATTCGCCCCTTTCACGACGTACTCCTGGGATTGTTCTTCATCAGTATCGGGATGTTGCTGGACTGGCGACTGGTATTGGAGAACTGGCCCCTGGTGCTGCTCCTGCTGGCCATTCCCACCTTGTTCAAGGCGCTGGTTGTCGCCGCTCTGACCCGGCTTCTGGGTGGCAGTTCGGGCGTGGCCCTGCGCACCGGTTTGTATCTCGCCCAAGCCGGGGAGTTCGGTTTTGTGCTTCTGACGCTGGCCCAGGACAACGCGTTGGTACCTCCCGCATTGATGAACCCCATCATGGCCAGCATGGTGCTGTCCATGCTCATCACACCGTTCATCATCCTGTACAGCAATCGCATCGTGATGAAACTGGTGTCCAGCGAATGGCTGCAACAGTCCCTGCAAATGACCACCATCGCGAGAAAGTCCATCAACGCCAACCGCCACGTCATCATTTGCGGTTACGGACGCTGCGGCCAGAACCTTGCAAGAATGCTCGAGGGCGAAGGCATTCCCTATATGGCGCTCGACCTGGACCCCGACCGGGTGCGCCAGGCCGCAGCGGCAGGTGACTCCGTGGTGTTTGGCGACGCGGCGCGCCTGCAAGCGCTGATTGCCTCGGGCATTGCCCGCGCCAGTGCGGTCGTGATCACCTACCTCGATGTGGCCGGTGCGCTAAAGGTGCTGGGCCACGTTCGTGCCCACGCGCCGCAGGTTCCTGTCATTGTGCGCACCCAGGACGATTTGAGCCTGGAAGTGCTTCAGACAGCTGGCGCGACCGAAGTCGTTCCGGAAACCATCGAAGGATCGCTGATGCTGGCCAGTCATGCCTTGGCACTGGTGGGTGTGCCCATGCGCCGGGTGATTCGCATCGTGCAAGACCAACGCGACGCGCGCTACAACCTGTTGCGCGGCTTCTTTCGCGGTGCCGATGACGACACCGTGGATGAACTGCAGTATGAGCGCCTGACGACACTCACCCTGCCCCTGGGTGCCAAGGCGGCGGGGCGCACCGTGGATTCCTTTGTGCTGGGTGCACTGGAGGTGCGCATGGTCAGCCTGCGGCGTAGCAACGGCAAGGTGGTCGAAGTGCGGGATGACACCCTGCTGGAAGGCGGGGACACACTGGTCCTGTCAGGAAAGGCCGAAGCCCTGGCCATGGCCGAACAAAAACTGCTCAAAACCTAATCACGCACAGGACCTGCCGGGGGCACAATAGCACCGGACGCCCCGCAGCCCCCCACGTCGCACACGACCATGCAACACCACATCAGCCTCAACCAATACCTTCGCAACCACATCCGTACCGTACCCGACTGGCCGACGCCAGGAGTTCAGTTCCGCGACATCACCCCCTTGCTGCAGGATGCCAAGGTATTTCGGGTCCTGATCGATGCGTTTGTACACCGGTACATGGACGCCAGCATGCGTCCCGATATCGTGGCCGGCCTGGATGCGCGAGGCTTCATCCTGGGGGCCGTGGTGGCCTATGAGCTCAATGTCGGCTTTGTTCCCATCCGCAAGAAAGGCAAGTTGCCCTTCACCACGGTGGAAGAAACCTACGAACTGGAATATGGCAGCGCCACCGTCGAATTGCACACGGACGCCGTCAAACCCGGCAACCGGGTCCTGCTGATTGACGACCTGATTGCCACAGGCGGCACCATGATGGCCGGGCGACGGCTGTTGGAGCGCCTGGGTGCCCAGGTCATGGAAGGTGCCGCCATCGTGGACTTGCCCGAACTGGGCGGCTCACAAAAACTGCGCGATTCCGGCCTGCCCCTGTTCACATTGCTGGACTTCGCCGGCCACTGACCGGTCAGCCCTGGCAAAGTGCACTACAGGTCGCCGTACTGGGTTCCGCTCAGCGGCGAAGGCCGGTCTTCCATTTCCGTGTCTTCGAAGCGCCGCATGGGGGTGGGGTTGCGCCGACCCGAATGAATAATTTCCCCCGGAGCTACCAGGGGCTGGGGTTTGGCAACCGACGCCAGTGCCTGTTTGAAGGCCGCCACCTCCTCAGGGTGCAGGGGCTCAAAGCCAGTCAATGCAGGTGCGACCGGGACGGCAACGGAAGCGGGCTTTGGGACAGCCGCCGCAGCGGTGGGAGCCGGGGTTGCCGACATTCGGGCCGTGACGCCCGCAGTGACATGCTCATTGACCCGCCAATAGACCGCAGTGACCAAAATGTCGTGGCGCGTCTTGGCAGCCTGGGCAATCAGGCTTTCCACATCGGCCAGTCGGCCGGTTTCTCCCGCGTATTGGCGGGCAACGTCCATCATGATCAGGTACTGACGCCCCCGGGAATCCAGTGACAACACCTTGAACTTGTAGCTGGAGGACAGCACGCCGACGCGAATCATGGCCTCGCGCACCACGGAATACAGCAGTTCGCGCCGCTCCAGGCGTTCGTTTTTCCGATTGGCCGCGCTACCGGGGGGCGTAACTGGCCCGCGCGCATGCCCCTTGCCATCCGAGGCCAGCGGCTCGGTGGCATCCACATGGCTCAAACCGGAACTCTCGACCGGCATGGCCTGGCGTGCCGGCGGTTTCTTGGAAAACCAGCTAAAGAGGGACATTCTTATTGCTCTCGGTAACGACGACCGATTGAGTGTATAGCAGCTACTTGCCGATGCAAAACTGCGAAAAAATGGTCCCCAGCAAGTCCTCCGAGGTGAATTCACCGGTAATTTCACTGAGCGCGTTCAGTCCCAGGCGCAGTTCTTCGGCCAGCAAATCCAGAGCCCGGTCCTGCACAGCCAGATGATCGGCGGCGAGTTCCAGATGCGCCTGCAGTCGGCGCAGTGCCTGAAGGTGGCGCTCCCTGGCAATGAAGGTGCCTCCGGACTGGGCCTGCCACCCGGCCGCCTCCAACAGGGACTGGCGCAAGGCCTCCAGACCCTGGCCCGTTCGGGCGGACAACACGATGCCACCGGCCGGTGCCGCAGCCAGCGCGGCATCGGCCTTGTTCCAGACATCAATCACCGGGACAGAGTGCGAGAGTTTTAGGGTGATAGCCCGCGCAATATCTGCATCATTTGCTATATATTCAGTAGCGCTCGAGCGCTCCAAATCGTGCACGAACAACACGGCATCCGCCGACCCAATGGCATCCCAGGCTCTGGCGATGCCCATCTTTTCCACATCGTCGTCGCTGTGGCGCAAGCCCGCCGTATCCACCACGTGGATGGGCACCCCGGCGATTTGAATGGTCTGCTCCACCTTGTCGCGGGTGGTACCGGCCACGGGCGTCACGATGGCCAGCTCCGCTCCAGCCAGCGCATTCAGCAAGGACGACTTTCCCGCATTGGGCTGACCGGCGATGACCACCGTCATGCCCTCCCGCAACAAGGCCCCTTGTGTGGCCCGCTGCAGCACACCGGACACCGCTGCTTGCAAGCGATCCAGCTGCCCCCGGGCGTCCGCTTTTTTTAGGAAATCAATTTCTTCCTCGGGAAAATCCAGCGTCGCCTCTACCAGCATGCGCAAGTGAATCAGCGCTTCGCGCAAACGGTGGATCTCACGGGAAAAGACCCCGCACAGCGACTGCGTCGCACTGCGCGCAGCCGCTTCCGTACTGGCATCAATCAGGTCGGCAATGGCTTCGGCCTGGGCCAGGTCGATCTTGTCGTTCAGGAAGGCCCGCTCTGAAAACTCGCCTGGCTGGGCGACGCGCAGATGCTCCAGGCAGGGTTTTGCGCTGGCCGAATCGACGCAGCGAGCGACCTCCAGGCAGCGCGCAAGCAGCAACTGCAGCACGACCGGTCCGCCATGGGCTTGCAGTTCCAACACGTCTTCGCCCGTAAACGAATGGGGTGCCGGAAAAAACAGGGCCAAACCCTGGTCGATGGGCGCACCCTGGGCGTCGTTGAAGGGAAGATAGGTTGCCTCGCGCGGGCGCAACCTGCGGCCCAGCAGGAGCTCCACCCACTGCCCCAGCGCCTTGCCACTGACTCGCACAATCCCCACCGCACCCCGCCCCGGCGCTGTCGCAATGGCGATGATGGGATCGTGGTGGCGAGCGAGCATAGAGCGAGGGGGAGGCGCGCACCGCCTCCGGGGCTATTTGAACTTCGGCAGATTGAACTGCGGTGGCACGCCCATGCGGGTGTTGATGATCCACTGCTGCACGATGGACAGAATGTTGTTGGTAATCCAGTACAACACCAAGCCGGACGGGAAGAAGAAGAACATCACACTGAAAATCAGGGGCATGAACCACATCATCTTGGCTTGCATGGGGTCCGGCGGTGCCGGATTCAACGCGGTCTGCAGCAGGGTGGTGGCCGTCATCAGCAAGGGGAGGATGTAGAACGGGTCCGGCGAGGACAAATCGGTGATCCACAGAATCCAGGGAACATTGCGCATTTCCACGCTGGAGAGCAACACCCAGTACAGCGCAATGAACACCGGAATCTGAATCATGATGGGAAAACACCCGCCCATGGGGTTGACCTTTTCTTCACGGTAGATGCGCATCATCTCTTGCTGCATCTGCTGCGGGTTGTCCTTCAGGCGCTCGCGCATTTCGGTGATCTTGGGGTTGACCGCCTTCATTTTTGCCATGCTGGCATACGCCTTGGCGTTAAGCCAGTAAAACGCAATCTTGAGCAATACGACCAACGCCACAATGGACCAGCCCCAGTTTTGAATAAAGCCATGCAGCTTGTCCAGAAGCCAATACAGTGGCTTGGCCAAAATGGTCAGCCAGCCGTAGTCCTTGACCAATTCCAAACCTGGAGCCAACTCTTCCAACATGGTTTCGCGCTGCGGCCCCACAAAGAATGTGGCACCCACCGCCTTGGTTGCACCGGGGGCGATGGACTCTAGCGGGGTGATCATGGTGGCACGGTAGCAGCAATCCGCCACAGGGGACCCAATGTCCACGCCGTCCACCGAAATCGTGCGCTGCACGCCGGTCGGCAAAATCCAGGCACTGGCGAAGTAATGCTGCACCATGGCCACATACCCATCGGTGGCCTGCTTTTCGTATTCCGCCTTTTTCTTCTTGACGTCTGAAAACTCCACTTTCTGGTACTTCTTGGCGTCGGTATAGACCGCTGGACCTGTAAACGTGGAATAGAACGACGACTCGCCTGGTGGTTTGTTGCCATCACGCACCAACTGCAGGTACAGCTGGGGCGACAGTGCAGCAGCTGAGACGTTGGTCAACTCGTGCTTGACCGCCATGTCATAGGCACCGCGGCGCAAGGTGTAGGTCTTGACCAGCTTGATTCCCCCCACCTCCGGCGAGGTGAACTGCAGCACCAGCTCGTTTTCACCATCCTTCAGTGAACGCGGACCACTCACGGCCATGGGCGTCTTGTGGGTCGGGAAAGCGCCGGAGGCGCTGCCGCCAATCACACCCGTCTGCGCCATGTACACGCGTTCCGGACCGTCGTCGAGCAAGACAAACTTCTTGGTTTTGTCCGCCATATCGGCATGCTGCAAAAACTCGGACCGCACCAGCGAACCGCCTTCGGTGTCGAAGGTCAACTTCATGACATCGGTAGTAACTTCAAACCGCTCCCTGGGAGCAGCCGGGACAGCCGCAGCGCCCGAACCAGTCGGCACACCAGCGGGCTGTGCCAACGCACCAGCAGCACTGGGCACACCAGACGCACTCACTCCACTGGCTCCCACGGTGGGGGGCACCGCCACCGAAGCAGCCTGCTGGGAAGGGCTCGGGAAGAAAGTCGCCTTCTTGCCGTTATAGACCTGCCATTGATCCCACAGCATGACCATGGAAAAGCCAAAGATCACCCACAAAATGGTGCGGCGAATATCGTTCATGAAGGTTTCTTTTCAGAGGAAGAAGCGAGCAGCCGCGTGAACAGCCGGGGGGATTCTACGGGCACCGGATCGAGCCCACCGGAACACCAGGGATGACAGCGCGCAATGCGCGCCACCGCCAGGTAACTGCCCCCGGCGGCCCCATGGGCCAGCAAGGCCTGTTGGGCATACACCGAGCAGGTGGGTTCAAACCGGCAGGCGGACCCCAGCCAGGGGCTGAGAAAGAGGCGATAGAACCGAACGACGCCCAGCAACAGTGACCGCATCATGGCGCAACCACTGGTGTACGGGACCGGGAAAAAAGCTGCTGCAATTCCGAGCGCACGAGCGACTTGAGCGCGTCCGACGTGGCGCTGGGAAAACGCGCCCGATCAAACGCCCCACGCAGCCGCACAACGTGCGCGCGCTGGGGCAAGACGGACTCGAAATCCGCGCCTATAGCGTAAATCTGGCGTTTGATCGCGTTGCGCGTCACGGCACGCTTGGCCCACCGCTTTGGAACCATCGCACCCAGCCAGACTGCCCGCTCAGGAAACAATGCCAGGGCCTGGGCTGGCGCGTCCTGCGCCCAGCCATGCAAGGCAAAGTGGGCTGTTTTTGCCAGCACCGTGCCGGCCAAAACAGCCTGAAACTGGGGTCGCGTCTTCAATCGCCGCACAGTCATGGCAGGCCAAACCCGCGCGCCTGCAATGCCAACGTGTGCATGGACCGACGGGAGAGGATGGCCCGCAGTGCGACCGTGATTAGACGGCCAGGCGCTTGCGGCCTTTGGCGCGGCGTGCGTTGATCACCGCGCGGCCACCACGGGTCTTCATGCGAACGAGAAAACCATGGGTGCGGGCACGACGGATTTTGGAAGGTTGGTAAGTGCGTTTCATTTGGGATTCCTAAGAGGCTCAGTTCAGATCCAACCCCATCAAATTACCCGTTGAACAGGTAAAAATCAGGTGGATCGCGGTCAAATCGCCCCGAACACAATCAGGGGAACCGCCGATTATCGCAAATTTTCTATCTTAGAGCAACACCCCGATATCAGCATCGACACCCGTCTCATCCATCACGCCATTCGCACTGCAACTGTGGATAAGGTTTTGATAAATTACAATTCCGGGCACAGCAATCCACAACTATCCACAAAGCTGAAAAGAACAATGCCAGAGGGATTCCCGCTCCAACACACCTTGCCATCCGGACTGGATGTCGGTCAAAGTCTTTGGCAAAGCTGCGTCGACCAGCTTGCCCAAGAGCTGCCAGAACAGCAATTCAATACCTGGATCAAACCCCTTAGCGCGGTGGTCCAGGAGGACCTGTCCAAGGTCACCATCTTTGTCGCTAACCGGTTCAAGCTGGACTGGATCCGGGCTCAGTACAGCCTGCGAATCGCCACCATGCTGGAAAAAATGTATGGCCAACCGGTGCCCGTTGAGTTAGCGATCACTCCACGTGAAACCATTGCAAAAACTTCGGTCTTGGCGTCTGCACCCGAAGCGGTTTCGACTGAAGAAGCCGTCGCTGTGGGCGACGTCAGCACGTCCATGTTGCCCAAGAATCGCCTCAACAGCACACTGACCTTCGAAAACCTGGTGGAAGGTACGGCCAATCGCATGGCCCGTGCAGCCGCCCTGCACGTGGCCACCGTCCCGGGTCATTTGTACAACCCCTTGTTCATCTATGGGGGTGTCGGCCTGGGCAAAACCCACCTGATGCACGCGGTCGGCAACCGATTATTGGCAGATAAACCGGCCAGCAAAGTTCTCTACATCCATGCTGAGCAATTCGTATCCGATGTGGTTAAAGCCTACCAACGCAAGACTTTTGACGAATTCAAGGAGCGCTATCACTCCCTGGATTTGCTGTTGATCGACGACGTGCAGTTCTTTGCGAACAAAGACCGCACGCAAGAGGAGTTCTTCAACGCCTTTGAGGCGCTGCTGGCCAAGAAGTCCCACATTGTGATGACCAGCGACACCTACCCCAAGGGCCTGACGGACATTCACGAGCGCCTGGTGTCCCGTTTTGATTCGGGACTCACGGTGGCCATTGAGCCACCCGAGCTTGAAATGCGGGTGGCGATTCTCATCAACAAGGCGCGCGTGGAAGGCTCCGAAATGACCGAAGAGGTGGCATTTTTTGTGGCCAAAAACGTGCTCTCCAACGTGAGAGAACTCGAGGGCGCGCTGCGCAAGATCCTGGCGTACTCGCGTTTCAACCAAAAGGAAATTTCGATCCAGCTGGCACGCGAGGCGCTGCGCGACCTGCTGTCGATCCAGAACCGGCAGATTTCGGTGGAAAACATCCAGAAAACGGTGGCCGACTACTACAAGATCAAGGTCGCCGACATGTACTCCAAGAAACGCCCGGCCAGCATCGCCCGCCCACGCCAGATCGCCATGTATCTGGCCAAGGAGCTGACACAAAAAAGCCTTCCGGAAATTGGAGAATTGTTTGGTGGGAGGGACCACACCACGGTGTTGCATGCGGTGCGCAAAATCGGAGGCGAGCGCCAGCAAATGACGGATCTGAACCAGCAACTGCATGTGCTGGAACAAACGCTCAAGGGCTGATCAGGAATAAAACACCAGAAGGCCAAAATAGGTGCCCAAAACTGGGAAAATGGCAGGATTTCAGAAACGTTGGGCACGCAAAGTGGTGGTGCCAGCACAGTTACAACGGAAGAGGTAGACATGATCGTTTTGAAGGCAACGCAGGACCAAGTCCTATCGGTTCTGCAATCCGTAGCCGGCATCGTGGAACGGCGTCACACCTTGCCCATCCTCGCCAACATCCTCGTGCGCAAGAACGGTACATCACTGCAGGTCACCACCAGTGATCTGGAGATCCAGATCCGGACCACCGCCGAGCTGGGCGGCGACATCGGCAACTTCACCACCACCATTGGCGCACGCAAACTCATCGACATCCTGCGTACCATGCCTTCGGACCAGACTGTGTCACTGGAATCCAGCCAGAACAAGATCATCCTCAAAGGGGGCAAGAGCAAGTTCACACTGCAAACCCTGGCTGCTGAGGACTTCCCCCTGGTTCAGGAGTCTGCCAACTTCGGACCGGTGTTCAGCGTGCCGCAAAAAACCCTGAAAGACCTGCTGGGCCAGGTGTCGTTCGCCATGGCGGTGCATGACATCCGCAACTACCTCAACGGCATCCTCTTCGTGGCCAAGCACCTCAGCCTGGTCGCCACCGATGGCCACCGCCTGGCGTTTGCCTCCGCCACGCTGGACGTGGAAGTGCCCAAACAGGAAGTGATTCTGCCGCGCAAGACTGTCGTCGAATTGCAGCGCCTCTTGAGTGACAACGAAGGTGCCATCGAAATGCAATTTGCCAACAACCAGGCCAAGTTCGTATTTGACGGCATGGAGTTCGTGACCAAGCTGGTCGAAGGCAAGTTCCCCGACTACAACCGCG
>CAZDDK010000020.1:20959-25386 GCA_964504185.1 uncultured Rhodoferax sp. | reverse complement strand
TGGGCGTGGTGCGGTCCAGCAGCACCTCCACGAACACCATCATCCCGGCACCCAGTTTCAACGGATTGAGCCGCGCCTCGTACCCCAGGATGTAGCCGTCCTTGGTCAGGCGCTGCACGCGTGCCAGAACGGCAGTGGGTGACAAGGCCACGGTTTCTGCCAATTTCAGGTTGGAGATGCGGCCGTCTTGCTGCAGGCAGTTGAGGATCTTGATGTCGATGCGGTCGATTTCTTGGGTCATTGTTCTTTCCTCCGATAGGTGATTGGGGGAGAGTGGGGGAATGCAACGCCGCACAATTCACTGTCAACACAACAAAAAATAGCAAAAAATCAACCACAACTTCAATAATCATAGCGACTTAGTCAAACACATCCGGAGAAATCCATGCCCGTCGCCCAACGCCTGCCCTTCCCCTACCGCCCCGAAGCCGAGGTGGTCGCCCGCAACCTGCACAGCATCAGCCAGGCGCTGGACTGGTCGGCAGCCGCCCGTGCCGCCACGCCCTGGGTGCAGGCCGTGCGCGACAATCCGCCACCGTTTTGGGCCATGGAGAGCCTGCTCAAGGAGTACCCCATCTCCAGCGCCGAAGGTCTGGCCCTGATGCGCCTGGCCGAAGCCCTGCTGCGGGTGCCCGATGCCGAGACCGCTATTGCGCTGACCGCCGACCAGCTGGGCCGCGCCGACTTTGATGGCAGCGGCGACAAGGTGCTGGCGCGCCTGTCCAGCACCGCCATTGCCATGTCCAAACATTTTCTGCCGGATGCCGAAGCCGATGCAGGCCCCAAGGCGGAGCCCGGCCTGATGGCCAAGTTGGGTGCCAAGACCGTGGTCGCCGCCACGCTGCGCGCCGTGCAATTGCTGGGCCGCCAGTTTGTGCTCGGTCAGTCCATGAAAGAGGCGCAGCACGAAGCCGACGCCGCCCGCAAGAAATGGGGCGTGCGGTTTTCGTACGACATGCTGGGCGAGGGTGCCCGCACCGAGGAAGATGCCAAACGCTATTTGCACAGCTACATGAATGCTATTGATTCAATAGCTAAACAAATAGATTCCACGCGGGCTATCGAGCAAAATGACGGCATATCCATCAAGCTCAGTGCGCTGCACCCGCGCTACGAGGATGCGCAGAGTGCACGCGTCATGGCCGAGCTTGTGCCCCGTGTGTGGAGTCTGTGCCAGCGTGCTGCGGCTGCCAATATCAACCTGACCATTGACGCCGAAGAGGTGGAGCGCCAGGAGCTGACGCTGGAGGTGCTGGACGCACTGGTGGCCAAGGTTACGGCGGAGTGCCCGCAGTGGCGTGGCCTGGGGCTGGCCATGCAGTCGTACCAGACGCGCTCCCTGGAGCTGATCGAACACGTCACCGCGCTGGCCCGGCGCTACCAGGTGCGCCTGATGTGCCGCCTGGTCAAGGGCGCGTACTGGGATGCCGAAATCAAGCGCGCCCAGGAGCTGGGCCTGCCGCACTATCCCGTTTTCACCCACAAGCACCACACCGACGTGTCCTACCTGGCGTGTGCGCGGGCGCTGCTGGAATCGCCCGACGCCATCTACCCGCAGTTCGCCACGCACAACGCCGCTACCATTGCCGCCATTTTGCAGATGGGGGCCAAGACCGGCGCGCCGTTTGAGCTGCAGCGCCTGCACGGCATGGGCGAGGGCGTGTACCGCGAGGTGCTGAAGAACCCGTTGGTGTCCTGCCGCGTCTACGCCCCGGTGGGCGCACACCGCGACCTGCTGGCCTACCTGGTGCGCCGCCTGCTGGAAAACGGTGCCAACTCCTCCTTTGTGCACCAATTGGCGGACGAGTCCGTGGGCATGCAGGAGCTGCTCATTTCCCCGCTGCGCCTGGAGCCGCACCCCAGCCTGGCGCTGCCGCCGGACCTGTTTGGCACCCACCCCGGTGCCCGCAAAAACAGCACCGGGCTGGACCTGACCGTGCCCAGCATGCGCGCGCCGCTGCTGGCCGCCCTGGCGACGACACCCGTGCCGGTGGTGCCCGAGTTCGACCCCACCCGCACCGCGGAAGTCTTTGCCACTTGCGCCACTGCGCAAAAGGGCTGGAGCCGCACCCCCGTGGCCGAGCGCGCCGCCATCCTGCGCCGCGCCGCCGACACCCTGCTGGAGCAGACCCCCACGTTCTGCGCGCTGCTGGTCAAGGAAGCGCACAAGACCTGGGGCGATGCGGTCAGCGAGGTGCGCGAGGCGGTGGACTTTCTGCGCTACTACGCCGACGAGGCCCAGCGCATCATGCAGCCACTGGCGCAACCGCAAGTGCATGGCTTGCCCCCCGCCCTGGCGGGACACAGCTTTGGCGTGACCGGCGAGTCCAACACCCTGTCGCTGACCGCGCGCGGCGTATGGGTCTGCATCAGCCCGTGGAATTTCCCGCTGGCCATCTTTGTCGGCCAAGTGGCCGCCGCACTGGCCACCGGTAACGCGGTGCTCGCCAAACCCGCCGAGCAGACCCCCGGCGTGGCCCAGGCGGCGGTGCAACTGCTGCACGCCGCCGGGGTTCCTGCCGACGTGTTGCAACTGGCGCATGGTTCCGGTGAGACCGTGGGCGCGGCGCTGGTGGCGCAACCCGGCGTGGCCGGTGTGGTGTTCACCGGCTCCACCCAGGTCGCCAAGGTCATCAACCGCGCCCTGGCCGCCAAGGACGGCCCCATCGTCCCGCTGATCGCCGAAACCGGCGGCATCAACGCCATGCTGGTGGACAGCAGCGCGCTGCCCGAACAGGTGGTAGACGCCGTGGTGCAAAGCGCCTTTCGTAGTGCGGGCCAACGCTGCTCGGCGCTGCGGCTGTTGTGTGTGCACGCGTCCATCGCCGATGGCGTCATCGAGATGCTGCAAGGCGCCGCCCGCGAACTGGTGGTGGGCGATACCGCCGACATCGCCACCGACGTCGGTCCGGTCATTGACGCCGAGGCATTCGAGGGCATCTATCGCCACATTCAGCGCCTGAAGCTGGAGTCAAAAGTGCTGATAGCCCCCGTGGAAATTGAACAAGCCGCTACAACAAATATAGCAAATTTGATTGCCCCCCATGCGTTTGAAGTGGCCCGCATTGCCGACGTGAAGGCCGAGATTTTTGGTCCGGTGTTGCAGGTGGTGCGCTGGAGCGGCGAGCCGGCCGACGTGATCGCGCAGGTCAACGCCCTCGGATATGGGTTGACCCTGGGCATCCAGACGCGTATCGACAGCCGCGCCCAGTCCCTGGCCCACGCCGCGCACATCGGCAACGTCTATATCAACCGCAACATGATCGGTGCGGTCGTGGGCGTGCAGCCTTTCGGTGGGGAAGGCCTCTCCGGCACCGGCCCCAAGGCCGGTGGCCCGCACTACCTGTACCGCTTCTGCGCCGAGCAGACCGTTACCGTGAACACCACGGCGGCGGGTGGGAATGCGACCTTGCTGGCCAGCGGGCATTGAGGCACAGCTGGCAGGGTTCAGACCTCCAGCGCCGCGAGCCAGGGCGCTGCGTCCCGGAGCTGAGTCCGGCCGAAGTCCGCCTCGGCCTTGCATTCGCGCAGCAGCTGCACTGCCTGGGTGCAGGCGCAACCGGGAATACTGGCCTGCCAGCGACCCGCAGCCGCTCCTCTACGCCCCCAACAACCCCTGCACCCTTCCTCGTAAAACCTCCGGCTGCACCTGCGCCGCAGGCAGCGCCCCGCCCACATTCAACCCCACGCGGCTGAACATGCCGCGCCGAAACGGACGCACCATCGCGCCACCCTGTTCCACGCGGCTGAAATACGAGCCCCACAGGTTGGTCAGGGCCATGGGGATCACCGGCACAGTGAGGCCGTCGGCCTGGGCGCGCTCCAGGATCTTCATGATGCCGCCCTTGAACTCTTGCAGGTTGCCGTCGCGGGTGATGCCGCCTTCGGGGAAGATGCACAGCAAATCGCCTTCGCGCAGTACCTGGGCAGCGCCGTCGAACGCGGCTTGGTAGGCCTGCGGGTCTTCCTTTTGCGGTGCCACCGGAATGGCCTTGGCCAGTTTGAACAGCCAGCCCAGCACCGGCACTTGGAAGATGCGGTGGTCCATGATGAAGCGGATGGGGCGGGGGCTGGCGGCCATCAGCAGCACGGCATCCACAAAGCTCACGTGGTTGCACACCAGCACGGCGGCACCTTCGGTGGGGATGGCATCGTCCCCTTGTACCCGAAAGCGGTAGACGCAGCGCGACGCCACCCAGGCAATAAAGCGCAGCAGGTATTCGGGCACCAGGAGGAAGATGTAGCCTGCCACCACGGCATTGGCCAGGCCGGTCAACAAAAAGATTTGCGGAATGGTGAAGCCCGCGCCCAACAATGCGCCTGCAATGACCGAGCTGGCAATCATGAACAGCGCGTTCAGGATGTTGTTGGCCGCGATGATGCGCGCGCGGTGGGTGGGTTGGCTGCGCATCTGGATCAGGGCATAC
>CAZDDK010000020.1:0-20949 GCA_964504185.1 uncultured Rhodoferax sp. | reverse complement strand
GGCCCGCAAACAGCGACAACAGAGCCAGGTCCAGCAACACACGCCAGTGCGCGCTCACGGCCAGGAAGGTGGCTACATCCATGGCGGGTGCGTCGGGCAGGCCGCGGGTGGCCAGGTAGAGGTCGATGGAGAACACGCTCATGCCAATGGCACCCAGCGGCACCAGGCCAATTTCCACGTGGCGGCGGCTCAGCACCTCGCACAACAGCGAACCCGTGCCGATGCCGATGGAGAACACCACCAGCAGCAGCGAAGCCACCTGCTCGTTGCCATGCAGCACGTTCTTGGCAAGGCTGGGGAACTGGCTCAGAAACACTGCGCCAAAGAACCACATCCAGCTGATGCCCAGCAGCGAACGAAACACCACCACATTGCCGTGCGCGAGCTTCAGGTTGCGTACGGTTTCACTCACCGGGTTCCAGTTGATCACCAGCTTGGGATCGGTAGCGGGTGCGGCGGGAATGTAGTGGGCGGTGATGCGCCCCACAATCGCCATGCCCACACAGGCAAAGCCCACGTGGTGTGCCCCAATCTCCGGCACGGCAATGATCAGGCCCCCGTCCACATTGCCCAGCAGGATGGCCACAAAGGTGCCCATCTCCACCATGCCGTTGCCGCCGGTGAGTTCGCGCTCGGACAGCACCTGGGGCATGTAGGCAAACTTGACCGGGCCAAACAGCGTGGAGTGCACGCCCATCAGGAAGGTGCAGGCCAGCAAGATGGGCACGTTCACCGAAAAGAAGCCCCAGGCGGCCAGCGCCATGATCAAGATCTCCAGGCGCTTCACAAAGATGATGAGCATGCGCTTGTCGTACTTGTCGGCCAGTTGCCCGCTGGTGGCCGAAAACAGCAGAAACGGCAGGATGAACAGTGCGCCAATCACCAGCCCGGCCATGGCCGGTTTCATCCATGCCACCTGCAGCTGGTAGGTGACCATCACGGTAAAGGCGAACTTGAACAGGTTGTCGTTGGCAGCGCCGCTGAACTGGGTCCAGAAGAAGGGTGCAAAACGGCGTTGACCCAGCAAGGCGAACTGGTTGGGGTGGGCATGCGCATCGGCGACTGCAGGGGTCGAAGACGGGTGCGTTTCGTGGCTCATGGTGTTTCCTCGGTTCAATCGGTACGCTTCTTATGGCACTCAGGCAGGCACGGTGGTGCGCGGCCCGGTTGGGTTTTGCGCGCCATTGTGCATGAGCGCGATGACGGGCCAGGCCGCCATGGCTGCGGCCACGTGCTTCAGGGTATGGCCGGAGACCAAGCCCTGGGTGAATGCAAAAACGGCGTGGTCACCCCACTCCAGCCCTTTGGCCAGCGCATACCAGGCAATCACCGCCGCCAGCGGCAGGCCCCAGGCACCCGCCACCGGGTGGCGCAGCGCCAACAGCACGATCAGCAGCATGCCGCCACCCTGCAGCACGGACCACGGCAGCAGGTTGCCCGTGTTGGCCCACACGAACACGGCGATGGGCCCCAGGGCCAGAATGGCCCCGGCCAACCACAGCCCGGCGCGCGCGCTGATACGGTCAGCCACCGCCAGCCCCAGCAATCCGGCAAACGCACCCACCATGCCCAGCCGGTCCAGGGCCAGGCGCGCATCGTCCGGGTGCAGGTGGTACAGGGCGGAGCACAGCGCGGTCAGCACCAGTCCCGCAAAAAATGCCAGTGCCAGCGCGCGCTGGGCACCGTGGGGCTGGCAGCCCTGGCGGGCATGCAGGCGCAGCAGGCCCCAGCCGCCCAACAGCGCAAAGGGGAGGTTGCTCAGTACGTCCCACGCGCAGGGCAGCCCCAGCCAGTGGCGCTGGTCGGCGAAGGCGTGGTAGTGCTCAAACTGGGCCACGGCTGGGCCGAAACAGGCCAGCCCAATGGCCAACGCCAGGCCGGCCAGCAGGCCGGATTCTTGGGGATTCATGGAAAAGTGCATCTGTGGCTCCGTGAGGGGGGGGAGCCGCCAGTGTCCGGTGGGGTGGATGATTTGGTATTTCTTATCGACTAAATGTTGTACAAAAATACCAAAGGTATTAATAATCGATACCTATGAGCACCACCGCCGACCTCATCACCGCGCTCAAACGCGAACTCAAATCCGCCCGCATGAGCTACGCCGATCTGGCCGCAGCCCTGGGCCTGGCCGAATCCAGTGTCAAGCGCATGCTGTCCCGGGGCGACATGCCGCTGTCGCGCATCGACGCCATCTGCCGTGCGCTGAAGCTGGATTTTGCCGACCTGGCGCGGTGCGTGGCCGACGCCCAGCCACTGTTGGCGCAATTGACAGCGGAGCAGGAGCGCGCCGTGGTGGCCGACAAGAAGCTGCTGCTGGTGGCCATCTGCGTGCTCAGCCAGTGGACGCTGGAGCAAATCGTGGCCGCCTACCGCCTCAGCGAGGCCGAGTGCATTGGCTACCTGGTGCAACTGGACCGCATTGGCATCATCGAGTTGCGCCCGCTCAACCGCTACCGCCTCAAGCTGGCCAAGGCCTTTCGGTGGCGGCCGCATGGCCCGGTAATGGACTACTTTCGCGACAACGCGCTGCTGGACTATTTCTCTGGCGGCTTTGACGGCGCGGGCGAGGGCCTGCTGCTGGTGCACGGCTCGGTGAGCCGCAGCCTGGCTCCCCTGTTTCTGGAGCGCATGCAGCGTGTGGCACAGGATTTTGCCCAACAGCACCTGGCGGACCAGAAACTGCAAGAAAAGGACCGTGAGGGCTACACCCTGCTACTGGCCATGCGCAGCTGGGAGTTTGAGGCGTTTACCGCATTCCGGCGCTAATATGCTATTGAATTTATAGCTTAAACGCCTTATATTACGCGGGCTAGGAGCCGATTTCGTTATCAGGTTTGCCCGGGGGTGCGCGTCCGACATGCTGCAGCAACACTTCCACCAGGTGGGGCAGGTGAAAGGGTTTGCCCACATGGTCATCCATGCCGGCTTGCAGGCAGGCCGCGCGGTCGCTGGCCAAGGCATTGGCGGTCATGGCGATGATGGGAAGCCCGGCCAGACCCAGCTCCTGGCGAATCGCCTGGGTGGCCGCGTAGCCGTCCATGACGGGCATTTGCAGGTCCATCAGCACGGCCTGAAACGCCGGATGGGCCGCCGCCACCGCCGCTACGCCGAGCTGCCCGTTGGCCGCAATTTCCACCAGTGCACCTTCGCCGCGCAGCAGTTCGCGGGCCACCTGCTGGTTGATCAGATTGTCTTCCACCACCAGCAGGCGCATGCCCTGCAGCCGCCCGGACGTACCGGGGGCGTTGCCAGCGATTTTTTCGGCACTGTGGCGAGGGGTGTCTGCGTCCCCGGCCACTGGCGGCGCGCCATCGGGCTGCGGCTGGGCGGTGGCCAGCGTGATGGTGAAATGGAAGTCGCTGCCCCGCTGCGGCGCGCTGTCCAGCGCCAGCGCACCCCCCATCAACTGCACCAGGCGCTTGCTGATGGACAGGCCCAGTCCAGTGCCGCCGAAGCGGCGCGTGGTGGAGGCCTCGGCCTGCGAAAACCCGTCAAAGATGTGGGCCTGGTTCTCCGGTGCGATGCCAATGCCGCTGTCGCGCACGCCAATGGTGAGTGTGGTGTGGAGCGGGGTTTGCGCCAGCATCTTGAAACGCACCACCACCTCGCCCTGCTCGGTGAACTTGATGGCATTGCCCGCCAGGTTGATCAGCACCTGTTGCAGCCGCAATGCGTCGCCCACCAGCGCCGGGGGCAGGTCCGGGTCTACGTCAAAGCGCAGGGCGATGGGCTTGGCCCCGACATTGGCCCAGAGGATGTCCGACAGGTTCCGCAGCAAGGTGTCCAGCCGAAAGGGCTGGGGGTCCAGCTCCATCTTGTCGGCTTCCATCTTGGAGAAGTCCAGCACGTTGTTGAGCAGCCCCAGCAGGGAGCGGGCCGCCCCTTCGGCCTTGTCTGCGTAGTCCAGCTGGCGCTCGGTCAGGTCCGTGCCGTGCAGCAGCCGCAGCATGCCCAGAATGGCGTTCATCGGAGTGCGGATTTCATGGCTCATGTTGGCCACGAACTGGCTTTTGGAACGCGAGGCCTGCTGCGCCGCCTCGGTGGCGCGCACCAGGTCGGTGATGTCGGCGTAGGTGGTCACAAAGCCGCCATCAGGCATGGGCGCGCCGCGCACCTCCAGCGTGCGCCCGTCGCCGCGCTGGCGCTGGAAGCGGTGGGGCTGCGCCCGGCGCGCCCGCTCGACGATGCTGCGCACCTGTTCTTCGGGGTCGCCGGGGCCATACTCCCCACGCAGAGCGTTGAAGCGGATGATGGATTCAAAGGTCACCGGTTCGTGCTGGAACAGCGAGTCCGGGAAGTCCAGCAGGGTTCGCAGCAGCGGGTTGTCGGCCACCAGGTTGAGTTTGCTGTCAATGACGCTCAGGCCCACCGGAATATTGGCCAGGACGTTCTTCATCAGCGCGTTCTTTTGCAGAACCTCGTCTTCCAGCTGGTGGCGGCGTGTGATGTCCTGAAAAATGCCCACCAGGCGGATGCGCTTGCCATCGCGGTACTCGGTCTCGGCGGCACAGCGCACCCAGATGCGCCGGGCCATGGCAGTCACCAGCGGCAGTTCCAGGTCCCAGGGCTTTCCGGTCTGGGTGGCCGCCGCAATGGCAGCCTCCAGCGTGGGGCGTGCCTCGGGTGCAAAAAAAGCGATGGCGTCCTGCAGCGTGGGGGCGTAGCCCTCGGCCACGTCATGGATGATGCAGGTTTGCGCGGACCATTCAATGCAGCCCCGCTCCAGATCGTATTGCCAGTGGCCGATGCCGGAGATGCGTTCGGTACGCCGGATAAAACTGGCGTAGTCGCGTTCCGGTTCGACCGGGCGGTTGCCATTGGACTCGGGTGTGCTTTTGTCTGGCATCACGCGGGTCCCGGAGGCGCTATTTGGACAGGGCCACCATGTAGTCCACCCCCGCCTTCACATCGGCGTCGGACAGCGCGGTCCCCCCGCGCGGGGGCATGTAGCCCGCCGCCCCCTCGAAGCCTTGCAGGGCGTGCTGGTACAGCGCCTCGCTGCCCTGGGCGATGCGGGGTGCCCAGTTGGCCTTGTCGGCGGGCCGGGGTGCGCCCCCGGTTCCTGCGCCGTGGCACAGGCCGCAGGTGGTGTCGAACACCTTCTTGCCTGCCGCCAGCTCGGGCGGTACCACGGGGGCCGGTACCGGGACCACCGGCGGGAGCAGGGCCATTGCGCTGGCCACCGAGAGGGGGGGCGCGGTGGCGCTGGCCGCTGCGGACGGAGCGGGTGGCTGGGCCGGGTTGCAGGCGGCCAGGGCAGTGGCGGCCAGGGCCAGCAGGGATGCGCGGATTCGGGTCAGGTGCATGGTGAACAAGGGTGCAAGGCAGTGCAGATCGTGTCGGGCCAATGCCCCTGTGACAGGCGGTGCGGATGCGGACAATTTTACCGTGCGCGGAATCGGCTCTGGCCCGGCGTGGCGCGTCGGGCCTGACCACCCTGGTCAACTGCTAAGCTGCGGGCCTCACCTTGCACAGGACCACTCCATGATCGCCACGTTTTTTCGCCGATGGGGCATTGCCGCGCTGTTGCTGTGTGCGCTGCACAATGCCCAGGCGGGGCTGAACCTGGCGCAGACACTGCCCATTGGGCCGCAGGTAGTGGTAGGCCAGTTGGACAACGGCCTGACCTACTACATCCAGAAGAACAGCCGCCCCGAGAAGCGCCTGGAACTGCGCCTGGTGGTCAAGGCCGGCTCCATCCTGGAGGACGACGACCAGCTGGGCCTGGCCCACTTCACCGAGCACATGGCCTTCAACGGTTCCACCCATTTCAAGAAGCACGAGCTGGTGTCCTACCTGCAGTCCATTGGCTTGAAGTTTGGTGCGGACCTGAACGCCTACACCGGCTTTGACGAAACGGTCTACATCTTGCCGCTGCCGACCGACCAGCGCGAGGCCATCGAAAAGGGCTTTCTGGTGCTGCAGGACTGGGCGCAGGGCGTGAGTTTCCATGCACCGGACATCGACCTGGAGCGCGCCATCGTGCTGGAAGAGCTGCGCCTGGGCAAGGGGGCCCAGGACCGCATGAACCAGGTCCTGTATCCCAGGGTATTTGAAGGCTCGCTGTATGCCAAACGGCTGCCCATCGGCACGGAAAGCAGCCTCAAGGAATTCAGCCATGACGCCATCCGCCGCTTCTACAAGGACTGGTACCGCCCCAACCTGATGGCTGTGGTGGTGGTGGGCGACATCGAACCGCAAGACGCCAAGGCCCTGGTAGAGACCTACTTTGGCCCCCTCAAGAACCCGGACAACGCGCGGCCGCGTGTGTATGCCAAGTTGCCGGTGCGCAGCCACTCGGAGGCGGTGGTGGTGACCGACAAGGAGGCCACTAGCAACCAGGTGGCCATTTTGTATCCGGTCCGGCCCGATCCCGTGGTGCGCACCTTGGCCGACTACCGCCAGGCGCTGGTCGAGCATTTGGTGGACGACATGCTGGGCATGCGCCTGGCGGAGCTGACGCAACAGGCCCGCCCCCCCTTTGTTGAGGGGGAAAGTGCCACGGACAAGGCCGTGCCCGGCTACCGCTGGTTTGGCACCAGTGCCCAACTGGGCCGTCAGGGGGCCGATGCGGCGGTGCAGGCCCTGGTCCGCGAGAATGCACGGGCCCAGCGCTTTGGCTTTGGCGCAGCAGAGCTTCAACGCAGCAAACTGAACCTGTTGCGCGGCCGAGAGCAACACTTTGCGGAGCGCGACAAAACCGACTCCGCCACCTATGCGGAAGAGTACCTGCGCCACTTTCTGCAGCAGGAGACCATTCCCGGCATTGCCAATGAGCGCGATTACACCCGCCGCTTGCTGCCCACCATCACGCGCCAGGATGTCAATCGCCACGCCCGCCACGCCCTGACCGACGGGGGTGCCCGGCTGGTGATGTACACCGGAAGCGACCATGCCGACGGCGGGATCCCCACGCCTGCCCGGTTGCTGGAGCTATCCCGGCCGGCAGGGCCGACCACCCTGCGCGCCGCGCCCAAACCGGTGGTGCACGGCTCTTTGCTGCCCGCGCTGCCCAAGGGCGGGCGCATCCTTGCCGAGCGGGCCCACCCAGCGCTGGGGCTGACCGAACTGGACCTGTCCAACGGGGTCAAGGTGATTCTCAAACCGACCGATTTCAAGAATGACGAAGTTCTGCTGGCCGCCAATCGGTTTGGCGGACAGTCCCTCTACGGGCAGGCGGACATGTTCAACGCAGGGTACGCCAGCCAGGTGGTTGCCTCCATGGGCGCGGGACGGTTTTCGCCCCTGGGCTTGCAAGAAGTGCTGGCGGGCAAGGTGGTGGCGGTCCACACCGGCCTGCTGCCGTGGATGGATACCGTACAGGCCAGTTCGGGGCGGCAGGACCTGGAAACGCTCTTGCAAATGGTGACCCTGCGTTTTGGCCCACCCCGAGAGGACCGCGACCTCTACCAGTCCTTCATCAGCCGCTCGCAGGACGCGGCGCGCCATTCCATGGCCCATCCGGAGTCCCGGTTCACCAACGCCGTCCAGACCGCGCTGTTTAATGCCCATCCGCGCGTGGCGCTGACGCCCACGCCGGCGGACTTTGAGCGCGTCAGCCTGGAGCGCGCGAAGGCCATTTACCAGGAGCGGTTTTCCAGCGCCTGGGGGTTGACCTTCATTTTGGTGGGAAGTTTTTCCTTGGATGCCGCGCGCCCGCTCATCGCGCGCTACCTGGCCAGCTTGCCCACACACGAGCTGCCTGCGCAGTCGGTGGATCTGGGCATCCGCCCGGTCACGGGCGTGGTGAGGCAGGAGGTGCATGCCGGCCGCGAGGCCAAGAGCACCGTGTCCATCACTTTCACCGGCGATGCCGACTATTCCGAGGCCGAGCACCTGCGCTTGCAGGCCCTGGTGGAGGTGCTGAACATCAAACTGATTGACGAGTTGCGCGAACGATTGACCCTGATTTACGGCGGCGGCATGGGGGGCAGCATGGCGCGCACACCCTATCCGCACTACCAACTCGGACTCGTGCTGCCCTGCGCGCCCGAGAACGTGGACCGCGTGGTGGAGGCCGCCCTGGGTGAGATCCGCAAACTACAGGACGACGGCGTGAGCGAGGCCGATCTGGCCAAGGTGAAGCAAAACTGGCACACCACGCACCGCAAGTCGCTGCGTGAAAACAGCTACTGGCTGGGTCGCCTGCAGTCCGCCACCTTGTATGGCACGGACCCGACCACTTTGCTGGACTACGACCGCCAGGTGGATGCGATCGCGGTCACCGACATTCAGGCCGCCGCCCGCCGCTACCTGCGCCGTGACAACTACGTGCAGGTGGTGCTCCGGCCCGAAAAATAGCCCCTTCTGCGGGACGACCCGGCGGCGAATGTTTGGCTGTAAACCTATTTGCGCATCAAGGTGCTTTTGCCAAAGAGCGACTCGATCAGGTCCACCGCCACTTCGGCCGTGCGGTTGCGCTCATCCAGCGCAGGGTTGAGTTCCATCACGTCCAGCGAGGCCAGACGCCCGGTGTCGGCGATCATTTCCATGCACAACTGGGCTTCGCGGTAGTTGGGGCCTCCGCGCACCGTGGTGCCCACGCCGGGCGCAATATCAGGGTCCAGAAAATCCACATCAAAGCTGACGTGCAGGTGCGTGTTGGCATCCACCAGGGCCAGGGCCAGCTCCATCGCGGCGCGCATGCCCATCTCGTCGATGTAGCGCATGTCGAACACCTCCAGGTCCTGTTCGTGCACGAAGCGCTTTTCCCCCTCGTCCACGCTGCGGATGCCGATCTGGCGAATCCACTTTGGCGAGATTGCCGGCACCTGGCCGCCGATTTCGGTCAACTCCCGTGGACCGTGGCCACACAGGCAGGCCACCGGCATGCCGTGGATGTTGCCGCTGGGGGTGAGCAAGTGGGTGTTGAAGTCGGCATGGGCATCGAGCCACAGAATGCGCAACTTCTTGCCCGCGTCGCGGCAGTGGCGGGCCACGGCGCTGATCGAGCCTATGCCCAGGCAGTGGTCGCCGCCCAGCAATATGGGCAGGCGGCCCAGTTGCAGTTCGGCGTACACCGCGTGGTGCACGGCCTGGTTCCAGGCCGTCACCTCGGCCAGGTGGCGGTAGCCGTTCACGGGCGGCAGCCAGGGGTTATTGGGGCCGACCAGGTTGCCCCGGTCCTGCACGTCCAGGCCCTGTGCGGCCAGCACCGAGGCAATGTGGGCGACGCGCAGGGCCTCGGGGCCCATGCTGGAACCGCGGCTGCCCGCGCCGATGTCGGTGGGAGCGCCAATCAGGCTGACGGAAGTATTCATGGGAGTCACAAAGAAATGGAAGGGGTTTGCAGGGTGAAGGCGGTCCGGCGTTCGCCCACTTGGATGCCGCGTGCGTTGATGAGGGCCTGTGCGCGCCAGGGTGCGAGTGCCTTGCGCTGGGCGTCATCCAGCCAGCCTAGCTGCTCCAGCACTTCCACCGTGGCGGCAAACAGGGCGGGCTTGTTGGCATCGATGATTTTGAGTGCAAAGGCCTCGCCCCGGCTCTTGCTGCCCACCACCTGCACGCCATCCGCGCCGACCTTGGTAACCCAGTCGCCGCGACCGGCCTGCATCAAGGCCAGGTCGTTGCGCCCGGTGCCGCTGACCATGTCCGGGTGGGCCGTCATGGCTGCGCCGAGCTGGGCAAAGCTCGCACCGAATTCGGCGTCCTGCGTGCCGCTGGCCAGCCGGGCGTAGCCTGTGGCGAGTTTTGCCAAAGGCATGGCGTAGTTGGGTGCCGAGCAGCCGTCAATCCCCAGTTTCAGGTCGTTGGCATCCATGCCCACGGCGCGGGCCACATCGCGGCGTATGGCCTGCTGCAGCGGGTGCTCTGGGGCCTCGTAGTGGGCCAGACTGTGGCCGTGCTGCACACACCAGGCTACGAATCCAGCGTGCTTTCCGCTACAGTTGTTATAGCGTTCATCAAAGGTTTCATGCGGGCCGGGGGGCCTTCCGGCTATCTCAAAATGGTAGGGGACGTGGCAGCCGCAGCGCAGCACCTGGTAGGTTTGCCCGGCGCCCTCCAGCATCTGCTGGACGGCCTGCACGTGCATGGGCTCGCCGCTGTGGCTGGCGCACAGCAGGGCAATCTGCGGGGTGGAAAAGCCAAAGTGCTGCGGCCCCCCGCCTTCCATGAAGGGCAGGGCTTGCAGTGCTTTGAGTGTGGAGCGGGTGAAGGTCAGCCAGTGCGGATCGCCCGCAAAGGCCTGCAGTTCACCCCGGGTGTTGACCACGGCGACCGAGCCAAAGTGCTGGTTTTCCAGAGTCCCACCACGGGTCGTTTCAATAAGGGGTGTGTGTGGCATGGCGCGATTGTGGAGCAAATCCCTCCTCACCCGTGCGCCAACTCCCTGCGCTCGATACGCGCCAGCGCGTCGGCCAGGGTTGGGCGCGCCGTGGCCGCCGACTCGCTTCGTGCAGGCGATGGAGTAGTTAAAAATTGAGTGCTATATAGTTGATAGCGGATAAGTGTTGTTTTACGCGGGCTGGAGTCCAAAAACGCCGCAAATTTTGGCGGTGGAATGGTTGCTGAACGGAGCCCCTTGCGGCCATACCCCGCTGGCATTAGGGCCGGACCAGGTCGCGCAACCCCCGGGACAACTCGTGGAGCAGCTGGCGCAACTCCTCCAGGCTGTGGTCGGGCGGGGCGGAAGGCGCGCGCTGCGCGGTTTCCACCATAGCCTGGGCCATGCCATGAATCCGGTTGTGCAAGTCCACCAAGGCCTTAAATTGGGCCAGCATGCCATAGCGCAGCTGGCCCTCGCCCTGTTGCCAGCGGCCAAAGTGGCACTCGCTGTCCGACAGCGGCGGCGGGTTGTGGCGGGGGTCCTGCAGGTAGGCCTCCAGGCTGCGCAACCAGTGGCGGTGCCCCACTTCGATGAACACTGCGGACATGTCGTCGCGGCTCAGGGTGCGCTGTTGCCAGGTCGTCCAGCTGGGGTCCGGTCGCCAATGGGCCAGCCAGTCGGGCAGGGCCTGCGCTGGCATGGGCCGGGCAATGCCGTAGCCCTGGGCCAGCTCGCAGCCCAGGGTGAGCAACAGCTCGCCGTGGGCGGGGGTTTCCACCCCCTCGGCAATGATGTTGCGCCGAAAGGCGGCGGCCAAGCCAATCACGCTCTCCACAATGGCCAGGTCGTCCGGGTCGTCCAGCATGTCGCGCACAAAACTCTGGTCGATTTTCAGCAACTCGGCGGGCAGATGTTTGAGGTAGGTGAGCGAGGAGTACCCGGTGCCAAAATCGTCCAGGGCAAAACCCACCCCCAGCGCGCGGCAGGCCTGCATGACGTTGGAGACGTGGGTGATGTCCTCCATGGCGCTGGTTTCCAGCACTTCCAGCTCCAGCCCCAGTGGTGGCACGCCGGGGTGGGCCGCCAGCAGTGCGCCGAGTCGTTGGACAAAGTTGCCCTGCTGCAGCTGGCGCACGCCGATGTTGACGCTTACCGGGAAGTGCAGCCCCGCGCCAGCCCACTGCTCCATTTGGGCAAGGGCCGTGTCGATGACCCATTCGCCCAGTTCGATGCTCAGAGGGTGGGTTTCGATGACCGGCAAAAAGGCTGCCGGGGGCAGCAGACCCCGTTCGGGATGTTGCCAGCGGATCAGGGCCTCCACACCGGTCATCTGGCCGGTTTTCATGTGGACCTTGGGCTGGTAGTGCAGCACGAACTCCCCACAGCGCAGCGCGCGCTGGATGTGCTCCAGATCCTCACGGCGGGTCTTCACCGCCGTGTCCTGCGCGACGTCAAACAGGTGGTAGCGGTTCTTGCCGGCCAGCTTGGCGATATACATGGCCTGATCGGCGTGGCGCATGAGCTGGTCCGCGTCGGATGCGTCCTGGGGATATTGCGTGACGCCGATGCTGGCAGAGACGTGGAGTGCGTGGCCCCCCACTTCCACGGGTGTGGCAGCGGCCAGGAGCAGGCGCTGCAGCACGGATTCGCAGTCCTGGGGTTGCTCCAGGTCTACCAGCACCGCCACGAATTCATCGCCGCCAATGCGGGCCAATGTATCGCCGTCGCGCAGGGCGGCCTTCATGCGCTGCGCCACCGTGATCAGCAGTTCATCCCCCACGCCATGGCCATGCTGGTCGTTGATGGCCTTGAACCCGTCCAGATCCAGGTAGGCCACGGCCAGCGACTGGTTGCGCCGCGTGCTCTGCAGCATGGCCTGTTGCAAGCGGTCGGCCAGCAGCACGCGGTTGGGCAGATTGGTCAAGGCATCGTAGTGGGCAAATTGTTCCAGCTGGTGCTGGTGTTCCTTGATGGCGGTGATGTCGGTGAACAGTGCGACATAGTTCTGGATCGTGCCCTTGGCGTCGCGCACGGTGCTGATGGTGAGGGACTCCGCGTAGAGCTCGCCATTTTTGCGCCGGTTCCACAGCTCACCCGACCAGTGGCTGCCCTCGGACAGGGCCTTCCACATGGCCGCGTAAAACTCCGGCGACTGACGACCGGATTGCAGGATGCGCGGGTTCTGGCCCATCACCTCGGAGCGGTCATACCCGGTGATGTGGGAGAACGTGGCATTGGTTTCGACGATGTTGCCCTGGGCATCCGCGATGGCGATGCCTTCGCGCGCATGGGTGAACACGCTGGCGGCCAATTGCAGGCTGGCTTCGCTGGCGGTCTTTTCAATGACCAGCGCGGCCAGGCGGACCTCATACTCCATCAGGTGCAGGTCCTCCGGTGTGGGCTCGCCGGGCTGCCCGAGGTAGAGCGCCAGGGTCCCAATGACGCGGCTCTGGGCGGAAACGATGGGTTGGGACCAGCAGGCTGCCAAGCCGCAGAGCTGGGCCAGTTCCCGGTAGGCTTGCCAGTCCGGGTGGGTGGCAATGTCGGCGACCACCACGCGCTGCCCGGTAAAGGCGGCGGTTCCGCAGGAGCCGATGCCCGCCCCGACCCCCAGGTGTTCGATGGCCTTGCGGTAGTGGTCGGGCAGGTTGGGGGCGGCACCCAGGGTCAGGTGGCGGCCATCTTCTTCGAGCAGCAGGATGCAGCAACGGCATCCGGGGCGGATGGCTTCCAGGTCGCGCACAAAGGTGTCCAGCACGTCGGGCAGCAGCTTGCGTTGGGCCAGCATGGCCAGGATGCGGTTGTGGTGCTGCTGGCGCTGTTCGGCACGCTTGCGCTTGGAGATGTCATGCCACACGCAGTACAGCACGTCGCCGTCCATGACGTCCAGCCGGGACAGGGTGACTTCCACGGGAAACAGGCTGCCATCGGCGCGCCGGTGCTCCCACTCAAAGCGGTACATGCCCCGTTCGCGGGCGGTGCGCATCATCTCCTCGGCCTTTTCCTGCGAGGGGCGTCCGTCGGGTTGGCGCGGCGGGGACAGCAAGGAAGGGTGCTGCAGAATGTCGTCCCGCGACGTGTACCCCAATATCGTGAGTGCTGCCCGGTTGCAGTCCACGAACTGGCTTCCCTTGATCAGCCAGCACGCATCGGGCGAATTCTCGAACAGGTCGCGAAATCGCTTCTCGCTGGCGCGCAGTCCCAGCTCCATCCGCTTGCGCTCGGAAATATCGGCCAGCGTACCGGACATGCGCAGGGGCTGGCCGTCGCCGCGCCACTCCACCACCCGGCCCCGGTTGAGTGTCCAGATCCAGTCGCCATTCTTGTGGCGCATGCGCAGTTCACACTTGTAGTTGTCCAGTTCGTGGCGGAAGCACTGCTCCACCAGCGCCTCCGACTCCTTGAGGTCGTCCGGGTGGGTGCGCTGCATCCAGTTGTGGATGGTCAAGGGTGCCAGTTCCGCCAGCGAATATCCCATGATCTCGGCCCAGCGTTCATTGAGCACCACCTCTCCAGTCTGGACGTTCCACTCCCAGGTTCCGGTGTTGGTGCCCCAGAGGATTTCGGAGACCCGCTGGCTCTCCAGCCGATACTGGGCCCGGCTGCGCCGCACGTGCACACCCTGCATGTACAGACGGGCTCCGATGCCCGCGAACAACAGGGTGGTCACACCCCATGCGGCGATGATCCAGTCGGCATAGTGCCGCCACAGGTCGGCCATCGACAGCCCGGGGGCTTTATCAAACGGCGGCAGGTGCAATCGGCGCATCATCGCTTCCACGCTGCTGTAGTCTGCCGGAATGGAAAAGCCGCTGATGCCCCCGGCCCGGGCTGCCACGTTGTCGCGGGTCAAGGACAGCAGTGCGACCGCCAGTTGACGCCCCAGCCGCGCATCGACCTGCGGGCCCACAGCCATGGGCCACTCGGGATACAGGCGGGTGGAGCTGGTGTACGGGAACGTGCCCAGTTCCATGCGGTGGATCACTTTGATGCGGGACAAATCGAGTTTGCCCTCCTGCACCAGGGCCTCCAGGATGCCGGTGCGGATGAAGCCGGCGTCGGCCTGCCCCGACAGAACGGCCTCCACGGTCAGGTCCTGGGGCAGGCCGGTCATGTGCAGCTGGGTGGCGGAGGGCACCGGAAGCCCGGCCTCCAGCAGTTCGAATGCCTGCATGGGGTAGCCGCCGGTGAAGTCCAGGCTGGGCAGTGCCACGCTGCGCCCGGCCAGGTCCTCCAGACGGTTGATGGTGGCGTTTTCGGCTCGGGCGATGATGACGCCACCAAAGGCCGTCAGGTCGTTATGGCCTGCCGCCGTGATCTGGGTGGCCAGCGGTGCCGACAATCCGTAGCGGTGCTTGAGCGCGATGTAGTGCCCCGAGGTGGTAAACACCACATCCACCGCGTTTCTGGCCACCGCCGCTTCGAGTTCGTCCAGGTCATAGACGGCGAGTTGGACCGGCCGGTCCAGCTTGCTTTGCAGGTAGCTGGCCAGTGGTTGCCACTGGGCCAGGGCCTGCGGCTTGGGGCGAAAGGCCAACACGCCCAGGCGCAGGGCCGTGTCCGCCCAGGTGCAGGAGGCAGCGGCCAGCAGCAGCCATAAGGCGATGAACAGACGTCTCATGGCACGGTGGTGTTGGGGTGCGAGGCCTTGAAGGGAGGGGCGGTCCGAGGGTGCCGGACCATTGTATCGGTCCGGCTCGGCCGCATGCCTCTGCATGCTAAGCTGGCACACAGCCAATCAACCGTGACACAACAGGAGATCGCCATGCCCGGCCTTTTGCCCCACATCGACCCGCACGGGTTGCTCGAGTTTTCGGTGGTTTACACCGACCGCGCGCTCAACCACATGTCCCAGCGCTTCCAAGGCGTCATGAAAGACATCTCGGCCATTTTGAAAGAGGTGTACCACGCGCAGTCCGCCGTTCTGGTGCCCGGCAGCGGCACCTTTGGCATGGAAGCCGTGGCGCGCCAGTTTGCCACCGACAAGAAGGCATTGGTGATCCGCAACGGCTGGTTCAGTTACCGCTGGACGCAAATCTTTGACATGGGACGCATTCCTGCAAGCAGCACGGTGCTCAAGGCGCGCCGTGTGGGGGAAGGTAAGCAGGCTCCTTGGGTTCCGTGTCCCATCGAGGAAGTTGTGGCCACGATTGCGCGCGAGCGGCCCGATGTGGTGTTCGCGCCCCATGTGGAAACCGCCGCGGGCATGATCCTGCCGGACGACTACCTGCGTGCTGTGAGCGACGCGGTGCACGCCGCAGGCGGCCTGATGGTGCTGGACTGCATTGCGTCGGGTGCCATGTGGGTGGACATGCTGGCCACTGGGGTGGACGTGCTGGTCAGCGCGCCGCAAAAAGGCTGGAGCGGTTCGCCCTGCTGCGCCATGGTCATGCTCAGCGCGCGCGCGCGCCAGGCGATTGATGGCACCACCAGCACCAGCTTTGCCTGCGATCTCAAAAAATGGCTGCAGATCATGGAAACTTTTGAAGGCGGCAGCCACGCCTACCACACCACCATGCCGACCGACGCACTGTGTCGTCTGCGCGAGGTGATGCAGGAAACCCGTGACTACGGTTTCGAGAAGGTGCGCGCCGAGCAGATCGCGCTGGGTGCGCGGGTGCGCGCGTTATTTGAAAGCAAGGGCATTGCGAGCGTCGCGGCGGACGGTTTCCAGGCCCCCGGCGTGGTGGTGAGTTACACCGAAGACCCCGATATCCACAACAGCAAAAAATTTCTGGCCCAGGGACTGCAGACGGCTGCGGGCGTGCCGCTGCAGTGCGATGAGCCGGCCGACTTCCGCACGTTCCGCGTCGGGTTGTTTGGGTTGGAGAAGCTGCACAACGTGGACCGCACGGTGGCGCAGCTGGCGCAGGCACTGGAGCACATGGGGTAGCCCACCGGCTGAAAACAGCGTGGCCTCAAATGGAAAAGGTATCCCCGTACACCGTGATGCGGATGGGCTGGTCCAGGTTGAAGTTGCCGCTGTTGTAGATGCTCTGGATGGCGTCAGCACGGCTCACTGACGCAGCCCAGCCCGCTGCCGTGGCCTTGTTGGCAGGATTCAACAGGTCCTTGCGCCGTTCGGTCAAGAATGCCTGCAGCCACTTTTTCTCGTCGATGCCGCTGTTCGGTGTACCGGCAGCGGCCACTGTGGCACGCGCTGCGATGCGGACGACCGAGTCGAAATCCGTGCCGTAGCCGTGCTGAATGCCCGCCTCGTACACGGCCAGTTTGGTGAGGGGCAGCTTGGCACCCAACTCCGACACGAGCTGGCGCGATGGCTGACGGTACAGACGCTCGTTGACTGCGTCTTGGGTAGCGATGAACTGGGGGTCCTGGCAAGCGGTTTTCCAGGCCTGCACCAGGCCGTCCAAGCCTTTGACGGAATCAGTTCCGTTGACCGACCGCAGTGCGGGAAGATAGGGGGCCAGCACATTGTTGGGTACCGTGGTGGTGTACTCCTCGACCACCAGGAGCATGTCGCCAGTGCCTGACGTGAATCCGGCACGACCCGCCGTATAGCCCCGACCGTCCTGGATATTGACGATGGAGGCGTATTGGATGGTGGTGGTCGAATTCTCGAACGCGCTGACGATGCGGTCCTCAATTTCCCGCTGGCGGGCGTCAGACACCGGCACGCTGACCACGGGGGTTGGGGTGGCCGTGCCCGCGCCGCCGCCGCATGCGGTTACAACGCAGGCTATCAGGGAGCCTAAAAGAGGAATCGCAACAAGATATCGCATGGGGGGTTAAAACTCCAGGGTGTAGGCGTATTGTCCTGCCTTGAGCTCCTGGGGGAAGACCAGGGATGACCGGTAAGCGTCGAGGGGTTTGAGTTCGGGCTGGGGCGCGTTGGCGCCAAGGGCGGTGACCGAGCGCGGTGCCCTGTTCATGGCCGGATGGGTCACATAAAACTTGATGCCTTTGACGTTGCCGGGCGCACGCACCTGAAATTCCAGGCGGGTTGCCAGTTGTTTCAAGGGGTCGTGTACTACGCGCGCGCGGGCGCGCCACCAGGCCTCAATGTCCTCGCCCGCAGCGGTCCAAACGTCGCTGCGGTGTTGTTGCAGCCGCTGCAGGTAGGGCGGGGTCAGTTTGGTCATCAGACCTTCGGGACCATAGTTCTGGGAGTGTACGGACAACACGCCCAATGCGCCTGCTTCGTGCAGGTAGTCGAAGTCCCGCATGATGGAGGCCGATGCCTTTTCCAGGCTCAGGCGCATGCCCTTGTAGTTCAGGTCATCCATCTGGGTACGGGGCAGCACGACCAGGGCCTGTTCGCTGTCCAGCTCCGGCTCGGCCACTGAAAAACTGGGTACGCGCACCTCGGACGAGGCAGGCCCCGCCACCAGGTGGCGCACCCCGATTTTGCGCAGCAGCTTTTCGGTGGTGTCGTCCGATGACTCCGTGGGGGCACGAAACCCCGACACCCTGGCCATGGCCCGCGAGCCGACAATGTCCTTCATGTCGCTGACCATGGTATCCAGGCGCTCTTTTTGAACGGACTCGGCCTTGCCCTTGAATCCCACGTGGACTTCGGCGTGGTAGCCGATTTCGTGCTTGCGCGCCAGCTTCTCCACCACGTCCCGGTGTTTGACCGCAATGCCGGTCAGTGAATAGAAAGTGCCACGAATGTTGGCGACGTCCAGTTCGGCTGCGAAGTTCGCCGCATGGGCAAACTTGTCCTCGGTGTCCATCTCCAGCAGCTGGGCCGACTGAAAGGCGTGGGGCCACGCGGCCTTGTAGGCGGTGGGGCGGTGTCGGAGCCAGGCAATGACGGAGTCCAGCATCTTGGGCAGGTCAAAGTGCTCGTCATACTCCCAGCTGGACTCCGCAAATCCCAGGTACACCCGCCGCGAATGGTCTTTCTCCAGGAACGCAATGGCCCCATTGGAGTCTTTGGGGGCGGGAAAACGCTGCCAGTCGAAGTAGCGTGCAGCCAGGTTGGGCGAAGCCACGCGCAAAGGCGTCTCGCCAATGGCCCCCAAAAAAATGCGCTGGCCACCCGGCACACCCCAGGTCAGCGGGTGGTCGCCAAAGGTGTTGATGAAGCGCGTATCGTCGTCGCCACTGACCGGCCCCAGCACCTTCATCTGCAACAGGTCTTCCACGAAACCGTACCCTGACCACTGTCCCTTGCCATTGCGCGCACCGGTGCCCCAGGTGGCCAGAATGCTGCCCCCGGACTGCGCGAAGGCCTGAATGGCCCTGCGTTCCTTCTCATCGAGCAGCACGGCCGAGCCCAGCACCAGCACGCCCGGTTTCAGACCCGCCAGCAAGTTTTCGCGCGTGACCTCCCTGTTCGCGTTGCCGTAATACGTGCGCAAGTACTCCCGCCAACGGGCCTTCATGGCGTCGTAGTTGGCACCGTTGGCAGAAAAAAATGCGGTGGTCAGCGGGCTCGCATACAAGTAAAGGGGATCCAGGGTAGGCAGCGGACCCGGGCTTGCCCCGCTAGCGTTTGCGTTTGCGCCAGGACTGATGGCCGTGACAAGGCCGGCGCAGACTGGGACCAGGAGGGGGCGAATAAATGCGCGGACGCGGTGTGTCAATGGATGCATGGCTTCCTCCTATTTGCGGGCGGAGATTCCAGGGAAGGGCGGCTCCCACGCCGGGTCAAGCACGCGCGGCGGAGCAATGGCCAGCGCCTGCGGTGGTGCGCTGTCGCCAGAGGGCTCAACCGCTTCGACGGGCGCGATCCATTTGAGTGCGGCGTTCGGATTCAGAATGCCCTTGGGAGCGACAAAGACGGCGTCGGAGGTGTCGTTGTATAGCCGTTCCTTGAATGACAGCCGAATCGTGTCGCGCACAAATTGCTCCAGCGAATCGAAGGCCTGGGCGGGCACCTCGCCGGAGGGGCTGTCCGTCCGGATGGCCAGCAACAGGGCCGATCCCCCCGCCAGCGCTGCGGAAGCTGCCACGACCACCAGCCAGGCGGTGGGGGACAGCCGGTGCGCCAGGCGGAGCAGGAGTGATGGGGGGTGGGCGGGAGGGTGGGGTTGCGGCACGGGAGCAAGTATTGCACGCCTCGCAGGGGCGTGGCGGCCGGATGTTTTGTCGTGAACACGTCACAAAAGGGTCGCCAAACCGTCATGAGGCCACCCTACAGTTTTTGCTTTCTCCCATCGAAAGCAACGACATGAACGCACTCTCCCTGATCCGCCCCACCGCCTGGGCCCTGACCTGCTTGGGCTTCGCCACCCTGGTCGCCTGTGGCGGCAGCAGCGGCCCCTTGCCCTTTCAGACGCTGGACGGCACGCAGCCGCTGGTGATCGGCCACCGGGGCTCACCCGGCGTGCTGCCGGATCACACCCTGGAAGGCTATGCCCGCGCCATCCAGAACGGCGCGGACTTCATTGAACCCGACCTGGTGGCCACCAAGGACGGCGAACTCATTGCCCGGCACGAACCCAACATCACCAGCACCACCGACATAGCCAGCCACCCCGAGTTTGCAGCGCGCAAGACCACCCGCATGGTCGATGGCGTGTCGGAAACCGGCTGGTTTGCCACCGACTTCACGCTGGCCGAAATCAAGACCCTGCGGGCCGTGCAACCCATGAGCGACCGCGACCAGTCGCACAACGGCAAGTACCAGATTCCCACCTTGCGTGAAGTGCTGAACCTGGCCAAGACAGAAGGTGCCAAGGTGGGGCGCGCGATTGGTGTCTACCCCGAGACCAAGCACCCCACCTACCACGTCGATGCCAACCTCAAGCTGGAAGACCGGTTGCTGACCATCCTGTCCGAGTACGGCTACACCAAGAAGGATTCGCCGGTCATCATCCAGTCGTTTGAAGTCTCCAACCTGCAGTACCTGCGCCCCAAGACCCAGGTGCGCTTGGTGCAGCTGGTGGATGGCGACGACTACGACTTCAAGACCGGCAAAGTGATCTTCGCCGCGCCCTACGACCGCCCCTACGACTGGACCAAGGCGGGCAAAACCGCGCTGTTCGACTCCATGCTGACCCCGGCGGGCCTGGCCGAGATCAAGAAGTACGCCGATGGCGTCGGCCCCTGGAAGCCCTACATCGTGCCGGTCAAGGGCACCTTTGATGCGGCTGGCAAGATGCAAGACCTCAATGGCGATGGCGCGGTGAACTACATGGACACCACCTCCCAGGCCGCCACCAGCCTCATCGCCGACGCCCACAAGGCGGGCCTGAGCGTGCACACCTGGACCTTCCGCAACGAGGCCAAGCGCCTGGCGTTTGACTACAAGGGCGATCCCAAGAACGAATACCTGCAGTTCTACCGGCTGGGCCTTGATGGCGTGTTCTCCGACCAGACCGACACCGCCATCGCCGCCCGCGCGGCGTACCTGAAGGAGCTGGGGCGCTGAAGTCCGACGGGCCTAGAAGCGGGGCAGGTCGGGGTGCCCGATCTGCCCGCCGCGCACCAGCTTGCGGCCATATTCCACGCAGCGCTGCAGCGTGGGAATGACCTTGCCGGGGTTGAGCAGCCCCTTGGTGTCGAACGCCAGTTTGATGGCCGTCATCTGGGCGTTCTCCTCGGGGCTGAACTGCACGCACATGCTGTTGAGCTTTTCCACGCCCACGCCGTGTTCGCCAGTCACGGTGCCGCCCATGGCCACGCTGGTTTCCAGGATCTCGGCACCAAACAGTTCGCAGCGGCGCAACTGGTCGGCGTCGTTGGCATCGAACAGGATCAACGGGTGCAGG
>CAZDDK010000019.1:24791-27224 GCA_964504185.1 uncultured Rhodoferax sp. | reverse complement strand
TGTCCAGCAGCAGGCCCAGCCACACCGGGCCGTTGTCCAGTACCTGCGCGGCGCGAACCTGCGCAGCATGCAACCCCAGCGCGCGGGTCACGCCCTGCAGCGTGGCGGCGTCGGGTGCGTGCCGCGCAAGGGCGGGCGCAGCAAAGGCCAGCTGGGTGCCGCTGCGGCGCAGCGCTACCAGCCCCTTGGCACACTCTTGCACGATGCGCTGCGTGCCATCTGCGTCCTGCGGCGCGCGCGGCACGCCCCCGGCCTGCAGCCAGGCGTGGCAGCTGCCCAGCGTGGGGTGGCCGGCAAAAGGCAATTCGCCACCCGGCGTGAAGATGCGCACGCGGTAGTCGGCCCCCGCCGCCACACCGTCAGCTGTGGGCGGTAGCACAAAGGTGGTTTCCGACAGGTTGGTCCAACGCGCGAAGCGCTGCATGGCGTCGTCATCCAGCCCCGCACCATCCAGCACCACCGCCAGCGGGTTGCCGTAGTAGGGGTTGGCGGTGAAGACGTCGACTTGCTTGAAGGGGCGGGTCTGGGGAATTGTTGTGGTCATATTGGCCTCTATCCCTTGTGGAATGTGCGTGGGCAGCTATGAAATTTGGAGCGGCTGTGCGCTAGCGGAGAAAGCCCAGCGTGAACACCTGGGGACGCAGTTTGTCGGTGAGCGCCTGGTAGGCCTGCTCGAACGGGCCGAAGTTCACCGGGGCGGTGTCACCGCTTTCGTTGCGGGCTTTGAGCGCGTTGCGGATTTGGTACCAGCCTACGTCGGGGCGGTTGAGTTTGTACTCGTCGCGTACGGTGCGTACGTCGGTCTGGGAAAAGTAGGATTTCCACAGCGTGCGTCCGGTGTCCAGCACCGCGTGCGCTTCGGCTGACAAGGTTTTGTCGGCCAGGTACTGCACCATGAAGTCGGACTCAAAGCGGTCGGGCGCACCCACCTCGGCCTCGTTGAAGGGAATGAAGTGGTTGACCAGCGACCAGGTCTTGCCGTTCCATTCGAGGCCGTTGGCACCGGAGGTGAGGTTACCGCGATTGAATAGCGTCCAGATCAGGCAGTCGATGCCGAACTCGTCGGGCAGCGGCTCGGCAGGCTGGAGAAACTGGTCGCGGTCATTGAGCCATGTGGGACGCACCAACTTCCGCACAGAAAAGACCGTAACTGCCTGGAGCAGGTTGTCGCGTGTGATGAAGAAGCCGCCAGCATGGCCGATGCTATGCACCGACGAGAATATGGCGGTTTGTTGTTCGGCGTGTTGTAAATCATTTCCTCCGATGAGGACGTGCCCTATGGCACCATTCGACCATTTGGTGCGGCGCACTCCTTCTGTCTTGGTTGTTGGCGTCGTGGCATTGATTAACGGCAATGCATCTTCGTCATTGGGTTTTTGTCGACCAATCCAACTCGTGAGCAACCGCGTATTGGGCACGTTGCAATACACCTTCTGGCCAATGGCCTGGGCACCTTTGTCCAGCACATCAACTGTTATTTCTGTGATCGGTGTTTTCTCATTGGCGGTCTGGTTTGTCTTCCATATGAGGAAACCAATTGGGAATTTGCCATTCAAGCCATCAAATGCTTTGTTGTGAATGACAAAACCACCTTGAAATTGGGCGTTCCAGGTTTCCCGGAATTTCTCGAAATTGGGCGCGTTCACGTACTTCATGGTGCTGAACATGGCGATCGTTGCGGTCGGCAGTTCAATGGCAATGCGCGCCAAGAATTGCGCAAACAACTCTCGCGACGCGTACCCGTAGTGCGTCATGGTGTCCCCCACCCGTGTGGTGGCTACACCGGTCTTGTTCTCAGTACCGAGCGAGACTTCCGTGTTGCCTCGGTTCGTTGCCTCCGCATACGGCGGATTGATCAGCACCAATATCTTCTTCCCCGCCGCAATCGCATCGCGCAGCCCCTGCGGCAGCTTGTTGCTCAGGCTGTAGTCAATCTCGCCGTCGTCGGTGATGTCGTCGTTGAGGTAGTCGTACTGGAAGCGCTGCGCCGCCACGCAGGTTTTGGTGGCCTTCATCACGTCCACGTCGGGCTGGTCGAGCGTGCTCATGTAGATGTTGCGCGGGTTGCTGTGCTTGACTTCCAGGTTGCCCACGCCGCAGCACATGTCCCAGACGATGTATTCGCGTTGCCAGTTCTTGCCCAAAGTCTCGGCCAGCTTGTCGTAGGCCTTGTCCACCACATGAAGCGGTGTGTAGTACGCGCCCTTGAAGCTGCGCTCGTCCAGTGGAATGAGGCTGTCGCGGCGCTCCAGAAGGTAGTCGCGGTATTCGCTTTTGGGCGGGCGGTGGTAGATGGCCCAGAAACGGCGGTAGCCTTCCTTGTTGCCCAGCTCGTACATGGTGCTGCCCAGGCTGAACACGGGCGCGCCGTTTTTGTGCAGCAGCTCGGCGGGCAGGTTGGCGTGGGTGGACACGGTGCCGTCGTGCATGATG
>CAZDDK010000019.1:20193-24781 GCA_964504185.1 uncultured Rhodoferax sp. | reverse complement strand
GTGTCCGCAAAGAACAGCAGCGCGTAGTCTTCCTCTGCCACCCCCACGATTTCGCGGCCAATCATGTCCACCCATTTGTCGAACACCTGTTTTAGGTTATCCGGGGTGATCTGGGTGCGGATGATGTCGCCGCTTTTTATGGCCGTTTTGACGGTGCTGAGGAATTCTTCCTCGTGCGTGGAGATTTTGAAGTGGACGAAGTGGGTGCCGATGTGGGCCGATATTTCGTCAAGCGCCTCTTGGGTGTACTGGCTGGCCGATTTGCCCCACTTGACCGTTTTCTTGGATAGGAAGGGCAGCACGTCGGTGCTCTTCATGAGCGCGGCTTTTTCGGTGTCGATGACGGCCAGCAAGGGCGGTACTTTTTCGCCCTTGTTCAGCGCCACCTGCACGTAATGCAGCAACTGGGTGAACATGGCGTAGCTGGAGTGCTTGCCGGTGTCTTTGGCCTCGAACCAGATTTCGTCGGTCTGGATGTCGATGAGCCCCTTGGTGTAGCTCTTCAATCCCAGGGCCTTGATATAGGCGTCCTTGACGTCTTCTTCGCTTCGGGCTTGTTGCAGTTGGGTGTAGAGGGACATGGGGATGGACGGTAATTGTTTACCGTGTGCGATACGTAAAAAGAGGTGTCAATCGCCTGCCAGGACGAAGCTGGCATGGGTATGCCCCAGTACAGCAAAGGTGTCCATCCATTGCAGTCCGAAATGCAGGCACACGTTGGGGATGCTGTATTTGCGACGCATCTGCAGGTTGAACTGCTCGTGCGTGACCACCACGCTGTCCGTCAAGGTCATGGCCTTGGCAATGAGCCAGGGGTCGGCGCCACTCAAGAATTCATCCAACGCCCCAGGTTTCATGACGTGGGATTGGGAGGCCACATGTTCGGCCACTTGGGCAAAGGCGGTTTGGGTGGCCTTATCGGACACGGGCAAAAACAAAGCTTTGTTGTGCTTGGCCCATTGGGCCAACTCGTCGTTGCAGCGCTTGAGTTCGTCTCCTACTGATTCAATGCTGGCCAGTACGCCTTGGCCATGCGTACGCAGAACCCAAGCCCAGTAGCCGGGGCAGATGTTCATGCCGTAGTAGCGGTTTTTGGCTTCAATGAGGGTATTGGCGTCCAGCAGATAAATCATGCTTCCAGCTGCTCGGCAAATTGGCGAATCTTCGCCGGTTGCACACCGAGGAGCTTGCCTGCATCACGCAACAGCAATCGGCCACTGAAGGCTTCTGCAATCACGGCCTTGGCGAATCGCTTGCTGTTCTTGGAACCTGCTGTGCGATAGAAACTGCCCCCTGTGCTTTCGGCCTGCCGAAAGCGCTCCAGTTCCGGAAAATAAAAATCGTTGTAGGTATTGCGGTCAATCAATCCTAGGTCCAGTGCACGGCGCACCACCACCAATTGGCTCACATGGAAGCGTCTTGCAAGTTCGGCAATGCGGGTGGGCAAGTCAGAAGACCCCGCCGCCCACAACGGTTTAAACGCCGTGGCCGGGGCAAGGAATTCACCCGCTACTGCGTTGCAGGCGACTTCTTCTTGGCGCGTGTTGCCAGATTCGCCATTGGAAATGCCGCTGGAGCCGAACCACAGGTGTGCCAATTCGTGCACCAGCGTAAACAGCCGCGCAGCTGGTGCATCCGCAGAATTGATGAACACTACGGGTGCCAATGGGTGGGTGACGGCAAAACCACGGAATTCGCTTACATCGAGTTTGCGGTGGGTGTTGTTGCCGACAATGCCACTGCGCATGACCAGGATGCCTGCCTGTTCGGCTCCGGCAATGAGTGCGCGGTGGTAGTCCTCCCATTGGCGTTGGCCTTGCTCTACGTCAATGCCCAGCACTGTGCGAATGTCGGCAGCGACGGCTTCGGTACTCGCTGTGGTGCGGAACTTGCCGATGAAGGGCAAAGGGGTGCTACCTTGTTCCTGCTGATAGTCGGCATACCAGGCTTGGCGACTGAGTGCCTGCTTGATGGTGTCTTGCAAATCCACGCTGGGTCTGTCCACCGGCATACCCCCCACAGTGCGCAGATCAGGCAACAGAGGTTCTTCTTCTGGAGGCGTTTGCAAAAAGAAAAACCCAAAAGGCGCATGCAGAGCCTGTGCCACAGATTGCGCTTGCCGGAAGGTGGGGAAAGCGTCACCCGTTTCCCAGCGTTCAAACTGTTCCGCCTTTACGCCCGCAGCAGCAGCTGCCAATCCCAAGTCCAGCCCAACGCGCCCGCGTGCCCAGCGGAGCATTTCGGGGTTGATGTGCGCGTGGGAAATGGGCGGCATGGAATCATTCTATGGGAAGGGGATTTGGGGGGAAAGCCTGGAGTTCAGGCATTGATTCAAGGGCAAAAGTGTTTACTGGCGTGTATAGAGTAGGTCTATATGTGTGACTTCGGTGAGCGCTTGTAGGTCATTCGGGGGCGTTTTGGTTTCAGCCCCCCGTGAGACAAGCGCGAATAGCTAGGAAAACAATAGCGAATCAGCGCCCCCGGAACTCCGCAATCGCTGCCGCCAGCGCGGCCACGCCCTTGCGGATTTCGTCTTCGTCGGGGGTGACGAAGGACAGGCGCATGGTGCGGGGGTCGCCATGGTCGTTGTAGAAGGCCGCACCCGGCACAAAGGCCACGCCCTTGTCCACCGCCACGGGCAGCAGGTCTTGCGCGTTCATGCCTTCGGGCAGGCGCGCCCACAGGAACATGCCGCCGTCGGGCGTGTTCCAGGTGACGTCGCTGGGCATGTCCTTGGCCAGCGCGGTGAGCATGGCGTCGCGCTGGGCCTTGTACAGGGCGCGGATGGTGGGGATATGGCGGTCCAGGAAGTTGCCTTGCATCACGGCGGTGATCATGCGCTGGTTGAAGCCGGGGCTGTGCAGGTCGGCGGCCTGCTTGGCCTGCAGCAATTTGGGGTAGACCGCCTTGGGGGCCACGATGTAGCCCATGCGCAAGCCTGGGGCCAGCACCTTGGAAAACGAGCCCAGGTAGATGCAGCCTTCGGGGTTGCGGCTGGTCAGCGGCGCGGGCGGGGCCTGGTCGACCCACAGGGCGCCATCGGGGTTGTCTTCGATCAGCGGCAGGCCCAGCTCGGCGGCCAGGGCTACCAGGGCGGAACGCCGGGCCTCGGTCATGGTGCGCCCGGTGGGGTTCTGGAAGTTGGGCAGCACGAAGAGGAAGCGTGCCTTGTCGGCACCGCTGCCCACTTTGGCACTTAAGTCTGCAATGTCCACGCCTTGGTCGTCGCTGGCCACGCTGACGATCTCGGGCTCCATGGGCGTGAAGGCCTGCAGCGCGCCCAGGTAGGTGGGTGTTTCAACCAGGATGCGGCTGCCGGCGTCGATCAGCACCTTGGCCACCAGATCCAGGCCCTGCTGCGAGCCGGTGGTGATGAGGATTTGCGCCGGGTCCACGTCCCAGGGCAGGCGCTCGGCCACCATCTGGGTCAGCGGGCCGTAGCCTTCGCTGGCCGAGTACTGCAGCGCGGCCCGGCCATCGTTACCCAGCACCTGGGCGCAGGCGGCGGCAAATTCGCTCACCGGAAAGGTCTTGCTGGAGGGCAGGCCCCCGGCAAAGCTGATGATGCCGGGCTTCTCGGTGATTTTCAGGATCTCGCGGATCACTGAAGGGTTCATGCGGGCGGCGCGGCGCGCCAGGGTCCATTGCTGGGTAGTCATGCGGGTCTTCCTTTTTTACTATTGTCAGGGGTGCTTGCAAATCGTTTGCCGATGAAAACGGTGGCCACCACGCCCACGGAAAACGCGAGTGTGACGGCCTCCAGCGGTTCACCCAGCAAGGGCACTGCCGCCAGAATACTCAAAAATGGCTGCAGCAACTGCGTCTGGCTCACTTTCAGTGCGCCGCCCATGGCCAGGCCACGGTACCAGGCAAAGAAGCCGGCCCACATGGAAAACACGCCCACGTAACCCAGCGCCAGCCAGGCAGATGGGTTGACGCTGTGCGCAGGCCAGGTGAGCAGCGCCCCGGGCAATGTGACGGGCAGCGCCATCACACACACCCAGCAGATGACACGCTCGGCCCCCAGGGCAGGCGTGACCTGCGCACCATACACATACCCCATGCTGGCGGCCAGCACTGCGCCCACGAGCAGCGCATCGGCCCACTCCAGCCCAAAGCCGTGGCCCAAGGCGGATGCGCGCACCAGCGAAAACGCCACCACCAGCACGCTGCCCAGGATTGCGCAGATCCAAAAGCCCAGCCGGGCCTGCTGGTGCAGCACCCATGCCGCCATGGCGGCGGTTGCCAGCGGCAGCAGCGCGGTGATCACGGCGGCATGGCCCGAGGTCACGTGGCGCAAGGCAAAGCCCAGCAGCAGCGGGTAGCCCAGTGCGTTGCCCAAGAGCGCCAGTGCCAGGGGCTTGCGCTGGGCCGGTGTGGGGCGGGGTGATTGGGTGAGCAGCAAAAACACCAGCGACAGGGCCCCGGCCAGCGTGGCGCGGCCAAAGGTGACAAACCAGGGCGACAACTGCGGCGCCTCCGCCGTGCCAGTGGCCAGACGCGTCATCGGCAGCGTGACGGCAAAGATGGCAACCCCCAGCACTCCCAGCCACAGGCCCAGGCGTTCGCGTTGGGCATTCATAGTGTG
>CAZDDK010000019.1:6601-20093 GCA_964504185.1 uncultured Rhodoferax sp. | reverse complement strand
CATGGCCGTGGCCAGCACCAACAGGGCGGAAAACTCTTGCCAGTTCATGGTCCCCACTTTATAGTTCAAACCAGCACACGGACAATACAGTTTTGTGGTTCTGAATTTGATCTGTATTGCTCCAGTGGACGGCACAGGCTGGTTCGCTGGTTCGGGCCATTTCGGGCTATGTGCGATTGATAATGGCCGAACAAGTACCAGCGCCTCACCAAGAATCCACCACCGAATAGGAGTGCCAGCGTGCCAACCCTTTCCATCTTCTTTGGAATCATCGTCCGCATGTGGCACGACGATCCCCCTCCGCCTCACATTCATGTTGAATACCAAGGCTTTGAGGCGCTGGTTGATATTTCCAGCGGTGAAGTCTCCGAGGGTGATCTTCCCCGCAAAGTCGCCGCCATCGTCAGGGAGTGGTGTCTGGTGCACCAAAGTGAGTTGCAGGACAATTGGGCTCGTGCCCAACGCTTCGAGCCGCTCGACCGAATTCAAGGAGCAGACCGTGATTAAAGTCCTGACCGCCAACATCGTTGCCCCTTTTGACGTGGAGTTGCAGTTTTCCGACCATACCCAGGGCGTTTGGCATGGTGAGCAATATCTGTCCAGCCGCAGCGGCCCGCTGCTCGACAAACTGCGCGATCCCGCTTACTTTGCACGCGCCTTCATCGACGCCGGGGCACTGTGTTGGCCCAACGGGCTGGAGATTTCTCCTGCGCGGCTGCACGCACTGGCGGAGATGACTACGGCGGCATGAATACCGGCGGGGACCGTTGATGTGTTGCTGAAAACCGCCTCCCAATCGCTCACCGAGCAGCTGTGCTCCCGCTTTGCCGAACGCATCCGCACCCGGCTGCTGGCCCCGGGCGCGCGCCTGCCCTCGGTGCGCCAGTGTGCCCAGCAGCAGGGGGTGAGCCCGTCCACCGTGGTGGCAGCCTACGACCAGCTGCTGGCCCAGGGGCTGGTAGAGGCCCGCAAAAACCGAGGGTTTTATGTGCGCGATAGGGTTATAGCCCGCATAAATACTGATGTAGTAGCTACTGATTTGGTAGCAAACTCAACACTACCGGGTGGTTTTGAGGCGCAGCATGTGCCGGTCAACGCCACCGCGCTGATACGGGGCATGTTCCACCGCAGCTCGGAGCAGCCGCAGCCGGGCATGGGGGTGTTTCCGGCGGACTGGCTGGAAACCAGCTTCATGCCCGCTGCGGTGCGCAAGGTCACCAGCAGCCGCGTGTTGCAGTCCTTCTCGTTGCAATATGGGGAACCGGCCGGCGACGCTGGCCTGCGCCAGGCCCTGTCGCACAAGCTGGCTGCCTACAACGTGCAGGCGGCACCGCCGCAGATCGTGACCACCGTGGGGGCCACCCATGCACTGGACATCGTGAGCCGCACGCTGCTGCGCGCCGGTGACTATGTGATGGTGGAAGAACCCGGCTGGGCCATCGAGTTTGCGCGCCTCACGGCCTTGGGCATGCGCATCCTGCCCGTGCCGCGCCGCGCCGACGGGCCGGACCTGGAGGTGATGGCGCGCTACTGCGCACTGCACGCCCCCAAGCTGTTTGTGAGCGTGAGTGTGTTCCACAACCCCACCGGCTACTGCCTGACACCGGGCAGCGCCCACCGCGTGCTGCAGTTGGCCAATGCCCACCACTTTCACATCGTCGAAGACGATACCTACAGCCACATTGCGCCCGACCACGCCACCCGCCTGTCGGCCCTGGATGGCCTGCAGCGCACCATCTACGTGGGCGGTTTTGCCAAGATATTGGCACCGGGCTGGCGCGTGGGTTTTCTGGCCGCACCGCCTTCGTTGGTGGAGGCCTTTGTGGACACCAAGCTGCTGGCCACGCTCACCACACCCGCCTTGCTGGAAAAGGCGCTGGCCTGGTGCATCGACCAGGGCCAGCTGCGCCGCCATGCCGAGCGCATTCGCACCCGGCTGGACCTGGCCCGCGCGCGCAGCGTCCAGCTGGCACTGGCCCACGGCTGCAGCTTTGCCACGCCGCCGGCCGGGCTGTTTGGCTGGGTGGAAACCGGCGTGGATACCGACGCGCTGTCCCAGCGCATGCTCGACGTGGGCTACCTGCTGGCCCCCGGTGCCCTGTTCCACGCCGAGCGCCAGCCCAGCACGCTGATGCGCGTCAACTTCGCGACCACGCAGGACGCGCAGTTCTGGGCGACGTTTGAGCGGTTGCGCGATGAACAGTTGGGACGAGCGACCTTCTCCAAGTGACGGCGTGAGTCAACAGGGGCGGTTTGGTTACCGCGTGCGCAACCCTTCAAAACAGGTGCCCATGACCAGGGCGATGATCTCGTCTTCGCTGTACAGACCGGCCTGCTTCAGGAACTCCAGCACCGGGTCGCAGGCGCGGGCATACAGCGTGTAAAGCACGGCGATGGCGGGCAGTGCGGGGTTGACCATGCCCTGTGCCTGCGCCTCCTCGATCCACGCACCCAACTGGTCGCTGACGTTGATCAGCCCGTCCATATAGCCCCGGTGGTTCATCAGCGCGGTGCGCAGGGTGGAGTTCTGACTGGGCAGCGTGGGCATGTTGCCGCCGAGCTTGAGCCGCATCGTCCATTCCACGGTGGCGCGCAGCTTGTCCAGCGCGCCCAGGGTCGGCGGCAGGCTTTCCAGAAAGGACTGCGCCAGCGCCATCAGGTGGGCCATGGAGGCAGCCGCCAGGTCTTCCTTGCTGGGAAAGTGCTTGTACAGACTGGCCTTGGCAATGCCCACGGTGGCAGCCACCTCGTCCACCGTCATGGCGTCAAAGCCCTTCTCTGCCAACAGGCGATTGACCACATCGATGATGGCCTGCTCCCGTGCGGCCAGCATTTGCGCCTTGAACGAGACTTTGGGTAGGGCGGTAGTAACCATGCTGAAATCGTAGTCTTTTTAGTAACTATGTGAACTGATTGGTATCAAAACATACATTACGTACCAATCGCAATCAATCGAGTTATTTTACGGACTGGGAGAATCCCTTTTGGCACACAAGGTAGCAATCATTGGAAGTGGCATTGCCGGCCTGGGCGCTGCCCACGCATTGCAGGGGCGCGCGGACATCACCTTGCTGGAGGCAGGCAGCTACTTTGGCGGGCACACCCACACGGTGGATGTCACCTTGCCCGATGCCAGCGGGAGTCCGGTGCACTGGGGCGTGGACACCGGGTTTCTGGTCTTCAACGAGCGCACCTACCCGCAGCTCATCAGCCTGCTGGCCAGCCTGGGCGTTGCCACGGTCAAGTCCGACATGTCGTTTTCGGTGCAGGCCCACGATGCTTCAGGCCAACGCCCGGTGTGCTGGAGCGGAACCGACCTCAACGGCCTGTTTGCCCAACGCAGCAACCTGTGGAGCCCGCGCTTTTGGGGCATGCTGCGCGACCTGCTGCGCTTCAACGCCCTCACCACCCGCCTGGCGCTGCAAGGCAGCGACGCCCAGATGCAGCAGACACTGGGAGATTTTCTTGCCGAGCACCGCTTCGGGCAGGCGTTTCGGGAGTGGTATTTCATGCCCATGATGGCCTGCATCTGGAGCTGCCCCACCGCGCAGATGCTGCAGTTCCCGGTGGCCACCATGGTGCGTTTTTGCCACAACCACGGTTTGCTGCAGGTCACCAACCGCCCGCAGTGGTGGACCGTGCAGGGCGGGGCCCGCCACTACGTGCAGGCCATCACCGCCCTGGTGGCCGACAAGCGCTTGAACAGCCCCGTGCATGGCGTGCGCCATGACCCCGAAGCGTTCGGTGGGCGTGGTGGCGTGCGGGTGCACACCCCCGCTGGCGAGGAGCTGTTCGACCGGGTGATTCTGGCCACCCACAGCGACCAGGCCCTGGCCCTGCTGCAAGACCCCAGCGCGCATGAGCGCTCGGTGCTGGGGGCCATTGGCTACCAGCCCAATGTGGCGGTGCTGCACACCGACACGGCCGTCATGCCCGCACGTCGGGCCGCCTGGTCGGCCTGGAACTACGAACGCGCGCAGGACGCGGGCCGAGAGAGCGCACGCGTGTGCCTGCACTACTGGATCAACCGGCTGCAATCCCTGCCGTTTGGGCAGGACGTGATCGTGAGCCTGAACCCGGTGCGCACCATCGACCCCGCCAAGATTCTCCAGCGCATTGACTACGCCCACCCGGTGTTCGACACCGCCGCCATGGCCGCCCAGCAGCAGGTGGGTGCGCTGCAGGGCGCGCAGCGCCGTTACTACGCCGGTGCCTGGATGGGCTACGGCTTTCACGAAGACGGGCTCAAGGCGGGTCAGGCCGCAGCGCAGGCCTTGCTGCGCGATCTGGAGGCCGCATGACCACCGCCGGGCTGCTGCCTGCGCCCCATATCGGCTTTGGCCAGGTGCACCACGCCCGCACGCGCCCCAGCAGCCACCGCTTTACCTACGCCACCTACTTTCTGATGCTGCCCATGCGCACTGCCCGTGGACGGGCCGCACCGCAGGGTTGGCGGCCCAACCGCGCGGGTGCCATGAGTTTTTTTGACGAGGACCACGGCGCGGGTCAAACCGCCGCAGAGGGTGGGGCGCTGCCGTGGCTGCTGGCCCTGCTGCGCGCGCAGGGTCTGGAAGACACCGGCGGCGACATCTGGTTGCAAACCTACCCGCGTGTATGGGGCTACAGCTTTAAGCCGGTGAGCTTTTGGTATTGCTTTGAGGGTGGTGCCGACGGCCCCCTGCGCGCCGTGGTGGCCGAGGTCAATAACACCTTTGGCGAACGCCATTGTTATGTGCTGCCCGCGCCGCAGTGGGGCCAGACGGTGGTGGCCGACAAGGCCTTCCACGTCAGTCCGTTCTGCCAGGTGGTCGGGCATTACGCGTTTTGTTTCACGCGGGAGCCGCGCGGTGGCACCACTCGCCTGAGCGCCCGCGTGGACCACCACGACGCGCAGGGTCTGCTGCTGCACACGCGCATCACCGGCGACCTCGCGGTGCTCGATGGCGCGGCGCGGCGCAAGGCCCTGTGGACCTACCCGCTGATGACGCTGGGTGTGTTCTGGCACATCCACCGCCAGGCGTTTGCGCTGTGGCGCAAGCGGGTGCCGTTTTTCTCCAAGCCCGCACCGCCCGCCCAGAGCGCTACCCGCAGCCACACCCTGGCTCCCGATCTTTCTTCCGCCCATTCTTGCGCCGCCCGCACCATGACCACCGCACTGCCCGCCACCGCGGCCCTGGCCCTGCCATCCAACACCCCCTTCACCGCCCGGCGGGTACTGCGCCTGTTGCAGCGCCTGCGCACCGGCGTGCTCACGGTGCACCTGCCCGACGGCAGCCAGCACCGGTTTGGCCAGGCCCATGAGGACCACGCAGGCTCGCAGGTGCTGCACGCCCAACTGCACCTGCACAACTGGAATGTGTTCACCGCCGCCCTCAAGAGTGGCGACATCGGCTTTGCCGAGAGCTTCATCGCCGGGGACTGGAGTACGCCGGACCTGGTGGGCCTGCTGGCCCTGTTCGGTGCCAACCGCCAGGCGCTGGAATCGGTGGTGTACGGCACCTGGGTGGGGCGTCTTGCCTACCGCATCAAGCACCTGTTGCAGCGCAACAGCCGTGCCGGCAGCCGCAAGAACATCCACGCCCATTACGACCTGGGCAACGACTTCTACCGCCTGTGGCTGGACGACACCATGAACTACTCCAGTGCCTGGTTCGACGGCAACCCCGATCTGCCCATGCCGCTGGCCCAGACCGCCAAGGTGCGCCGCGCCCTGGACGAATCCGGGGTCACGGAGGGCAGCCGCGTGCTGGAAATTGGTTGCGGCTGGGGGGCGCTGGCCGAGCAAGCGGCTGTGCACTGCGGCGCGCAGGTGGTGGGGGTGACGCTTTCCACCGAACAGCTGCAGTGGGCCAACGCACGGCTGCAGCGCCAGGGCGTGGCAGTGGGCGCGGGGCAGACGGCAGACTTGCGCCTGCAGGACTACCGCGACATCACGGATGCCCCGTTCGACGCCATCTGCTCCATTGAAATGGTCGAGGCCGTGGGCCAGGCCTATTGGCCCCAGTACTTTCAGACCGTGGCGCGCCTGCTCAAGACCGGGGGTAAAGCCTGCATCCAGAGCATCGTCATTCGCGACGACCTGTTTGCCCGCTACCTGGATTCGACCGACTTCATCCAGCAATACATCTTCCCTGGCGGCTGCCTGCCTTCCCCTGCGGCGCTGCGCAGCCAGGCCCAGGCCGCGGGCCTAACGGTGGTGAACGAAATCGCCTTCGGCGGTGACTACGCCCACACCCTGCACCAGTGGCGTGCGGCCTTCCACGCCCGGCGCACCGAGGTGCTGGCCCTGGGCTTTGATGAGCGCTTCATGCGCATCTGGGACTTCTACCTGGCCTACTGCGAGGCGGCCTTTCGCACCGGGGATATTGAGCTGGTGCAGGTCACCCTGCAGAAGTAAATGCTATGAAAACAATAGTGGCGTGCGCAATGTTGACGTGGGCTGGAGCCCTATTTTGCTTGCAAGCCCTGGCCAGCGCGCCCGTGCCCGTGGCACCCGCCGCCACCGCACCTGACGAAGTGGCGCGGGTGCAGCCGCAGGCCCAGTTGCGCGGGCGCAGCCTGCTGCGCTTTTTGGGCATGGACATCTACGAGGCCCGGCTCTGGACAGACGCCAACTTTGTGCTGGCGCGCTATGCGCAACACCCGTTTGCGCTGGAGCTGGAGTACCGCCGCTCGCTCAGCGGCCACCTCATCGCCCGGCGCTCAGTGGCCGAAATGCGCCGCCAAGGGGATTTTTCAGCCGAACAGACCGCGCAGTGGGAGGCCCGCATGCAGGCGCTGTTTCCCGATGTGCAGGCCGGCGACCGCATCACCGGGATTTATGCGCCGGGCGTGGGCGCGCGCTTCCTGCACAACGGGCGTTTGCTGGGTGAGGCGAACGACCCCCTGTTTACCCGCCTGTTCTTTGGCATCTGGCTCAGCCCCGAGACTTCGGAGCCGCAGATGCGCTGCGCCCTGGCCGCCTGCACGCCATGAAACACGCCATGCCTTTGAGCCGGCTTGACGGTCTGCGCTACGGCCTGCTGGGTTTGCCGCTGGCGTTTTGCGCGCTGCCGCTCTACGTGCTCATGCCGCACTATTACGCCACGCAGTGGGGTGTGCCGCTGGCAGCACTGGGTAGCGTGCTGCTGGCCTTGCGTCTGTTCGACGCCGTGCTGGACCCCTGGATTGGCCGTCTGTGTGACCACCTGGCCCGCCGGGGAGACGGTGCCCTGCTGCGCGCCATGGTGCCCGCCGCGCTGGCGCTGGCTGTGGGCTTTGCGGCCCTCTTCAACCCGCTGGCCACTTCCGCGCCCCTGCTGGTGTGGGTGGCGGCCAGTGTGGGCCTGACCTATCTGGCCTACAGCTTCATCACCGTGGCGCACCAGGCGTGGGGCGCGCGCCTGGGCCACACCGCCGCGCAGCGCAGCACGGTGGTGGCCTGGCGCGAGGGCCTGGGGCTGGTGGGCGTGGTGCTGGCTTCCGCCGCGCCCGCACTGTGGGGCGTGGGGGCACTGGGCTGGCTGATGGCGCTGGCCCTGGGGGCCGGTGTGGTGGCACTGGCGTTTGCACCGCGCACGCACGCCGTGGCGCAAGCCGTTGGGGTGAAGCGCACACCGCTATGGGCACCATGGCGGCAACCGGCGTTTGTGCGCCTGGTGGTGGTTTTTGCCTTGAATGGCATTGCCACGGCAGTGCCCGCCACCCTGGTGCTGTTCTTCATTCAGGACCGGGTTCAGGCCGATGCCGCGCACCAGGGACTTTTTTTGGGTGTGTATTTTTTGTGTGCAGCAGTCTCCATGCCGCTGTGGCTGCGTGCGGTCAAACGCTGGGCTTTGGAGCGCACCTGGCTGGGCGGCATGGTGCTGTCGGTTGCCGCCTTTGTGGGTGCCGCGCTGGTGGGCGCGGGCGACCTGGCCGCCTACGCCGTGGTCTGCGCGCTCAGTGGTCTGGCCCTGGGCAGCGACCTGGCCATTCCCGCCGCCTTGCTGGCCCAGGTGTTGGGGCGGGATGGCACCCGCCAAAGCGGGGCACAGGAAGGCATGTATTTCGGCTGGTGGAACTTTGTGGCCAAGCTCAACCTGGCGCTGGCCGCCGGTGTGACCCTGCCCGCGCTGGCCTGGCTGGGCTACACCCCTGGCGCGCAGAGCAGTGACAGTTTGCTCGCGCTGACGGTGGTGTATTGCCTGCTGCCCTGTGCGCTCAAAGCGGCCGCCGCAGCCGCTTTGTATGTGTTTTTCATTCGCCCCCAAGGAGACCTCGGATATGCAACGTAGACATGTGATGGGCGGCGCGCTGGCGATTGCGCTGGGTGCCCTGGCGGGCTGCGCAGGCCCCAAGGTGAGCGACTATGCCCAGCAGCGCCCGCTGCTGAATCTGCGCGACTACTTCAACGGCACACTGGACGCCTATGGCATCTTCACTGACCGAAGCGGTGCCGTGGTCAAGCGCTTTACCGTGGTCATGGAGTGCAGCTGGCAGGGGCAGGAGGGCGTGCTGGACGAAGCTTTCACCTATTCGGACGGCAGCACGCAGCGGCGCATCTGGCGCCTGACCGATCAGGGAGATGGCCGTTTTGTGGGCCGTGCCGACGACGTGGTGGGCCTGGCCCAGGGTCAGCAAAGCGGCAATGCCTTCCAGTGGGGCTACACGCTGTCGCTGCCAGTGGACGGGCGCGTGATCGAGGTGCAGTTTGACGACTGGATGTTCCTCATGGACCCGCGCGTCATGCTCAACCGCGCGGCCATGTCCAAGTGGGGCGTGCACCTGGGCGACGTGACGCTCAGCTTCATTAAGAGAGAAAAGTGATGTTAGCCCTCGTAGAATATAGTGTTATAGCTATCAATATGATAGTAATTGGGGCGACCATGGCGTTGCCTGCACCATGCCGCTGAATCCACCCCTGCGCGATTGGCATGGCAAACGGGTGTGGCTGGTGGGGGCTTCCACCGGCATTGGGCGCGCCACTGCCTCGGCCCTGCATGCGCAAGGCGCGCAGGTGGTGGTGTCGGCCCGCAAGGTGGCAGAGCTGGATGCTTTTGTGGCAGCGCACCCAGGCGCAGTGGCCGTGCCGCTGGATGCCACCGACCGCCACAGCGTGCGCGCAGCGGCCACCGAGGCGGCACACGGTGGCGGCCTGGACTGTGTGGTGTATTGCGCCGGGCACTACGCGCCGCAGCAGGCATCCGCGCTGGACCTGGATGAGCTGCTGCGCCACAACGCGGTCAACTACCTGGGCGCGCTGCATGTGCTGGACGCGGTAGTGCCCCTGCTGCTGGCGCAACCCGCGCAGCGCCGGGGCCACATCAGCCTGGTGGGCAGCGTCGCGGGCTACCGTGGCCTGCCCAACAGCCTGGCCTATGGACCCACCAAGGCGGCGCTGATCCATTTGGCGGAAACCCTCTATATTGATCTGCACGCCAAGGGTGTGGGGGTGTCACTCATCAGCCCCGGCTTTGTAGAAACGCCCCTCACGGCACAAAACCGCTTCAAGATGCCCGCCCTGATCACGCCGCAGGAGGCTGCCCGGCAGATGCTGCGCGGCTGGGCCCGGGGTGCTTTCGAGGTCCACTTCCCGCGCCGTTTCACGCTGGGCATGAAGCTGCTGCAGCTCTTGCCCTACCGGGCCTACTTTGCCACCCTGCGCCGCCTGCCATCGGCCTGACCTGCCATGACCCAGCCATCCACTCCCCCGCAGGGCGACTACCGCACCGCAGTGGCCCGCATCGTGCAGGCGTTTGAAACCATCACCCCGGAATCGGTGACCGCGCTGGGGGACATCTACACCCCCCATGCCCACTTCAAGGACCCGTTCAACGATGTGCGGGGGCTGGCCGCCGTGCAGCACATTTTTGCGCACATGTTCGTGGCGCTGGACGCGCCGCGCTTTCACGTGACGCGCAGCATTGTGGACGGCGCTCAGTGCTTTTTGGTGTGGGAGTTCCGCTTTCGCTTTCGCCGCTTTGACACGGTCACCGAACAGTCCATTGCCGGTAGCTCCCACCTGCAGCTGGCACCCGACGGCCGCATTCTGGACCACCGCGACTACTGGGACGCCGCCGAGGAGCTGTATGAAAAGCTGCCCGTGGTGGGTGGGCTGATGCGCTGGCTGAAGCGGCGGGCCGGTCAGTGAGGGAGGATTCCTGCGATTTTTGCCGAACATACAATGGATTGACTCCCAACCTACTGAGAGTGAAACCATGCGCAACTCACACACATCCACCGTCCTGACTGTGCCGCCAGCTGTGTTGGCTGCCCTGCACATTTCCGCCACCGATCCGGTGCGCTGGGAAGTGCGCAACGGAGAAGCCGTGCTCAAGGCCGATGCGAGGCGGCGCAATGTGGACGACGTGGCCGGCATGTTGGCCCCCCATTTGAAAGGCAGGCGCATCCGCTGGAGTGCGCTTGGTGCCAGTGCGCGGGAGGCTTGGGGGCAAATGCGGTGATCGCGATTGACACCAACGTCATTCTGCGGTTCCTGACACGCCAGCCCAAAGCGCAGTTTGAGGCGGCGCGGGCACTTTTTCAAAAAGGCGACTTGTTCGTTTGCACTCCGGTTGTGATGGAGGTCTATTTCACATTGACTGGCAGTGTGCTTGCCTTTTCAGACGCGCAAGCGCTGGCCGCAATGGACGCCGTGTTGCAGTTGCCGGGGGTCACGGTACAAAGTGCCGATGAAGTCTTTTCAGCCATTGCGTACGCGCGGCAAGGTATGCCTTTCAAGGATGCATGTGTGCTGGCATTCAGTGCGTCGGCTACCGATTTGCGTACCTTTGATAAGGCGTTTGTTAAACACGCGGCGCGGCTGAAACTCAAACCGCCGGTCCAAATCCCTTCATGATGAATCGCTAAACCGACCCCAGCGCACGCAACAGCGCCCGGTTGACCGCATCTGGCGCCATTGCATGGGCCTGACAGACGGTGCGGACCAGGGAGGTGTTGCCCGATTCCAGTGCCTCGGCCACTTCCAGCCACGCGGCGTAGGGGCCGGTCCGGCCCACCACGGCCGACGCGATGCGGCCCGGCAGGGGCAGGCGTTGCAGGGCGGCACCCAGGGGCTCGTGCAGGAGTTGGTCCAGTTGCGAGAGCAGACCGCACAAGAACACTTCGCGGCGCAGTTCGTCCTGGGCACCGGCATCGCTCAGGTGGGCCATCAGGTGGGCGCGCAGCACCATGGATGCGCGGATGGGGTCCAGGTCGGTGTCCTCGTTGGCGTTCGGCAGCTGCTCGGCCAGCCAGCGGCGCAAGGGGGTGTGGCCCATCACCATTAAACCCTGGCGCACGCTGCTGACTTCGCCGCGCGCACCCACAAGGGCCGAGTTGGCGAAGCGCAGGAAGCGGTAGGCCAGCAAGGGGTCTTGCACCAGATGGTCCTCCAGCGCGTCAAAGGAGGCGTCGCGCTCCAGGGCCTTGAGCAGGGCATGGATGATCCGGTGCGATGGCTGGATTGGGCGCAGGCGGTTGGCGTGCAGGATGTCGTCCGTGGGCCAGCCAACCACGCCCCACACGCGCTGCTGGTCCAGCGCATGGTTCACCAGGGCCTGGCTGGGCAGGTCCTGGTACAGGCAGGTGCTGCGGGCGGGCCCGTCAGGGAGATGCCCGGATCGTGCGGCGTGCAGGGCGTCCAGTGCCTCAAACGGGGTGAGGGCGTGCAGGGTTTTGTGGAACCAGGCCTGTGTGTCGGGTGCCGGGGCCAGCCCGGGTGGACCGCTCCACACCAGGGGCCAGCCACGCTGCCAGGCCAGGCGCACGCGGGACGCAGTGGCGGTATCCATCAGGTCGTCGTCGGCAATCTCCAGCCAGATGGCGCGGACCGGGCGCTGCGCCAGCAGATCGTCCAGCAGGGCAGGCGATTGCACCTGCAGCAGTATCGGGTCCGATTCGGCCCATGCGCTGCCGAGCGCGTCCAGCAAATGGCGGGCATCCACCGCGCCGGCGATCCGTGGCGCAACACGCAGGCGCACGCCAGCGCAGCGCCGCTGCGGGTTCCACATGCGCTCAAAACCGAGAGCAAGGCTGCCCAGAACCGAGTCGGACATGGCGTGCGCTGGACCGAACCGGTATCAGCTGATGAAGTTGAACAGCGAGAGCTTTTGCACCTGGGCGTAGGACTGCAGGGCGGCCTGGTAGCCGGTATGCTGGTTCTGAAAGTCGGAGATGCCCTTGATCATGTCCAGGTCTTCGGCGCGGGAGCGGTCGCCTTCGAGCTGGATGCTGCGCTTGCCCTGATTGTCGGTGATCCGGTCGGCCCGGTTGAGCAGGTCACCGGCCTGGCCACGCACGGCGGAAACCCGGGCCATGCCGATGTCGATGTTGTGCAGGGCCTGGCTGACGGCCTGGGCTGCAGCGTTGTTGTTGGCGGCGCTTCCAATGTTCAGAATGGCGTCGTCCAGCGTGCTGAAGATGCTGGGCTGCGACTCAATCGTGATGGTGTCGCCCACGGCGGGTGTGCCGGTAACGGAAAACGACAAGCCCGGAATGCCGGTGATGGGGGCCGCCGTGGCGCTGGGGTAGCTGATGGTGACGGGCGCAAAGGGCGCGGGTGCACCCAGGGGGGTGACCGACGGCGTCTCGGTGATGCTGTAGGTCAGGGTGGTGGTGCCAGGCACGGTGGTGGAGTCCACGGCCGTGAAGGCAATGCTGTAGACGGGGTAGGGCACGCCGGTTGCCGTGGTGGCCGCCGCAGCGGTGGCCGCCACGGTGGCGGTGTTGGTGACCACGACATTGTCGGTTGTGAGGGTACGGGTCGTGGGGATGGTGCTGACGGTGGCGTTGAATACCGCGTCGCGCGCAGGCTGGTGCATGAAGGCGCTGTCGCCGTCCAGTGTGAACGGAATGGCGACTTCCGAGCTGGCAGTCTGTCCGGGCAGGCCCTTGAAGGTGTAGTCGGGTGCGGTGGTCTGCGGCCCCACAAAGGGCGTGAGTGCGCTGGCCAGGGCACCAAACAGGGGTTGGCCATTGGTGTCCTTGCGGTTGGACAGTGCAAACACCTGATCACGCAGGCCCTTGAGTTGGCCGGCAATGATGCTGCGCTCTGCCGCAGAGTGCACTCCGCTGCCGGCATTCACAACGAGTTCCCGGATGCTTTGCAGGGTGTCGTTGACATCGCCCAGCGTGCTTTCCGCCTGGGTGATGGCGTTTTTCTGGGCGTCCAGCGCCCGCTGGTCGGCCTGGATGCGGTTGATGCGGGTCAGTGCCCGCTCGGCCTGGGCGGCGGCGGTCGGGTCGTCGCTGGCGGTGTTGACGCGTTTGCCCGAGGTCAGGTGCTCCTGCAGATTGGCCAGGGCGGTTTGGCGCGCCATCAGGTTGTTGCGGGCGTTGTCGTAGGTGTTGGCACTTCCCACGCGAGCAAAGGAGGGGGTGGACATGGGGGTTCTCCAGACGGGTCCCGTTACCGGGTCAGGCCCTGTATCAGGGTATCAAATATGTTCTGCGCAATCTGGATCATCTTGGCAGAGGCCTGGTAGGCCTGCTGGAATTGCAGCAACTTGGCGGCTTCCTCATCCAGATTCAC
>CAZDDK010000019.1:0-6501 GCA_964504185.1 uncultured Rhodoferax sp. | reverse complement strand
AAGGTCAGGGTCACGGGCGTGACCGACGGCGGGTTGCTGCGGGCGATGAGCGATGCCAACTGCAAGCTGCCGGTGTTGGTGGCCCCCATTTGCCCGGCCACGGGGCTGGCAACCGCCAGGGCACGCGGGGTGGAAAACTCCCGCTGAATGGTGGAGGCCGAGGTGCTGAAGGGCTTGAGCAGGAAGCGGTCGCCCGCTGCGGCCACTCCTGCCCCCTTGGTGATGTTGAGGCCATCCAGGGTAACGGGATTGGTCACGCCAAAATCGAACGCAGTGACGACGCCATCCGAGCGCCGGACGATGGTTCCCACCGTGGGCGAGGTGAAGTTGACCTCGTAGTCGGAGGCGGCAAACTGGCTGGTGTCGCTGATGGAAAGGGCCAGGGTTGTTGCACCGGTGTTCAGTGTTGCCGGTGGGGTGGGGATGAGGACGTTGGGGCCGCCAAACGTGGTGGGGCTGAAGATGTTGCCGCCAATGTTGCCATCCAGGTCCAGCCCCAGCGCATGCTGGGTGTTCATCTCGGTGCTGATGGCCATGGTCAGCCGTCCCAGCAGGTTGCGCCCCTCCACCAGGTCGGTGTTCTGGAAGCGCAGCAAACCCGACACCTCGCCGCCGCCCAGGGTGTTTTCGTCCATCATGACCTGGATCCCGTTGCGATCCACGGCGAGCTTGTTGGCGGCCAAGCCACCAAAGTCCTTGACCAGCGAAACGGTCGACGCGTTGGTCCCCAGTACGATGGGCTGGCTGCCGCCAATGAAGATGCCCACCGTGCCGTCATCGGCGGCAACGGAAGTGGTCTGAATGTACTGGTTGAGTTCGCGCACCAGCTGGTCGCGGCGGTCCAAGAGATCGTTGGGCGGTTGGCCGCTGCCCGTGGCCCGTGCGATCTCGCTGTTTACACTGGCAATGTTCTTTGCCAGGCTGTTGATGTTCTCCACCTTCTGGCTCAGTTCCTGTGAGACACCGGCCTGCAGGTCTTCGATTTGTGCAGAGGCCGAGCGCATCCGCGCCGCGGCCTCGTCCACCCGGGTCAGGACCACCGTGCGGGCGGTGAGGTCCGTGGGGGCGCTGGCGACGTCGGAGAACGCATTGAGCATGTCATTGACAATGGCCCCCAAGCCGCCCGCTCCGCTGGGGAAAAGCCCTTCGAGTTGCTTGAGTTTGTCGGCGCGGGTCACGTCGGCAGACTGCGTGGATGCGGCCAGCGTGGACTGGCGGGTCAGGAACGCGCTGAAGTTGCGCTGGATGGTCTGCACATCGACACCCTTGCCGATGTAGCCGCCCCCGGTGAACTGGCCCTCCACCGTTCGCAACACCACCGACTGGCGCGAATAGCCGGGTGTGTTGACGTTGGCAATGTTGTTGCCAGCCGTTTGTAGGGCCACCTGGTTGGCCTGGAGCGCGCGGGTTCCGATGCTCAGTATGCTCATGGTGGAGTACCTTAGGCCTGTGAACGCTGGATGGCCAGCGTGGCGTTGATGGCGCGGCTGAGTTTGGCGGCGTATTGCGGGTCGGTAGCGTAGCCCGCCTTTTGCAGGCCGCTGGCATAGGCGTACACCGAGCCGGTTTGCTCGCGTGCCTTGGCGTAGCGCGGGCTCTGCGAGATCAGACGCGCATAGTCCTTGAATGACTCGGCAGGGGAGTCGTAGGCCCGAAAGCGGGCTACCCGCTTCTGGGCTACGCCGTCAACGTATTCGGTCGTGGTGACCTCGGCGACCTTGCCGGTCCAACTGGCCCCGGCCTTGATGCCAAACAGGTTGTGGGATGGGGCACCACCTTTTTGCCGGATTTCGTGCTTGCCCCAGCCCGTCTCGTGTCCCGCTTGTCCGAGCATGAAGCTGGCGGGTATGCCGGTTGCGCGTTCAACGTCTGCGGCGACGCTGGAATGCTGTTGCACAAACCGGGTCTGGTTGTCGGTGGGGGCACGCGCTGCCGTGGCTGCCAGCGGTGCTGTCTGCAATGGCTTGGTGGTGCGTGCTGTTGCATTGGACGGAACCGTCGGGCTGGCCTGCTGCGTGCCCATTTGGCGGGTGAGCTGTTGCACGATCTGCTCGGTCAACCCGCCGGGTTGGCCCGACATGTGCACCGCCATCTGTTGGTCCAGCAAATCCGTGCCCAGATCACTGGCAGGACTGTCCAGCAGGCCGGACTTCATGGTGGCTTCGCGCATGCTTTTCAAAAGCTCGCGCATGAAGAGCGACTCGAACTGTTTGGCGGTTTCCCGAATGGCGGCTGGCGTCGCCTTGCCGGCGTCGAGCTTGAGTGCCCCCAGCGACTGGGCGTCGGCCGCCAGCGTGTGCGCGGTGGAGAGGGGTGCGTAGGCCATGTCAAATGACCTCCAGCTCCGCATTCAACGCACCGGCTGACTTGATGGCCTGCAAAATGGCCAGCAGGTCCTGGGGCGTCGCGCCCAGCGCATTGAGCGCCTTGACGACATCGGCAAGCTGGGCCGCTTCTGGCAACTGAATGAGTTTGCCCGGCTCTTGTTTGATTTCGATGTTGGCTTTCTCGGTGACCACCGTCTGCCCCTGCGACAGGGCATTGGGCTGGCTCACGCTGGGTGTGGACGAGATATTGATGGAGAGGTTTCCATGCGCAATGGCGCATGCGCCCAGCGTCACTGCCTGGTTCAAAACGATGGACCCGGTGCGGGCATTGATGATGACCTTGGCGGCCGCCACCGAGGTCTGGACCGGTAGCTCTTCCAGTTCGGCCAAGAAGTTCACCCGGTCGTTGGCGTTGGTGGGGGCGGTGACGCGCACCGTGCGCCCGTCCAGGGCCTGTGCCACTCCCGCTCCGAACTGGGTGTTGATGGCCTGCGCCACCTTGCGGGCGACCTGAAAGTCCGAAGCAGACAGGCTGAGGTTGATATGGTTGCCGTCCTGCAGGGGGGTGGGCACCGCGCGTTCAACCTGGGCACCGTCGGGGATGCGCCCGGCGCTTAAGTGGTTGACCTGGACCTTGCTGCCCCCCGCCGAGGCACCGGCCCCCGCCACAATGAGGTTGCCCTGGGCCAGTGCATAGATTTCTCCGTCCGCGCCCTTGAGTGGGGTGGCAATCAGCGTTCCCCCCTTGAGGGACTTGGCATTTCCCAGCGACGAGACGTTGACGTCCAGCATCTGGCCGGGCCGGGCAAAGGCCGGTAGCTGGGCGGTCACCAGCACGGCGGCCACGTTTTTCATTTGCAGCTGCGACAGGGCTGTGGAGGTGAGCGTGACGCCCAACTGCTGCAGGTAATTGGTCAGCCCCTGGGTGGTGTAGGGCATCTGGGTGGTTTGGTCGCCGGTGCCATCCAGTCCGACGATCAGGCCGAACCCGGTCAGCTGATTGGAGCGCACACCTTCCACGGCGGCGACTTCCTTGATGCGCATCGCGTGGGCCGTGTTGGCGGTGCTGAACAGGCACAGCGCCAGGCACAGGGTTCCCAGCGCCCTCAGGGTGGCGGTGGTGTGTGCCAGTGTGGTCCAGGTGGTCATGTGCGGAGTTGGTTGTTGGGAAGACCCAGGCGGATCTGTTACCCCTCGGCACAATTCTGGATAACTTTAGAACGGCAGAAAGCTTAAAAAGAAGCGGGAAAGCCAGCCAACTGTTTGGGCTTCGTCCTGCGCGCCCCGTCCACGGGACTCCACCCGCACGTTGGCGACCTGGGTGGAGCTGACGATGCTGCCCGGTTGCACCAGCCGCGGGTCCACCGTGCCGGAAAAGCGCAACACATCCACGTTCTGGTTTACGCCGATCTGCTTTTCCCCGGCCACAACCAGGTGGCCGTTTGGCATGACTTCGATGACTGTGGCGGTAATGGAGCCCGAGAAGGTGTTGGCGCTCTCGGTTCCGCCCTTGCCGGAGAAATTGTTGTTGGTGGCAGCGCCTATCCCCAGCTTCGAAAGCCCAGACAGGTCGTTGAACGGCAGGGCGGTAATGTTCGAATCAATGGATGTGTTGCGATTGACCGTGGAGGTTGACTTCTGGCTGGCGGTTACGTTTTCCACAATCTGGATGGTGACCGTGTCGCCCAGCGCGCGAGCGCGCCGGTCTTCGAAGGCGGGGCGGTAGCCAGCGGACTGAAACAGGCTCCCCGTTGCGGGCTTGGCGGCCACCGGAACGGTCAGCGGGGTCTGACTGACTTTGGGTTCGGCGAAATCGACCACCACCTTTTTGGGCAGCGGCTGGCAGGCGCTGGTGATCCATGCGAGAGCCACGGCTACGGCAATGGTTTTCATGCGCCACCTCACAGTTGTCCCAGTTTCTGCAGCATCTGGTCAGACGTTTGTATCGCCTTGGAATTCATCTCGTAGGCCCGCTGGGTTTGAATCATGGTGACCAGTTCCTGGACCACATTGACGTTGGATGTCTCCACGTAGCCCTGCATCAACGCCCCCAATCCATTGGCCCCAGCGGTACCCGCCGCCGGTTGCCCGGATGCGGCACTTTCGACATAGATGTTCTGGCCTTTGGGCTCCAGCCCGGACGGATTGACAAAGCTGGCCAGGGTGATGGTTCCTATGGACTGCGGCGCAGTGGTTCCAGGAATGGAGGCGGACACCGAGCCGTCCGTGGCCACGGCTACGGATGTTGCATTGGCGGGAACGGTAATACCTCCCGAAACCGGCAACCCGCTGGCGGTGACCAGGCGTCCCTGGTTATCGACCTGGAAAGAACCGTCGCGGGTGTAGCCCAGGGTTCCATCGGGCATGGTGAGTTGGAAGAAGCCCTGGCCCTGGATGGCGATGTCCAGGTTGTTGCCCGTCTGTTGCAAATTTCCCTGGGAAAAATTGCGGCTGGTGGCAACGGTGCGCACGCCCAGTCCCACCTGCAGGCCACTGGGCAGTGTGGACTGTTCCGAGGTGTTGGACCCCACCTGGCGCAGGTTCTGGTACATCAGGTCTTCAAATACCGCGTGCGACTTCTTGAAACCATTGGTGGAAACGTTGGCCAGGTTGTTGGAGATGACATCCAGCTGCATTTGCTGGGCTTCCATCCCGGTCTTGGAGATCCAGAGTGAATTGATCATGGTCGTGCTTCCTAAAGGGGTCTGGTCTGCGGTGGGTGTCAGCCCTGCAGGCTCAAAAGCTGGCCGGCGGAACGGTCATTGGATTCGGCGGTTTGCAACAGCCGCATCTGGGCTTCAAACTGGCGCGCAGTCTGGATGATGCCCACCATGGCTTCTATGGAATTGACGTTGGAGCCTTCAAGTGCCCCCACTTGAAGCTCGGCGGTGTCGTCGTTGGGCAAAGGTTCGCCGGAGGTGGTGCGAAACATGCCGTCCTCGCTGCGCTTGATCGGGTCTTCGGTTGTTGGCGTGGATAATTTCAGCCGTCCAATGATGTTGCTGGGCTGGTTGCCGACCTTGGCGCTGATGTTGCCATCATGGCCAATGGATATTTCCGCATTGGCAGGCACCGTGATGGGTGCGCCGCCGTTGGAGAGAACCGGCAAACCGCGGCTGTTCACCAGCGTTCCATCGGAGGAAACTTCGAAATGCCCATGGCGGGTGTATGCCTCGGTGCCGTCCAGGCCCTGAACGGCAAACCAGGCGCTGCCCGAGGGAAGCGCGTCCAGCTTGCGGTCAGTGCGCTGCGCAGGACCCGGGGTGTTGAGGTAGCCCGAGGAGGCTTCAATGGCGAACACCCGGGTACTCGCACCCTCCCCATTCAGTGGTACGGCCCGGTAGGTGGACATTTCCGCCTTGAAGCCCGTAGTCTGCGCGTTGGCCAGGTTGTTGGACAAAATGGACTGCCGACTAGTGGCCGCGTTGGCCCCCGTCATGGCGGTGTAAATCAGGCGGTCCATGGCGGCTTATCGCAGGTTCACCAGGGTAGACATGACCTGGTCCTGGGTTTTGATGGTCTGCGCGTTGGCCTGGTAGTTGCGCTGTGCGGTCATCATGTTGACCAACTCGGCCGTCAGGTCTACGTTGGAGTCTTCCAGCGCGCCGGAGCGCAGGGCACCAAACTTGCCTTCGCCGGGGACACCCTGAACCGGCTGTCCGGACTCGGCGGTCTCAATCCAGTTGTTGCCGCCAACGGGCTGCAGTCCCTGAACATTGCGGAAGTTCATCAGAGCGATCTGGCCCGCGGTTTGCGTCTGGCCGTTGGAGTAGGTGGTCGTCACAGCCCCGCTCTCACCAATGCTGACCTTGGTCAGCTCGCCCGACGTGTATCCGTCCTGCGTGAGGTTGGACACCGCAAAACTGGTGCCGAACTGGGTTGCTCCATCGAGCACCAGGTCCAGGGGGCCGTCCAGAAAGCCATCCGCGTCGTTGGGATTGTTGGATGGAATGGTGGTGGGCGATGCAAGGGTGATGCCGAATTTGCCAAAATTGACACCGGCCGTGGTGACGGTCGGCGTGGGTGCGACGAGGGCACCGGCGGCGTCAAACGTCAGTTGTCCAATTGAGGTGGCACTGGTGAGATCCGTGTAGACATCCCAGGTGTTGGGCGTTCCATCCGTTTTGACAAAGTAGAGGCTGACCGGAGACGCGACCCCCTGGGAGTCGTACAC
>CAZDDK010000018.1:13550-27426 GCA_964504185.1 uncultured Rhodoferax sp. | reverse complement strand
TGGCGCTGATGGGCCTGGTGGCCTACCCGGGCCGCGTCCGGGCCGACACGCTGCGTTTTGATGGCCACGACCTGCTGAAGCTCAGCGACCGCGAACGCCGCCGCCTGACGGGCAAAGACCTGTCCATGATCTTCCAGGACCCCACCACCAGCCTGAACCCCTGCTTCACGGTAGGCTTTCAGATGGCCGAGACGCTCAAGCTGCATATGGGCCTAAACAAGAAGACTGCCCGCAAACGCTCCATCGAACTGCTGGAACAGGTCGGCATTCCCGCGCCCGAGAGCCGACTGGGTGTGTACCCGCACCAACTTTCCGGCGGCATGAGCCAGCGGGTAATGATTGCCATGGCCATTGCCTGCAACCCCAAGCTGCTGATTGCCGACGAGCCCACCACCGCGCTGGATGTCACCATTCAGGCCCAGATCCTGGACCTGCTGCGCAGCCTGCAAACGGACCGTGGCATGGCGCTGGTGCTGATCACCCACAACATGGGCGTGGTCAGCGAAATGGCGCAGCGCGTCTCCGTCATGTATGCCGGCCAAATCATGGAACAACGCGGCTCCGACACGCTGTTCACCCAGCCCCAACACCCCTACACCGAGGCACTGATGGCCGCCCTGCCCGAGCGCAACGACGGCCATAGCCGCCTGGCCACGATTCCCGGCATGGTGCCGGGCCTGTATGACCGCCCCAAAGGCTGCCTGTTCGCCCCGCGCTGCAGCGATGCCAATGACGGCCTGTGCCAGACCCGCCCGCCCCTGCGTGCCTGGGCAGACGGTGCGGTGCGCTGCCATTACCCCCTGGGCGACCTCCAACGCCCACAGCGCCACGGCGCAGCCGTGCACGGAGTGGCCGCATGACCGCCTTGCCAACACCGGGCGAATTCCTGCCCCTGCCAGTCGCCAAGGCCAGCAACCTGCGCCGCATCTATCCCATCAGCAAAGGCTTGCTGCGCACGCCCGACTTGTTGCAGGCCGTAGGCGGCGTATCGTTTGAGGTGCACGCTGGCAAGACCCTGGCCGTCGTGGGCGAATCGGGGTGCGGCAAGTCCACCCTGGCCCGCATGGTCAGCCTGATTGAAACCCCATCCGACGGCAGCCTGCACCTCAGTGGCATTGATGTGGTCGCCTCCACGGCGCAAGAACGGCATGAACTGCGCCACAAGGTGCAACTGGTGTTTCAAAACCCCTACGGCTCCCTGAATCCCCGCAAGCGCATCGGCCAGATCCTGGAAGCACCGCTGGAAATCAACACCGGGCTGAACGCCACCGAGCGCGCCGAAAAGGCCCGTGCCATGCTGGCCCTGGTGGGCCTGCGCCCCGAACACTATGACCGCTACCCGCACATGTTTTCGGGTGGCCAGCGCCAGCGCATTGCCATTGCGCGGGCACTGATGCTCAACCCCTCCTTGGTGGTGGCCGACGAACCGGTCTCGGCGCTGGACGTGTCCATCCAGGCCCAGGTGCTCAACCTGCTGGCCGACCTGCAACGCGACCTGGGGCTGGCCTACCTGTTCATCTCGCACGATCTGGGCGTGGTGCGCCACATCGCCCACGACGTTCTGGTCATGTACCTAGGACACACCGTGGAGCATGGCGAAAAGAACGCCATCTTCAACCGTCCGCTGCACCCCTATACGCGGGCACTGCTGGGTTCCACGCCCGGCCTGGCCGGCAGTGGAGCAGCGGTGCACCGCACGGTGCTCAAGGGCGAGTTGCCGTCCCCACTCAATCCGCCCGTGGGCTGCGTGTTTTCAACCCGCTGCCCGCACGCCACCGCGCAGTGCCGCGCAGAGCGCCCGCCGCTGCTGGATGTGCACGGCCGCAAGGTCGCCTGCTTTGAAGCCGAACGGCTGGCAAATGCCTCTGCCAACGGGTGAAAACCCCCACTGCGCGGCGCGGCACCTTCGCTTAACATGACCGTTCGGCGACCGGGCTATCCGCCTGGTTCACTTGTTGTTGGGGGTGCTGACCGCTCCCCATTTTTTATGGAGTTTCTTGATGACCCATTCCTTCGTGCCAGCGCGTCTGCGCCCGACCACGACCGCCCTGCTGTGTGCTGTGGCCCTGCCCGCCCTGCTGGCGCTCACCCCCGCAGCCGCCAAGACCCTGGTGTACTGCTCCGAGGGCAGCCCCGAGAACTTTGCGCCCAGCATCAACACCACCGGCACGTCCTTTGATGTCACCGAGCAGATTTACGACAACCTGGTGCATTTCGAGCGTGGCGGCACCAAGGTCGAGCCTTCCCTGGCGGAAAGCTGGACCATCTCCAAGGACGGCCTGGAGTACACCTTCAAGCTGCGCAAGGGCGTGAAGTGGCATTCCAACAAGCACTTCAAGCCCTCGCGCGACTTCAACGCCGACGACTTCCTGTTCTCCATCGAACGCCAGTGGGTGGAGTCCGACCCCTACTTCAAGGTCACCAGCTCCAACCACTCCTACTTCAACGACATGGGCATGCCCAAGCTGCTCAAGTCGGTGGAGAAGATCGACGACTACACCGTCAAGATCACCCTGAAGAAGCCCGAAGCCCCCTTCCTGTCCAACCTGGCCATGCAGTTCGCCGGGGTACAGTCCAAGGAATACGCCATCGCCATGCTCAAGGCCGGCACGCCTGAGAAGATCGACCAGGAACCCGTTGGCACCGGCCCCTTCATGCTGGTGCAATACCAGAAGGACGCCATCATCCGCTTCAAGGCATTCACCCCCTACTGGAAGGGCGCGGCCAAGATCGATGACCTGATCTTCTCCATCACCCCGGACGCCTCGGTGCGCTGGGCCAAGCTGCAAAAGGGCGAGTGCCATGTCATGCCCTACCCCAACCCCGCCGATCTGGATGCCATCCGCAAGGACGCCAATGTCACCGTGCTGGAGCAACCCGGCCTGAACATCGGCTACCTGGCCTACAACACCACCAAGAAGCCGTTTGACGACGTGCGCGTGCGCAAGGCCATCAACATGGCGATCGACAAAAAGGCCATCGTCTCCGCCGTGTACCTGAGCACCGGCGTGCCCGCCACCAACCCGATTCCGCCCACCCAGTGGTCGTACAACAAATCCATCAAGGACGATGGTTTTGACCCCGCAGCCGCCAAAAAGGCGCTGGCCGCAGCCGGCTATCCCAATGGTTTCACCACCGACCTGTGGGCCATGCCGGTGCAGCGCCCCTACAACCCCAACGCCAAGCGCATTGCCGAGTTGATGCAGGCCGACCTGGCCAAGATTGGTGTCAAGGCCGAAATCAAGAGCTTCGAGTGGGGCGAGTACCGCAAGCGCATGCAGGCCGGCGAACACCAGATGGGCATGCTGGGCTGGACCGGCGACAACGGCGACCCGGACAACTTCCTCAACAACCTGCTGGGGTGCGACTCCGCCAAGACCAACGGCTCCAACGTGGCCAAGTTCTGCCACCAGCCCTTTGAAGAACTGGTGCAAAAAGCCAAGGTAGTTTCCAACCCCGCCGAGCGCACCAAGCTCTACGAAAAAGCCCAGGTGGTCTTCAAGGAACAAGCGCCCTGGTTCACCATCGCCCACGCCGTGCAGTTGAAGCCCGTGCGCAAGGAGGTGGTGGACTTCAAGCTCAGCCCCTTCGGCCGCCACACTTTCTACGGCGTAGACATGAAGTAAGCCGCAGCGGTATTTCTCAAAAAGTTGACAGGCCGGTGCAAACCGGCCTTTTTTTGGTGTTTGCTACACTATTTATAGCGTAATACTCATCTATTACGCGGGCTACATGCCAATTTCACCGCATTATCCTTGCCCCATGCCCACCACCCACCTGCTCTACCTTCACGGCTTTCGTTCGTCCCCCGCATCGACCAAGGCCCGCATGACCGCGGCGGCCGTGGCGCAGCGGTACCCCCAGGTCACTTGGCTGTGCCCGGCCCTGCCTGCCTCGCCCCGGCAGGCCATGGACGAGGTGCTGCGGGCCACCGCCGACTGGCCCCTGTCCACCACGGCGGTCATGGGTTCATCACTGGGCGGCTTTTACGCCACCTGGCTGGCCGAGCGCTGGGGGTGCAAGGCGGTGCTGCTCAATCCGGCCGTGTATCCGGCGCGCGACCTGGCGGCGCACCTGGGCGACCATACCGTCTGGCACGACCCGCAGCAGCATTTCGTCTTCGAAGCGGCGCATGTGCAGGAATTGCGTGCGCAGGAGATTGCCCACATCCGCCACCCTGAACGCTATTTCGCGGTGATCGCCAAGGGCGATGAGTTGCTGGACTGGCACGAGATGACGGGCCACTACCCCGGCGCGGCCATCACGCTGCTGCCCGGCAGCGACCACGCGCTGAGCGACTACGCCCAGCACCTGGATGCAGCGCTCGACTTTCTGGACCTGCAGACCGCCTGATCAGAACGTGCGCTCAAACCGCGTGAAGGCGCTTTCCAATTGCCATTGCAACCGGGCCTTGGGGTTCTGTTCCAGATAGGCCTGGCAGCGCGAACCGGCATGGTCTGCCCCCGCACGCGCGGAAGCACAGGCGGCAACGGGCCTGGCGCGCTCCACGTCTCTCCACAGCGCGGCACCTTCCACAAACGCATACTGCAGGCTATTGCGGGCCATGGTCTTGAGTTGGCGGTAGCTGAGGTGCTGATCCAGCACGGCTTTCACATACTCGTGGGTCATTTCGGAGCGGGAAACACCCTCGTCATCGGTGGCCAGGGCCGTGGGCACCCCGTGTTTCAGGTACACCGACAGCGGGTGCTGGGCACCGCTCACACCCAAAATGCCGGCGTTGCTGGTCAGGCAAATTTCCACCAGGACCTTGTCGCGCGCCATGCGTTTGAGCAAACCCGCTGCGTCGTCTTCCTGCATGACGGACACGCCGTGGCCAATGCGCCTGGCATGGCCGCGCTCAATCGACTCGCGGATATGGAAGCGCAAACCCTCTGGCGGCACCAGGCCCGGCACCAGCTCCCCGGCATGCAAACTGACCTGCACGGTGGGGTAGACGCTGTGCAGGTAGTCCAGCAAGCGCATATGCAGCGAGAAGTCGCGCATGGGCACCAAGGCGTCTTCCGGCATCACCAGGTTGAGTCCCACCACTAGCGACTGTGTGCGGGCCGCCAGCTCAAAGCCCGCCAGCATTTGCGCAAACACCACTTCCCGTGGCAAGCCCCGCAACACCTGATACAGGTAGCGCACCGTCACCTTGCAGCCCGGGTCGGCCGAAGGCGTGGCGCAGTGCAGCAGTTCCGCCTTGCGGGCTTCGGCCCCGCTCAAAGTCTCAGCCGCGCGCTCCACGGACTGGGGCAACCCGCCCTGGAGCATGCCCTGGCGCATGGCGGAAAAATCGTCGTTCCAACCCACCTTGGCGGCCACCTTTGCCACTTCAGAGCCCGCCGGTGTCAGCATCAATTCCAGGTAGCTGACCCCCCCGGCGCTGGCGCGTGCCGCCACTTCGGCCAGCATGTCCCCCGTGCGGTTTTTGTTGGACAGGCCAAACTTGCCAAAACTGTCAAAGAACTGGTCGTGCCCACTCAATCCCGATGTCTGCGCATTGCGCATGGACCAGGCATCAACCATGCGGCGGTACAGCAGGCCATCGGCCTGCGCCTCCTTGGCCGGTACCGTGCCAGCGGCGGCGTCGCAGGGCGGCTTTAGCACCGTCAGCGTCCGGGTGTCCACGCACAGCCCGTCATCCACCGCCCACGCGACCATGGATTCGGCATAAATGGCCCCCGACAAATGGCTGTGCAAATCCCCTCCCTTGGGCATGTCTTTGAGAAAAGCCCACAACGCCGGGGGCTGGGTCCGTGCGGCCTGGAAGGCGGCTTCGGTTCGCCGTTGCGCAGGGCCGATAGACTGGGCAAAGCCCGCCATCGACACGCCCCAAGCGGCTGCGCCTACTGCAGCCAACCGAAGCACACTCAAAAGGGAATTTCTGTTCATGGGCTTGTCCACTGTGTCCTGGGAATGTTCCAGGCCATGCTTCTAACACAAGCGAACCGCAAACCCATCAGGTCACGTTGTCGTAGGCCCGCTGCAAGGCCGCCAGGTCCAGCCGTGTCATGCCCATCATGGCGGAAAAGGTCCGCTGTGAGGCAGCGGAGTTGCCGGTATTGAGCAACTCCAGCAGCGCGCGCGGCACCACTTGCCACGACACCCCGAAGCGGTCGGTCAGCCACCCACCCTGCCCCTTTTTTCCACCCACCGCCAGGCTTTTCCAGAGGCGATCCACCTCCAACTGGCTGCAGCAATACGCCACCAAGGACATTGCCGGGGTAAACGGAAACTGCGGGCCTCCATTCAATGCGACGTACTCGGTGCCATCCAGACAGAACTTCACCGTCAGCACCGACCCGGCCGGTCGCGGGGCCTTTTCCAGGTAGTACTGGGTGTCCAGTATCCGGGAGTTGGGAAACAGGCTGGTGTAAAACGCAGCGGCTTCCAAAGCCTTGTCATCGAACCAAAGGCAGGTGCTGACAGTTTGCATGGTAGTCCCCCCTTGCGCGCAGTGGCGCTGCGAAGGCCGCACATTACTGCAGACCGCGCCCCGCGTCCAGCTTTTTCGCTATACCACATGGCATGCCTGGCAGGCGCGGCTGCAAGAACCTGGATTCACACAACGTCTGATTCAGATCAATCTTTTGCGTGGAATCACCATTCTTGCAAATGCGAACGGATATCATTGCCGTCTTGATAATTATTCTCATTTAGGACGTACCATGCACTCCCTTCGCCATTCTTCCGCCCTCAAAACCCTGGCGGCCCTGTCCGTGTTGTCTGCTGCCTTGAGCGCACAGGCGCTGGAGTACCCCATTGGCACGCCCCATCAGCGCTTTGGCATGGAAATCGCCGCCGTGTACTTGCAGCCGGTGGTGATGGAGCCTGAGGGCATGATGAAGAAGGCCGAGGAGTCCGACATTCACATCGAGGCCGACATCAAGGCCTTGGCGGGCAACCCCAACGGTTTCGAGGAGGGTGCGTGGATTCCCTATCTGCTGGTCAAGTTTGAGGTCACCAAGGTCGGCACCAACCAAAAGGTCCAGGGGGATTTCATGCCCATGGTGGCCAACGATGGCCCCCACTACGGTGACAACATCAAGCTGTTCGGCCCCGGAAAGTACCATGTCAAATACACCATCCTGCCGCCCAGCGAGAACAAGCACGCCCACTTTGGTCGGCACACCGACCGCCAGACCGGCGTGCGCCCCTGGTTCAAGCCGTTTGACGTGGAATACGACTTCAGCTATGTGGGAATCGGCAAGAAGGGCGGGTACTAAGCCATGCGCTGCCCCCTTCCCTTGAAAACCGTGGCGCTGACGCTGGCCTTGGGCCTGGGCGGCGGTGCCCACGCCGCCACCAATGCGCAGCTGGCCCAGCTCCTGCAACAGCTCAACGCCCGCGTGAACAAGCTGGAGCAGGCCAATGCCGAGTTGCAACGGGAACTGGCCGCCAGCCGCGCCAGCGCCGCGCAGGCCGTGGCAACCACACAGACGATGCCGCTGGAGCGCCGCGTGCAGGCGCTGGAGCGGCAGCAAACCCTGCTGGCCGACAGCCTGGAACGCGACACCATCAGCGAAAAAGAACCCGATCTCAGTGCGCGCCTGAAGGCGGTGGAGGCCCGGACGCAGGAAATGGCCGGTCCCGTCAGCAAGATGGGTGCCCTGGACGGCGTGTCCAGCAGCGCCAGCCTGGGCGTGGTGGCCCAGCAAGCCCTGGGCAGCAACGTGCCCGACGGCCAGCTGACCCACCGCGCCGATGTCACCGTCAGCCTGCCCCTGGAATCCATTGGCGACACCGAACAGTCGCTGTTCGCCCACTTTCGCCTGGGCCAAGGCAGCGGGATCAATGGCCTGCCTGCACTGCACGGCAACCCCAACGCCACGGTCTTTCAGGTCAGCGGGCTGAGTTCCGAGAACTCGGTCGCCTTCCTGGCCCAGGCCTGGTACCAGGCCACTATTCCGCTGCCGCTGGGCGGCTTCAAACCCGCGTCCAAGCAGTCGCTGGAAGTGACCGTGGGCAAGATGGACCCCTTCGTGTTCTTTGACCAGAACACGGCGGCCGGAGATGAAGCCCGCCAGTTCCTGAACTCGGTGTTCGTGCACAACCCCTTGCTGGATGCGGGTGGCGACATTGGCGTGGACGCCAACGGTTTTGCCCCGGGCTTGCGCATCTCGCTGCTGGACAGCAGCGACAAGCTGGAAAGCTGGCGTCTCTCCCTGGGCCTGTTCGGCGCGGGGGAGCGCGGTGCCAACTACCAGGGCAGCCTGGGCGCGCCCATGGCCATGTTGCAGGCCGAAACGCAGCAGCGCTTTTTTGGCGGCCTGCTGGGCAACTACCGCGCTTACGCCTGGAGCAACCCGCAGTCCGTGCCCTTTGCGCTGGGCCTGCCCTTGGCCGATGCCGCCCTGGTCAGCCCCGAGCGCCACAGTGGCTGGGGCCTGTCGGTGGACCAGCGCATGGGCGACGGCATGACCGTGTTCGCCCGCTACGGCCAGGAAAGCCTGGGGCAGGTCAAGTTCGACCGCGCGCTGACGCTGGGCCTGGAGGCCAATGGCTCCTACTGGAGCCGCGGTGGCGACAGCCTGGGCCTGGGCCTGGGCTGGCTGCGCACCAGCGATGCCTACCGCGCCTACAAACTTGCCGACACGCAGGAGCCGTTGGAATTGGGTGCATCCCAAAGCGTGGCCGAGTTGTATTACCGCTGGCGCATTGCCAAGCAGTTTGAGCTGACGCCCAGCCTGCAGTTCATCGCCAGCCCCGGCGGTGATACCGGCGCGGCCGATGTGCGCATCTTCAGCCTGCGCTCGCAGTTCATGTTCTAGGGAAACAGCATGCGGATGACCTCTTCTTTCGCGATCTCCGCGTGGGCCGCGCTGGGCACCTGGTGGGCGATGGCCATGGCTCCCGCACTGGCCCAGCCTGCGGACATGCCCACCGTCAACCTGGTCATCCGCGCCGGGCACTTTGTGCCCAGCACGCTGGAGGTGCCGGCCAACACCAAGTTTCGCCTCATCATTAAAAACGAAGGACCTGGCGCGGAGGAGTTCGAGAGCATCGAGCTGCGCAAGGAAAAGGTGCTGGCACCCGGCGTCACCAGCTTCCTGATCTTTCAGCCACTCAAACCCGGCAGCTACAAGTTCTTTGGCGAGTTCCACCCGGAAACCGCCCAGGGGCAGATGGTGGCCAAGTAAAGGAGAACAACCATGGGTAGCGCCCTGTTCATTGTGTGGCGGGAGAGCGTGGAGGCCATGCTGGTGGTCGGCATCCTGCACGCCTGGCTGAAATTCAACGCCACCGGAGCGGCGGGCCTGCGCGCACTGGGAGTCGGCATTGTCTGCGGCCTGGGCCTGGCCGGTGCCTTGGGGTGGGTCATGGTGTCCGCCCAGGACGAGCTCACCGGCGAAGCGCTGGAGTGGTTCCAGACCGGCATGCTGCTGGTGGCAGCCGGCCTCATCATGCAGATGGTGTTGTGGATGCGCCGCCACGGTGCCGGGTTGCGCAACAGCCTGCACCGGGATCTGGGTACGGCCATGCAGCGCTCCGGCCTTCTCGGAATTGCCGGCGTGGCCGCGCTGGCCATTGCCCGGGAAGGCGCAGAGACCGCCGTGTTTCTGTACGGCGTAAGCCTGGAGCCTGGCAACTCCGCCAACGTGGTGGTGGGTGCCGTGCTGGGCTTTGGACTGGCCGCCCTGACCGCTTGGGCGCTGGGCCGGGGCCTGCGCTTCCTGGATTACCGGCGCTTCTTTGCCCTCAGCGGCTGGATGCTGCTGTGCTTTGCCGTGGCCCTGCTGGTCAGTGCGGTGGACCGCCTGATCGGTGCAGGCCTGCTGCCCGCATTGGTAGACCCCCTGTGGGACAGCGCCTGGCTGCTCGACGACAGCCAACGCCTGGGCTCCCTGTTGTCGGCGCTGGTGGGCTACCGGGCGCGGCCCTCCCTGATGCTGGTGGGCGTGTACGCCGCCTATTGGCTGGCAATGCTGCGTGCCATGCGCCCGGAGCGCCGGGTTGCGTAGCATTCCCATCCACCCGCTGCCCGCTGCTTCGGCCCCCGATCAGTCCCGCGGCCCGCTGGCGCGCCTGGGGCTGGCCATGCGCCGCCACCAGCGCGCCATCATGGGCCTACAGTGGGCCGTGGTGGTGTTCTACGGGGGCCTGGTGATCGTCCCGGCGTGGATGCCGCTGCCGCCGCAAGATGCGCACATCCTGGACAACCTGCGCTTGTTTGCGCAGTTCCTGTTTTGGGGCGTCTGGTGGCCGTTTGTGATGCTGGCCACCATGCTGCTGGGACGTGTCTGGTGTGGCGTGTTTTGCCCCGAGGGCGCGCTGACCGAGCTGGCCAGCCGCCATGGGCTGGGCCGGGCCATTCCGCGCTGGCTGCGCTGGGGCGGCTGGCCCTTTGTCGCCTTTGTCTGCACCACGGTGTACGGCCAGCTGGTCAGCGTCTACGAATACCCGCAGGCAGCGCTGTTGGTGCTGGGCGGCTCCACGGTGGCTGCCGTGGCCGTTGGCCTGGTTTATGGCAAGGGCAGCCGCGTCTGGTGCCGCTACCTGTGCCCGGCCAATGGGGTGTTTGGGCTTCTGGCCAAGATTGCCCCGCTGCACTTTGGCGTTGATGAATCCAAGTGGCGTCAACACACCGGGCCACGCCAGCACGCCGTGCACTGCGCACCGCTGATCAACATCCGCCACATGCAAAGCGCCTCCGCCTGCCACGCGTGCGGGCGCTGTGCCGGTGAACACGGCGCGGTCAGCCTGGGCCTGCGCTCTCCCGCCCACGAAATCCTGGCCACACCGGCCAAGGCGGCCAAGACCGGCGAGGCCATGACCCTGATCTTTGGCGTGATCGGTGTGGCCACGGCGGCCTTTACCTGGTCGGCCAGCCGCCTCTTTGTGCGCATCAAGACCACGCTGGCAGAGTGGCTCATCGAAAACGACTGGCTGCCGCTGCTGGACGACAACGCCCCCTGGTGGCTGCTGACCCATTACCCGGCGGCAAACGACGTATTCACCTGGCTGGATGGCCTGTGCATCCTGGCGTGGATTCTGGGCGGTGGCGCGGCACTGGGCGCGGCGGTCTGGGCCGGTGTGTGGCTGGCCGCCCGGGTGCTGCGCGACCCCGCCCTGCCCTGGCAGAAACTGGCGCTGGCGCTGGTTCCGGTGGCCGGGGCCGGGGTGTTCCTGGGACTGTCCATGCTGACGCTGGGCCACCTCAAGGCCGAAGGGGTGCCACTGGCGTGGGTACCCGGCGTGCGCGCCTTGCTGCTGGCCTTGGGCACAGGGTTCTCGGCCTACCTGGTGCTGCGCCTGTGCCTGGCGCGGCGCACACCGCGCGCCGTCCTGGGCACGCTGGTGGCGCTGGCTCCGCTGGCGCTGGTGGCAAGGGTCTGGCTGGGGGTCCTTTTCGGCTGGTAGCTTAATGACAAATCAGCCACTAGCCCGCGTGAAATTTGCATAGCTAGGCCGTGCTCGCATCGCTCTTCGCATTCGTTCCGCCGAGCATGGCAACTTCGGGGACTGTGAACCGGTCGGCGAGGGAGTTTCTGAAATGCGCATTCATTTCGGCCCCGGCTATCGCGTCTATTTCACACGACGTGGCGAGGTGCACTATCTGCTTCTGGTGGGCGGAAACAAATCCTCTCAGAAGCGCGACATAAAACGCGCCATTGAAATAGCACGTGCTTTGGATAAGGAGTGAACCATGGCTACATTTGCCCCGTTTGATGCTGCCGACTACCTTGATGATGAAGAAACCATTTCGGAATACATCACCGCAGCGCTGGAAGATTCCAATCCCGATGTATTTTTGGCGGCAGTGCGTGATGTGGCTCGCGCCCGGGGCATGGCACAGCTCGCCAAGGATGCAGGTCTTGGACGCGAAAGCCTCTACAAGGCGCTTACGCCAGGGGCCAAGCCGCGCTACGACACTGTGCTCAAGCTTCTTCATGCGCTCGGTGTCAAGCTCTCCGCTTCCCCCGTCCATTCATGAGTTGTTGGTGCGCGAATGCGTCAAGGCGGGCTTGGCTACCTGCGCCTGTTGGACGATTTGCCTGGGAACCAAACCGTATTGGACAAGACTGGTAGCTTCACAAGAAATATGCCACCAGCCCGCGTGAAATAAGGCGATACAGCTATTACATTAATAGCAGCCCCATTTTTTTTACCCCGCTTAGCGTTGCAGCGCCGTCTGCGTGATGGTGCCCAGGCTGGCACGGGTGCTGATGAGTTCAGGCTCCAGCACCACCTCGATCAGCGTGCCCTGCGCGCGTGCCAGCGCGGCGACAAGCTCCGCCTCGAACTGTTCGCTGCGCTGAATGCGCACACCCACATAGCCAAAGGCCTGTGCCAACGCGGCGAAGTCCGGGTTGTGCAGCGTGGTGCCTGCTCCGACCGTGCGCTGCGGGTAGGCGCGCTCCTGGTGCATGCGGATGGTGCCGTACATGCCGTTGTTGAGCAGCACGATGATGGTCTTGGCCCCGTACTGCACGGCGGTGGCCAGTTCCTGGCCGTTCATCAGGAAGTCGCCATCCCCCGCCATGGTGAACACGGTGCGCCCCGTGGTGATGGCCGCCGCAATGCCTGCCGGCACGCCGTAGCCCATCGCGCCGTTGGTGGGGGCCAGCTGGGTCTTGTGGCCCTTGGCCAGCCCATGGAATCGGTGGAAACGGTGCACCCAGCTGGCAAAGTTGCCCGCGCCATTGGTCACCACCGCGTCTGCGGGCAGGTGCTTTTGCAGCGCCTGCATCACCCGTGGCATGTCCACCAGGCCGCGCTCGGTGTCTGCGGGCAAGGCGGCAATGGTGCTGGGTTGCAGGTTGGCCAGGTAGTCGGCGTGGCAGCCTGCGGTCCATGCCCGCCACGGCAGGTCGGGCGGTGGCTCCAGCGCAGCCAGTGCATGGGCGGCCGTGCCCATGCTGGCGTGCACGGCCAGGTCGGCCTGGTAGACGCGGTTCAGCTCTTCGGCGCTGGCGTGGATGTGAATAAGCGTTTGCGTGGGCCTGGGAACCCGCAACAAGGTGTACCCGCCCGTGGTCATTTCGCCCAGTCGGGGACCCAGGGCCAGTATGAGGTCGGCCTCCTCGATGCGCCGGGCCAGGGCGGGGCTGATGCCAATGCCCACGTCGCCTGCATAGTGGGGGTGGTAGTTGTCAAAGGTGTCCTGAAAACGAAACGCGTTGCCCACGGGCAGGCACCAGGTCTGTGCAAAGTGCTGCAGGGCCTGCGCCGACGCGGGCGTCCAGCCGCTGCCCCCGGCAATCACCAGGGGTCGCTCTGCTTTTGATAGCAATACTCTTATATTTTGCGCGGGCTGTTGGCCAATTTCACCACCAAATGCTGGCGCAGGTGGCAGGGGCCTGGGCAGCTTGGCAGCATCCAGCGCCTGGGTGAGCATGTCTTCCGGCAGCACCAGCACCACGGGGCCGGGGCGTCCGGCCAGCGCGGTGGCAAAGGCGCGGGCCACGTACTCGGGGATGCGGTCCGCATCGTCAATGCGCTCCACGCGCTTGGCCATGCCCATGGTGGACGGGCCGAACATGGCGCGGTAGTCCATTTCCTGAAACGCCTCGCGGTCGCGCTGGTCGCTGGCCACGTCGCCCACGAACAGCACCAAGGGCGTGGAGTCCTGGAACGCAGTGTGCACCCCGATGCAGGCGTTGGTGGCACCGGGCGCACGGGTTACGAAGCACACACCGGGCTTGCTGGTGAGCTTGCCGTGGGCTTCGGCCATAAAGGCTGCGCCGCCCTCGTGGCGGTTGACGATGAACTGGATGTGCTCGCGGTAACGGTGAAAGCCGTCGAGCACGGCGAGGTAACTTTCACCCGGTACCCCGAAGGCGTGGGTGACGCCCTGGGCAATCAGGCATTCAACAAGCAGGTGGCCGGCGAGCTTTTTGGTCATGCAGCCATTGTGCCGCGAGTGCGATAT